>CAMTPH010000026.1 GCA_947074345.1 uncultured Bacteroides sp. | reverse complement strand
CTGCTACAGCTCAACCAACTGTTGCTGCTTCTGCACAAGCTGTTCCTACTCAACCTGCTGCTGCATCGCAAGATAATTCAGCTACAACAGACGATTTACCGTTTTAAGATACATATATCGAGAGTAGTATAATGCTACTCTTGATATATATTGTTTAATTAAAATACAAAATTTTGGACTCGGACGATTATTTAAGTCAGTTGACAGATATATTCAACGGTATCACCGTCAACCCACCATCTTTCACAGCAGTTATTGCTATTATTTCAGCTGGTATGCTTTTGTTTGCATCCGGTTTTGCATCCGCTTCAGAGATTGCCTTTTTCTCACTTTCCCCTTCTGATCTTAGTAATGTGGATGAAGGAAAACATCCTTCAGATACAAAAATACGTAGTTTACTCGATAATTCAGAAAGTTTACTAGCGACAGTTCTCATTACAAACAATTTTGTGAATGTGATGATTATTATGCTTTGTAACTTCTTCTTTATGAAGGTTTTTGAATTTCATTCACCTATTGCCGAATTTGTAGTATTGACCGTTGCTTTAACATTTCTGTTATTGCTCTTTGGTGAGATTATGCCAAAGATATATTCTACTCAGAAAACATTAAAGTTCTGTCGTTTTGCAGCTCCGGGTATCTATGTATTACGCAGTGTTTTTAAACCTTTATCATTTCTATTAGTTCACTCAACCGCTTTTCTAAATAAAATGTTTACACGCAAACGTCACAATATTTCTGTTGATGAGTTGTCTCAGGCACTCGAATTGACAGACAAAACCGAACTTACCGAAGAAAATAATATTCTTGAGGGTATAATCCGTTTTGGTGGTGAAACCGCCAAAGAAGTTATGACATCTCGTCTTGATGTAGTCGATCTTGATATTCGCACTCCTTTTAAAGATGTCATGAAATGCATTATTGATAATGCATACTCACGTATTCCTGTATATGCCGATAATAGGGATGATATCAAAGGTATCTTGTATATCAAAGATTTATTGCCTCATGTAACTAAAGGTGATAATTTTCGTTGGCAATCATTAATTCGTCCAGCATATTTTGTTCCAGAAACCAAAATGATTGATGACTTGTTGCGCGATTTTCAAACTAATAAAATCCATATTGCTGTTGTTGTAGACGAATTTGGAGGCACATCAGGCATTGTTACTATGGAAGATATCATAGAAGAGATTGTAGGTGAAATTCAAGATGAATACGATGACGAAGAGCATACTTATACTGTTGTCGATGATCATTCATGGATATTCGAAGCAAAAACACTCCTGACAGACTTCTATAAAGTAACGAAATTAAACGAGGAAATATTTGAAGAAGTATCTGGTGAAGCTGATACTTTAGCCGGATTGGTTTTGGAGATAAAAGGTGAATTCCCCACTTTGAATGAAGTTGTGAGTTACTCAAATTACGATTTCAAAGTATTAGAAATGGATAATCGCCGTATCTTGAAAGTTAAGTTTACCATCAATGAACCAGAAGTAACTGGCGAAGAATAATTAAATGGCAATCTTTTTAAATCGTCAAGGCGAGAATTATCTATTGGGTGTTTGGAAAATGGAAGAACCTATTTCTGAACTACTATCTCTTTTGCCCGAAAAGGCTTATTACGAACAAGCCATCGCTCAATTTAAAACTCCTCATCGCATACAAGAATGGTTGTCGGTACGTGTATTGCTCAATCATTTAATTGGTGAACATCATATTGTGCAATATCATCCGGATGGTAAGCCATTTATAATAGATGATGAATGGTATCTTAGTATTTCGCATACCAAAGGATATGTTGCGGTTATTGTTAGCAAAACTGTATCTGTGGGTATTGATATTGAATATTATGCACAACGTATTCATAAAGTATCTGCTAAGTTTCTCCGAGATGATGAGGTCATAAATACATTTAATGGTGATAGTACATGGAGTCTTTTGCTTCATTGGTCTGCAAAAGAGACCATGTTTAAGAGTATTAATGACATAGAAATTGATTTTAAACATCATCTGCATATTCTTCCTTTTCTTGTTCAAGAAGAAGGAATGTTTGAAACACGTGAATATAAGACGAATCGTTTGCAAATATTCGAAATGAATTACTTGTTAGATTCCGAATTTGTGTTGACATGGCAAGTTGATAAAAAATGAGAGCCACAACCATGTAGTTTATTATAACTATCAATGATTGCGGCTCTTTCACTCTCTCTCTATATAAATTAGTATATATTTAATCAGCAATTCTTTCTAGTTTCACAGTAAAATGCCTCATTAGTGAAGCTTCCTCAATAATACGTACTCCACGAGTTATCGATTCTCGTTTATCAAACACATTTTTTAATGCTACTGCTACTACGTTCATATGGTTGTCAGTATATACACGTCGGGGAATAGCCAAACGCAATAAGTCTAGTCCGTTAAATCTATTCTCGCGAGTAATGGGGTCACGATCGGCAAGTATGTATCCTATTTCACATCCTCTAATACCGGCTTCAAGATATAACTCAATAGCCAATGTCTGCGCAGGAAATTCTTCTTTGGGCACATGTGTTAGAACTCTTGTTGCATCAACAAAAATAGCATGGCCACCGGCAGGTCGTTGATATGGAATACCATATTCATCTAGCTTGGTTGCTAAATATTGTATTTGTCTGATGCGAGATTCAAGATTGTCGAATTCAGTATTTTCATCTAATCCTACAGCTAGTGCATTCATGTCTCTGCCATTCATGCCGCCATAAGTCAGGTAGCCTTCAAACTGTACGCAGTAACCTTTTGCTCCATCATACCAGTCTTTTAAGCGAGTTGCAATAAATCCACCCATATTAACGATGCCATCCTTTTTAGCACTCATGGTCATTCCATCTGCCAAATCAAACATCTCACGTACTATTTCCTTTATGGTTTTGTCTTTATAATCTGTATCACGAGTTTTTATGAAATAAGCATTTTCGGCAAATCGAGCCGAGTCAAATAAGACTTTCTTGTTATACTTATTGGCCAATTCTCTTACTTCACGCAGATTTTGCATTGAAACAGGTTGACCGCCAGCTGTATTATTAGTAATTGTAATAATAATAAATGGGATACGCTCAGCGTATTTCTCTAAAGCATCTTCTAGTTTACGGATGTCAACATTGCCTTTAAACGGTAACTCCAATTGGGTATTACGAGCCTCGTCAATGGTACAATCAAGAGCTACGGCTTTTCTTCCTTCAATATGTCCTTTGGTGGTGTCGAAGTGTGAGTTGCCCGGAATAATATCTCCTTCGTGTACCAAATACGAAAATAAAACATTCTCAGCAGCACGTCCTTGATGTGTAGGTATTATGTATTCAAAGCCTGTTAGCTGTTGAATGGTGTGTTGTAAATTAAAGAAAGAAGATGCTCCAGCATAACTTTCATCGCCTATCATCATTGCCGCCCATTGCCTATCGCTCATTGCTCCGGTGCCTGAGTCGGTAATAAGGTCTATATAAACTTGTTCTGATTTTATTTGAAATAAGTTATAGTGAGCGTCTTTCATCCATTGTTTGCGTTCCTCGTATGTGCTTTTTCTGATAGGTTCTATCATCTTGATTTTCCAAGACTCTGCAAAAGGTAATTCCATTATAGTATATTTATTGTTTATGTATGACTAAAGTAGTAGATTGCTTTTAAATATGCAACAATATCGTGACAAAATGTTAGTGCTAGTTTTTAAATATTAATTTGACTAAATATGTCTATTTGTACTCAATGCTAAAAAAGATAATATTTTTCGTATGTAGTTTGTCGATTAACGATGGAGAAATAGTAGTTATATGTCAGTAAATTAATAGTTTAAGATGTTGTATAACACGTCGATTTAGCGCTAATATGTGTTGTATAACATATAAACTTGTGGTGTGAATGAAGAATAACTATTGTGTAAAAAGATTAAAAATTAACATGTGTGTGATTTGTGGTTTTGTATTATTACTAATTTTAACGCCGAAAGCTACTATTAAAGATAATTTAATTAAAAAAGATGAAAAAGAAAATGAAAATGATGGTTGCTGTTGCTTTAATCGCATCATCAGCTATTACAGTACAAGCGCAAGGATTAGTAGGTGCAAAAATGACAGACAACTGGAGTATTGGAGTTAATGGGGGAGTAGTTACTCCACTTTCGAATAATCCTTTTTGGAAAAGTATGCGTGCTAACATGGGACTTGAAGTTGCAAAACAATTGACTCCTATCGTTGGTGTTGGCGTAGAAGGTATGTGGGGTGTTAATACTTCAGATAGCAAAACAATTTTTGATCATTCAAATGTATCAGTAATTGGTAAAGTGAACTTGATGAATCTATTTGGTGGTTATAAAGGAACTCCAAGATTGTTCGAAATCGAAACTGTAACTGGTGCAGGTTGGTTACATGGATATGGTGCAGGAAATGTGTTTAATTCTCTTTCTACTAAAGCAGGTTTGAACTTCAACTTTAATTTAGGAGAAGCTAAAGCTTGGACAATTGCATTTAAACCAGCTGTTGTTTGGGATATGAATGGTAACCCTTCTAGAACTCAATTCAATGTGAACAATGCTGTATTGCAATTGAATGCAGGTGTAGTATATCACTTCAAAGGTAGCAATAACAAACACCACTTCTCGTATGCAAAATTGTATAATCAAAACGAGATTGATAACTTGAATTCAGATATCAATAACCTAAGAACACAATTGACTAACTGTAATGAAGTAGTGGCTGTTGCTGAAAATACAATTGATGATTTGAACGGTCAAATCGCTAAACTACAAAGCGAACTAGACGAATGTTTGAACAGAGCTCCTATTGTAGAAACTGTATCTACTAAAACGATGGAGTCTGTAGTAACATTTAATCAAGGTCAAACAAGCGTTTCTTCTTCTCAAATACCAAATGTAGAACGTATTGCAACTTACTTGAAAAACAACAAAGGTTCTAAAGTTGTGATTAAGGGTTATGCTTCTCCAGAAGGTAGCGCAGAAGTTAATGCAAGAGTTGCTAAAGCACGCGCTGAAGCTGTTAAAAACATGCTTGTTCAAAAATATAAAATCTCTGCTTCTAGAATCTCTGCTGAAGGTCAAGGTGTAGGTAATATGTTCTCTGAACCAGACTGGAACCGTGTAAGTATCTGTACTTTAGTTGCTGAATAATCTGTAGATTATTGAATAACTTAACTCTATATTTCCCCTTAGAATTTCTATTCTAGGGGGATTTTTTTGTATATACCATAATGTAATTTACACTCTATATATTGAGTCTTAGGTATAGAGATATTAAATATCCCAATCGCAAACACCTCCTTTTTCTTCTCGTTGTGGCATGTCAACCCATATATTCGGATTGATTTGTGTTAACTGTTCTATGAATTCTTTTTCTCTGTTGGGCGATATTAGTGCATGAACAACATTGGGTTTGCTATACCGATAGATGGCAAGTCGCTTTAGTGATGCTGCAGGTGATGATAATGGATTGTATGACCGCTTTATTGAACTTATTTCATTGATATCGACTTTTCCGAAGGGTATAAACCAGATTCTTATAAACAGAATATTCCCCGAAATGACATAGCGTATACCTGTAATAAGAAGTGTAAAGATTAAAATAATGCTTGAATAAATGATTTTGTCAAGCAGCGATCCATCTTGCAAAAGTGAGATACTTACTGGTATCGTTATAAATGATATGATAATAAGCAATAAAATGCTGATACGCGACCTATAGACTTTTCTTTGTGTTGTCATAATAAATTAGATTATCGTATTGTAACAGATAATAAACGAAATATCAATATGTTATATGCTGTCTTAGTAAAGATGGCATAAACAACACCCGGATGTTGTTATGCAAAACATGGGGATGTTGTGGTATAAAACATCCGGATGTTTTAATGTATAACATGGGGGTGTTGTTATTATTGGCTTACTATATATAAACAAATACGGTTTATTATTCACCTTATTGTGTATAATAAACCGCATCTATTTTCTAGTGCATATAATGCTTAAAAGTTGAATTTTTCTAATTTCAAAGCGGCTAATTCCTGCATTTTACCAACTTGTGTTGCGAAGTGTGCGCTCTTTTCGTGTGCTCCAAGAGTAACATCGTCGGCCCATGTTTCACAAATCATTAATACGTCAGGGCGAGTGCTACTTTCAAATATGTCGTAAGCAATACATCCTTCTTCTTTTAGCGAGCAAGCTGTCAATTCTTTGGCAGCATCTAATACAGCTGTACGGTTAGCTTCAGATACCTGTATGAAAACATTGATTCTAATCATAATAAACTTAATTTTAAATAAATTGTATGAGGCAAATATATACAAAAATAGACCAAAGTTGTTTTACTTTGGTCTATTTCTTTATGCGGAAAGATTGATTTATTTTTCGATTAATGTTACATCATCCATGCTGAAATAAGCAGGAGTGTTGATGCCATATTCTCCTGTATCACTAGATGTTAAGATGAAGTCAATGTATGCGGCGCGAGCAATAGCAGTCCAGTCAAACCACTTCCAAGTGTTTAATACTTCTGTTTTGCCATCGCGATAATCTGCCAAATACATTTCTACGCGACCAATTTCAGTACCAGTTGCAGTATAACCTACAGCTTCTAGTTTAAACCAGTCGCCTGCATTGAATTTAGTTTGATTCAAATATCCATCGTTACCTTCTTTAACTGCAAGATACGCATAGGTTGTGTTTGTAATATAAGCACCTTTAAATTCATAAGAATCTGCTTGTAGATTTCTGATAATAGCTGGAGAAAATTCTCCTCCATTGGCTGTTATATAAACATTGCCCGATTTGCCACCGGCAGTGATTGCACTGTTGTTCAAATATCCTGGAGTAGTGATGTCTGTTTTGTTTGTACAAAGCATGCCACCGCCAAAACCCCATTCAGAGAAGTAGTGATCGAATTCGATTAAACCTTGATTGTCTTTATAGGTGGTTTTGCTGCTCCATTCACTAATTACTTCGCCTTCTGTTGCAATAAGGTCAGTCTCTGGAGTAGTGATTAAGTTTTCAAAGCTAGCTACTTTTTCAATTTTAATAGTTACGTCGTCTTCATTGCAAGCAGACAATACAAATACACTGGCAAGTAGCCATAATGATAGTTTTTTCATTTTCTTGGTTCTTTAATGATTAATTTATTTGATTATAATTTAAATTCTCTACAGTCATTACTTCGGTCGATATTTCGCCCATATTACCTGCATCTTGATTGGTGGCAGTATAGATGCGAACAAAATCTATTTGGTCGAGCTTTACTGAATTGCCTAGTTTATCTACTGCCCAATCTATCTTGAACTTAGTCAGTTCGGTGTTGTTTGGGTGATTGTCGGCATAGCCCCATCCATAGCAATAACCTACCCACATATTCTTTTCGAGCACCACATTGTCTTTTAAGCGAGTGCCTTTAAAGGTGATTTCGTCTTCTTCCATCCAAAGTGGGTAGTAGGTTGATTGAGTATTGAAACTATTTCTTCTAACAACACCTTCTGTGCCTTGATTGTCTATCCACGGAATATCATTATCGAGTGGAGTAGGGCGGCGATAGGTGATTTCGTAATTACGAGTCTCATTGATTGTTCCATATTCGCTACCGGCAAGTTCATACCATTCATCATCGGGTATTCCGTTGCCATTGGTGTCTTTTGAAACAAGTACTATCCCTGGTTCAGAACTACCACCCAACGCACCTGTAGCAGTACCATACATATTATAAGATGCATTGCCGTAAACTTTCAAGTCGTACTCTCCAGGTTGGTTCTTAATTGGTGAGTGGAAACCTAATGTGATAGATCCACCAAAGCTGCCTAACGAAATGATGTTTTTGTTCTTAATCCTTTCGGTTGCATAATTCAGAACATCCTCATAACTATATCCATCTCTATAAGCCGTAGTTGTGGTGTTCATATATTGGCCGGGTGCTGGGCGATATTCTAATACTTTATTGGCAAAGGCATTTGGTGCATTGATATCATCGGGTGTTGTACCTGTTTGACTTTGCGAAGCACGATCGCTAAAGACAAGGGTATTTGGATTCATCCCGATATTATTCATGCGATATTGTAATTGTCCTTGTGGATTGAAACAAAGTAAATCTCCTTTTACATTGTAAGTATAGGCATCGGTAAGATAGACATTGCCGTTGAATGGATTTACAAATAGTCCGTAAGGTGTCGATATGCGTGTACCATCAGCAATAAACTGATCTGATATCAACTGGCGAGTACGTTGATTGATAACTTTGTAGGTGGTTTGCTTCGAACTGTATTGATAATCATATAGATAGATCAACTCATCATTGACCGCAAAATTAAGGGCTTTTTCTTCGAAGATATACGATACTGCATCGGTTGTTGCATCAATCTCTATCAGGTTATAATTTCCTTCTTCCACTCTGTTTCCTCGACTAATCAACAAAACTGTGTTATCGTAGCCGGGCATAATCTTGCCTGGATTGGGCGATACCGTGATATCTTTTATTTTTTGGAAGTTATTTAAGTTGAATACACTTACTGTATTATCAGGACCAATGCCTTCTGCATCCAATCCACCCGAATTTGAAACATACAGCTTATTGTTTTGCACACAAATACCATCGGGATTGCGACCTGCTTGTTGTGTAGCATCAATAGTCAAAGAAGTGGTATCTATACGTGCAACCGTTCCGTCGAAACAGCAAACATAGGCTTTATCGCCATTGAAAGAAATGTTTCGTGGTTGACGAGAGCTACCATTTTCTTGTAGCAACGGAATTTGTTTTACGGTTTTACCGGTGTACCAATCAACTACTTCTACTTGGCTTGATACATTGACAACAATATAGAGCTTATTACCATACAGAGCCATATCATTGGCCGTATCGCCCAATCCACGATTGTTGATTGATGAGAAATAGTTGGATATCGTTTGATTATTGGCGAAACTATGACGTGCCAATGTACTGTTATTCTGATTGAACAATCCTTCGCTTAATACATACAGCTCGGCGGTACCTTCTTCTCCATAAATCCCTTCTGATGGAGGTAGTGGTTGATCGTACATATCATCGCAGCCAACTAGTGGGATTGCAAGAATAAACGATAGAATGAAATATTTGATTAATTGAATCTTCATGGTTTAATAGCTGACTTTTAGTGTGGCACGTACCGAACGCCCCGGCATAGGGAAGTTCTTTACAATCTCGTAGTTCTTATTTAAAAGATTTAGTACTTCGAGATTGGCAGTTAGGCGGAACTTGCGTATCATGAAATCACGGTATATCGATACACTATGATCGGTATAACTAGGCAAACGGTTTTCGCTGATGTTTTGTCCCAAGCAGTATCGTTTGCCCGAGAACAATAGCGAATAGGATAAGTTAATCCAAGGTGTTTCGATAGCTGCTTGTCCCGAAGCAGAAACTCGTGGGGTATAAGCAATTTGATGTTTATAGGTCTTGCCTTCTAATTCAGTCATATCGAGTGCACGCTGATAAGTATAGTTACCCGAGAGTGTAATACCTAACTTTTGCATTGGTTGCACTCGAGCGGTACCTGTTACATCAATACCTTTAATTTCTACTTTGCCTAGGTTTACCATGCTCCATATGAATAGGTTCTTGGTAGGAGTAGCAACAATCTTATCGTTTACTCGATTGTAGTATCCATCGGCAGTTATTGAGATATACGAGAATAGTTGGTTGATTGATTTGCTATAAGTTATTCCCAAATTATATTGTTTTACTTTTTCAGGCAATAGGTCGGTATTTCCTATTTGACCATAATACAAATCATTGAATGTTGGCAAGCGGAATATCTCTTTGTAAAAGAAACGAATACGAAAGTCTTCATGCTCGAATGGTTTAAATGATGCACTAGCAAAAGGTGTTAGTCGGCGATAATTAGCACCGCTTTTACCATGTATAGTGTGCTCATTGACAAAGGTGAATAGTCCCGAAGCCGAAAGTGTAAGCCAATTATTGACATATTTACCGGCTACGGCTGTCAACCATGAATAGCGAGTAGGCGATGCATAGTTGTTACTATTGATATCGAGCGTTTGTATACTTCCATCAGTCGTTGCCGAGAAAGAGAGGTTAGGCAATATGCGATAGAGTGCAATCGCCGAAATATAATACTCTTGTTGGCGGTATCGACTATCTTGTTTTTGTTCTGTATTCTTATAGTCAGGATCTAAATAGCGTTGATAACTCCAATTCCATTTACCAGATGTTTCTAATACCCATTTAGCTGAAAACTCTTTCTTATAGCGAGCTTGCACGAATAGATTCTTATCCCATAAGTGCTGCGAAGCGAAGTCGTAGTAGTATGTTGTGGCATTGGGCAATCCTCGTGACGATTGATAATAATAAGCCTTCACTCTGACTTCTTCTTTTTCGGAAAGTTGACCATATAATCCGGCTTCGATACGCCCAGACTTTACTTCGGTATTATTGCGTTTCTCTTTTGACGTCATACTGTTATCGTCACCATAAACCAAGGTATACGGATAACGACCATTGGCCGACATCCATTCACCATTGATTGATACTGCCCACTTTTGAGATAGCTTATAATCAACCCATAGGGCTGGGTTTACCAATCCCCATGAACCGGCTTTCATTATTGCAGTCAATCGTAGAGCTTCACTCTCCTTGAACTTAGGCGTCAGTGTTTGAATATTGAGTAACCCGGCAGAACCAAAGAAACGAGCTGATTGGAATATATTATCGCTTTGGCCATTGGATAAAGAAAGCTGATCAACATTTTCTAATGAAAAACGGCCGATATCAATCTGTCCAGTTTGACTATTGCTCACAGCTATACCATCATACCCAATGGCTGTATGTTCGGCGCCTAAACTACGCAATGAAACAGTCTTTAAGCCACCAATACCACCATAGTCTTTAACCGTAACACCTGCAAAATGCTTTACAGCGTCCGATAGTTGTAAAGCTTGCATCTTTTTAAGATCATTGCGAGTAAAACTTTGTGTTGGAGTAGAAGAATGTAATTCTTTGGTATAGTATGGATTAATAACTATAACCTCTGGAACTTCGTAAACACGAGTAGTGTCTATCTTTTGCTGTGCTGATAAGGGTGCACCTATTAAAAGATAAATACATATTATAAATGAATAAATATAACCAAAGTGTTTTTTTCTCATTTCATTATCTAAAACACCAATAACTTTCTAAATGCCCGGACGAATCACTTCGACCGGACATATAAAATAAACTTGGCAGAGTTTATTAAATCTACTTTCTTTAAGTCTTAGTGATGAATGAAATGAAGTGGGTGAGTAGTATCCCTGCTCATTAGATTCAACGCTTTTTCCTCGAAAGCAATGAAAAGAATGTATGGCAGGTCTTCTGACTTATTCCGGTTAACGACAGCCTTCCCGGTTTTTACCAGTGGCAATGAGTAGTTGTGTCTATAACCTAAATGGAATTTACAGCAGCGGGACTGTTCAGGACTTACACCTGATTCCCTTTTAATTGTAATCTCTAAAAAGAGATTAAACAAACCAATACGCTGCAAAGATACTTAAGAAACCTTAAATTCAAAAATAATGAGAAAGAATTTAATTGTCTCTAGATAAATACTGTTCTATAGCTTTTGTAGTAGCATCTTTCAGCAAAACTTTTTTGTTTGCATCAAGAAGATAAAGTGTTGGAATTGCCTTTAAATCATACAGTGTCTTTTTCTGAACTGTTTGATTAAGGTCGTAGCTATTTATCCATTGTGTAGAGAAGTCTTTATAATGTTTTTTCCATTCATCGAGCTCTTCATCTGGATAGAAAGAGATAATTGATAGTTGTCCTTGATTGAGTAGATTATTTAGGAATGTTGCACTCTTAAGTTCTTCAATTGTCTCTGTGCACGCGTGGCATCCGGGATTATTGAAGAATACAATGATATATTTAGCCTTAGTGTTGTATAAAGTTTGTTGTTTGCCAGATGCAATGGTGTATGTGAAGTCGATAGCTTGAGTGCCAACTCTGTTTTTATGTGCCAATCGGAGTCTTGCTTTGGGAGCTATCTTTTCTGCTTGAGTTAGCATCTGTGATTCGTTCATAGCCTCTAATACGGGTATATAAAACTCCTCATTTCTCATAGGAGAGTTGGGGTTATAAAGATATTTATCAGCTAAGTCTGTTACGGTTTTAAAATTTATCTTATTCTGATTGATGTTTGATATAGTAGATTTAATAGCCTTTTGAGCTGTAGCTAGCGGAACATAATTAAGAACATCACAATAATCTACCCAAGCTTGCTCTATCACATCTTTGTTTCCTGTTTCAATAGTTTTGTTGAAATCAATTTTGTCCCAATAGTGAGTAACGATATAGTCTGCTCTTGCTTCGGGTGAAGTAAGAATAGAAGGTATTTCGGGCAAACTAAATACTAAAGTATTATTTGTGTTTTGAGCCTTTATGGCTAACTCAGGATATATTGATAATGCGATGATTAATAAACAAGTTTTTACTTTACTAGTTAGTGTCATGTTTTTATTTTCCTTTAGCTATTGTAAATACAAATTCCAATCCGCCTGCTTGACTGTTTTTGGCAGATATAGTACCGTTGTGAATAATAACGGCATTCTTAACAATGGCAAGCCCTAAACCTGTTCCTCCAATTTTGCGTGAACGTCCTTTATCTACACGATAGAAGCGTTCAAAAATGCGATTTAAGTGTTCGGGTGCAATACCAATACCTGTATCGGCAAAGCTAAAGTAGTAAAATTTATCATCTTCGCGGAAGCAATTCACATTTATTTGAATTTTTGTACCTGCATACGCAATGGCATTATCCATCAGATTGCGGAAGATAGAGTATAATAGTGAATAGTTACCTCTTACTTGTATCTCTTTTTTAAGAGAGTTGACGATTGTAATTTGTTTCTCTTCAAGTTCTAATGATAATTCATTAATGATATTTGCGACAAGTATGCTGATATCAATATTTTCCATATCTATCATATTTGCAGCTTCGTCTATACGCGTCAATACAGAAATATCTCTTAGTAGCCTGCTTAATCGATTGCTTTGAGCATAACATTTTTCTAAGAAGCTATTAACTTTATCTTGAGGTATGTTTTCATTATTCACAATCGTTTCTAAGTATCCTTGTATGCTGCTTACTGGAGTTTTAAGTTCGTGCGCTATGTTTTGTGTCAGTTGACGTTTCAGTCTTACTTGTTCCTCTTCGATAGTGGCATCATTAATATTTATCTCGAAACTCATATCTTGAAAAATGATACATTCAATAATAAAGAAACGTCCATTCTTATTGATAGAGATAGACATACGCTTTTCGCCATTGTTTGCAGTGCGAGAAGGAGCTTTATTGATAAAGTTGTTTATCTCCTTGAATTCGTTGATATCAAATACCTCTTCAGAAGTCTCTAGATTTGTATCAGAAATAAGGTTGATGTATTGAGTAAACAAGTTGTTTACTAATATCTCTTTTTTGTCTTTGGTAAATATGCCCAATCCTTCGTGAGATATTTGCAAATGTTTAAATAGCTTTTCACGCTCGATATACAAATCCTCTTTGGTATCGTGAAGGCGTTTATAAATTTGGATGATATGTTGTGAGATATCGCCTAACTCATTGTGTGGAAAGCTTGTCTCCATCTCTTGTTCGATGGCTTCATTTCTATCTGCCAACATTGCAAAATCTCTTAACTTGTTGATAGAGGCACCTAGTTTACTAGTGAAACGATAAAACAATCCCAATAATATAATTGTAATCAATGCGACAAACCAAAAGAAATGAGAGTCTACCCTTAGGTTATTTATTAAATCGATGCTATAGGGCAAAGCAGATCTAATAATATAATCATTATATCGAGTAGCCGAATAAAAGTAGGGTAGGCCAGTTGTTTCAGAAGTTCGTCTTACAGAGAAACCTATTCCATCAGCTAATGCAGCTTGAATTTCAGGTCTATCTTTGTGATTCTCTAATTGTAATGAATCATTTTGTGAAGAGTCATAAATAACTTCTCCATTTGTATTGATAACCGTAACACGCAAATCACTTATCTTTTGTTTGTTGATATAGTCATTCATTGCATCAACATCTATTAAGGAGTCAAGTTTTGATTCGATTATAGCATTATATTTCTGCAATTCAGAATGCAGTAATTCAACCTTGTACTCCTTTTCGCGGTGATATTGATAAATCATAAAACACATTGAAAGAGACAAGAAGAGTGCAATTACAGACAAAAATAACTTTCCGCTGAAAGAGATAAAATGTTTTGGTAAGTCGGTTTTGGTCATATTTAAGTTATTCAGTTTCGAAGCAATATCCGTATCCTAATCTCGTAACAATTCGTTTACCGTATTCTCCTATCTTTTTGCGTAGTCTAGTAATGTTTACATCGATAGTACGATCTAGTACATACACTTCATCGCTCCACACGCGAGTTAGAATGTCTTCGCGAGAGAATACGCGTCCTTTATTTTGTAACAAAAGCAATAGTATCTCGAACTCTTTTTTGGTGAGAGTGATTTCTTGATGATCGATACTCACTTTTTTCTTGATTATATCTATAATCAGCGATTGGTAAGTGATTTGTTCTATAACTCTTTCTTCTTCTGGTTTGTTGGTGCGACGTATTACAGCTTTGACGCGTGCTACAACCTCTCTTAATGAAAAAGGTTTAGAAATATAATCATCAGCACCTAAGTTAAAGCCAGTCACAGTGTCGTTTTCAGTATCCTTTGCAGTGATAAAGATAATTGGAATGTGAGCAGTATTCTTATCTTTCTTAAGAATGTTGGCCATTTTAAATCCAGAAATCTCGCCCATCATTACATCCAATAACAATAAGTTGTAATTGGCAATGTCTAATTTTAATGCCTCTTCAGCCGAATAAGCTGTGTCAACTTCGTAACCTTCATTTTCAAGATTGAACTTTAGAATCTCGCAAAGATCTTCTTCATCGTCGACAACTAAAATACGGTAATCATTCATTGTATTTGTATATTAATAAGCAATTAATGCAAAAATAAATATTATTTCTTTTATTGCTGCAAAGTAGCTCAATCTTTGTTACGAAGCGGTGAAACAAGTATTACAATGATGTTACGTTTTTAGCTTTTATGTCAGTTGATGGTTGTTAATGACTGATTTATAATTGTTTTAGAATTATCTTTCGTCTGTAGGATGTAGTTTGTTTCCGCAATGATTACAGTAATGAGCGTTGACCTCATGGCCGGTTTGTCCACAACTTGGGCATCTGTATTTATCAAACTTTTTTTGTTCTTTCATCATCGAAACAGAAACAATACCTGTAGGTACAGCTATGATGGTATAACCTAATAGCATGACGAATGCTGATAGAAATTTGCCTAAAGCAGTAGCTGGTGTAATATCACCATAGCCAACAGTTGTCATGGTTACACAAGCCCAATATATACTGTTTGGTATGTTATTGAATTGGCTGTCTTCTTGAGTACCCTCAATCATAAACATCAATGTACCTATTGAAATAACCAGCATCACCACAAATACAAAAAATACTGCAATCTTCTTACTGCTCTTTTTAATAGATGTTAGCAGCAATTCGCCTTCGAGCCAGAAATTGAATAACTTGAAGATACGAAATACTCGAATGATACGAAAGGCTCTAATAACCAATAAGTAACGAACTCCAGGCAAGAAGAATGCTAAATACAATGGTAGAGTAGCCAATAAATCGACAATACCAAAGAAACTCAATATATACTTCTTAGGTTTGGGCGAACAGTAGATACGAGTAATATATTCGAGCGTAAAGAACCCGGTAAAGATATATTCAAATGTGATAAATAAGCGAGTATGTTCGGGCCATAGACCTTCTATACTCTCTACTATAGCTAGTAAGATACTTAAAAGAATACAAACGATTAATACGATGTCAAATAGCTTGCCAATCTTTGTATCTGATTCGAATATGATGCTATATAGTTTTCTTTTTAAAGCTTTATTATTAAAAATATCTCTCTTTGATTCTTGTGTTCCCATAGTATACTATTTTTAGTAGGTTAATCGATTACCCAGTTCTTGTTGTGTGCTTTTATCTTTTTAGGATTATAATGCATACTTTCTTGTGTAGGTATGTTGATTGTATATTTTCTTCCGCTTTTATTTGGCAATGTATATCCTCTTATCCATTGATTAGCATCGCGTAGTTGAGCATACGTAATGCCTTTAGTCTTGGCATAACTGCTTAAGTCATTGATCGTAGTCGTTACATTTTCTTTCGTGTAAGTAAGGGCAGGGTATAACTGCTCATTCTTTAGCATAAATCCAAATTTGCGTGGCGATTTAAAAACCTCTTTTACAGCTAATACTCTAAACATATAGCGAGATGTCTCTTCTACCATAAACAGATCCATTGCTTCTTCAACTTGTTGCTTGTTGAGTAATGACGAAATGCGTGCTTGTCCTGCGTTGTATGATGCTGCAACCAACATCCAGTCGCCAAATCTTTCGTATGCTTTCTTTAAATACTTACAAGCGGCACGAGTCGACTTCTCAACATTGTATCGTTCATCTATTTGGTCGTTTACTTCCAATCCCAACTCGCGTGCAGTTTGAGGCATTATTTGCCATAAACCGGCAGCTCCGGCAGGAGATTTTGCTGTAACATTCAAGTTACTTTCAATAGTCATTAAGTATTTAAAATCATCGGGAATACCATTCTCCTTTAGAATCGGTTCAACGATTGGGAAGAAGCGATTGGCTTTCTTTATTAACTGTGTAGTGCTAGAGTGCATAAACATAAAGGCCATCAACTCTCTATCAATTCTCTCTCTACGGTCATAGCGTTTTAAATCAATAACTTCGTTGTTAAATGTCAGCGTTTCGGGTATTGATGGTGGGTTTATGTTATAAGGGTATTGCTCGTCTGTAGGTTGGTTGACATGTATCGAACTGCTTCCGGTAAGCACTAAAGCAGTTGTACAAATGGCAAAACAAGCTACTACTGTGGCGATATATTTTAGATAAGAGTACTTCATAATTTGATTGATAAATAGTTGAATGGTTGGTTAATGTACCTCATTTCGGGTTTATGCAAAGATAGTGTTCATTTTGTAAGGTTCAAAGAACTTTTAATGCTTTTCATATGTTTTGATGTTATATTTAAATTCAAGATTTTTATGTTGAATATCGCTATAAGTGGTGCTACAGGGTTTATAGGAAAGCATCTTACTGATTATTTTACTGCTATGGGCTACCATGTTACTCCATTGGGGAGGCAGTTGTTTAGAGAAGAGTTCTTTGGAGAGTTAGTGCAAACCATAGAACACAGTGATGTTGTTATCAATTTAGCCGGAGCTCCTATAAACAAGAGATGGACTGAAGCATACATGCGCGAAATTGTTGAAAGCCGACTGGCAGTAACAAGAAAAATTGTGAATGCAATAAAAGGTGCTAATACCAAGCCAAAGTTACTTATCTCTGTCTCTGCAGTAGGCTTTTATCCAGATCATGGAGATTTTGATGAATATACAGCAAAGCGAGGCGAAGGTTTCTTAGCCGAACTGTGCGAAGCTTGGGAGAATGAAGCCCGCAGATGTCCACCCCAAGTGCGTTTGGCTGTTACTCGATTTGGTATTGTTTTATCGAAAGATGGAGGCGCTTTACAACAAATGTTACGCTCTGTCAATGCTTTAAAAATTGCTACTGTAATAGGCAAAGGCAGTCAACCATTTCCGTGGATTGATATTAGGGATTTATGCAGAGCAATGGATTTTATTATTAATCATCCCGAACTGCAAGGGGTATTTAACTTTGTATCTCCCGATTCTGTTTCTCAATACTTGTTTACTCGTATTATGGCTAAGTACAATGGAGCATTGGCAACCATCCATGTTCCACGCGCTATTTTCTCTATGTTATTTGGTAAAGGAGTTTCATTTATAACCACCGGTCAGCATGTATTTCCTAGTCGATTGATTGAGGCCGGATTTGAATTTATCTCTCCTACCGTAAAAAGTTACTTTAAATTGAATAAATAAATGGCTTATGGATTATGAAATTATTCATCAACCCGATCAACGAATGTTTAAAACTGAAGTTGATGGTAGAACTGCATTCGCTCAATATCGTATTATTAAAGGTAGTTTAGATATAATACATACAATAGTTCCTCGCCCTCTCGAAGGTCGTGGCATAGCTGCTGCTTTGGTAACTGCAGCATACAATTATGCAATCGAAAATGGTTTAAAACCTAAAGCTACTTGTAGTTATGCGGTGAGATGGTTGCAAAGACATCCCGAATTGAATGATATTGTTGAAATGGATTAATGATATAGAATATTTTAATAAGTAGTTTAAAGTTCCGTCTACATATTAGTGTCTATTTTTAGACCATTACAAACTGGATGATAACTGTTAACTATTATCGTGTTGAATGTATATAAATAGCGCGATAACTGTTAACAGTTATCGTTTTGTTTTTTAATAGATGATGTGTTGATTTATGTGGACTGCAATCGTTTTGTATTATATAATAAACTTAGGTAATGGTAACTCTAAGTTAAGCAAAGCACGTTTAGCGTCGATCCCTCCAGCGTATCCCGTTAGTTGATGGTTACTACCTATCACTCGGTGGCAAGGCACAAAGATTGAAATTGCATTAGCTCCATTGGCATTGGCAACTGCTCGTACAGATTGAGGGATGTCGAGCTGTTTAGCCATCTCTCCATACGATATAGTCTCTCCATACGGAATTTCTAATAACTTATTCCATACCAATTTCTGAAAGTCAGTGCCGACAAACGCCAAAGGTATATTGAATTTGGTTCGTTCATGAGCAAAAAACTCTTCCAGTTGCTCGATGCTTTGTTCTATAATATCAGTAGTTTGTTTGCTGTAAGTTGCATTAAAGGCTTTTTGCAATCTTTTGTCTATTAGTGTTCTACGTTTTTCGTTTTGCCAATCGCATAGACATAGCTTATCTTCATAAGAACCTAATATTAATTCGCCGATAGGCGATAGATATTGTTTGGTATATATTGTACTTTGGGTTGCATTGCTCATAAATAATCACTATTAGTGGGTTTAAAACGTTGTTGACATTAAGCTAAAAAAGAGATTGAATTTAAAATCCAATCTCTTTAATATTATATTATTAGATAGCTGTTGATTATTTCTTTTCTTCAGCTTTCTGTTTTTTGTCTGTTGCTTCTTTGTCTTTTTTGCAATCTTTCTTAGCTTCTTTGTTTCCTTCTTTATCGCATTTCTTTTCACCCTTCTTATCGCATTGCTCTTTCTTTTCTTTTTCTTTTTGAGGTTCTTGAGCATTGATAGGTGCAAGCATAGCGAATACAAATGCGAATGTTGCTAATAAGGCTAATTTTTTCATAATGATTTTCTCCTAATTAATTATAAGTTAATATTTTACTGTACAGTAACTTCGCTAATATATTAAAAATAATAATATTATGAGGTTTTAATTGAGAGATTTTTCCAAATAAAACGTGGTATTAACTTCCATCCCCAAACCAATAAGCGATATCTCCAATCAATAACTGCTATCCGTTTATTATGTTCCAAGGCTTTTACGATATCTTGAGCTACTTTCTCGGGTAACATCAATAGTGGATAATGTTTATTATCATTTAATAGATTGGTTTGCACAAAGCCGGGGCGGATATCTGTAAATCGTATGCCAAGCTTTTGCATATTTGATAATTGCTCTAAAGCATCGATATATGTATTTTGAAACCTTTTGGTTGCCGAGTAAGCCGGTGCAACACCAAGTCCTTTTGTGCCGGCTATGGAACTGATAATAGCCAAATGTCCTCCATTATGCACCTTGAAATAGTTGAAAGCTGCAGTCGTCATCCTTATAAAACCTTCTACGTTGGTGATTGCTGTATTCAACTCAACATCGGGTTTAAGGTCGCTGTTTTGAAAACCAATGCCCGAACTTAAAAAGAAGAGATCCATACCGCAAAGCTTATCGATAAGCGATTGCAAATTTGCAGGCGCATCGGCAGTTGTTACATCTATAAATTCGGTTTTAACTCTATCGGGAGCTATTGCTTTAAGTTCGTCGAGTTTATCTGATCTGCGAGCAGCAATGCCTACACTCCATCCTTTGGATATTAGTATTTTAGCTATTTCATATCCAATGCCCGATGAGGCTCCTACGATAACTGCTTTCTTTATTTGTGGCATAGAAACCATGTTGTTATTATCTTAAAATATAATGTTTTATAAACTCAAACGGTTCATATATGATCATTCGTGGTCCTGCATAGCGCATTACCGTTCTCATTTGCATTCGCATTAGGGGTTTATAGCAATGTACTAAGCAATTCTTGCACGACGATTTGTTTTCTCCAAATGGACAGTGGTTCAATCGGTCGAAGGCGTAGATAAGTAATTCACTACACGATTTACACAATACAATATTTCCCTCTTTATTGCGGCAATATATACGAATCATAACCTCCACAATTCTTTTTTCATTCTCTATACGTGAGGTCTTTTTCATCATAATCTTGTTTAAATAGCTTATACCACAAAATTATAGATATTCTGACTGATAACAAAGTTTATCAACAAAAAAACGGTACCCCGATTCACATCGCAGCACCGTCACAACACAAACACAAAATAAAACACGACAAAACTACTATGCAATCTTTCCTGTTCAATACCGGGGAGGTATTGGGTATTACTTCTGTGGATATTCTCATATGCACAAAGTACTTCAGGTTGATTTGCATATTATAAACGTATTGGCAAGGCCTTTTGTTCAATCAATTTCAAAAAAACTTCTGTTTTTGCCTAAAAAGATAAGTTTTGACTAATATTTAACTAATCGTTTAGGACTTCCATGCCAAGAACAGCCCAAACAATATACCTCAGACATATCTAAGGCATTAAACTTCGTTTCTGGATTTTTAAAAATTATTGTACCATTTCTATCTACATAAACAAGAATTCGCTCTCCCAATTCATCTTTAACATATAGACTTGCTATCTTGCATTGCGGGCATAAAAGCTTTTTTTCTGTTGTCATATTACAATCGTTTATTAGAAGTCTGACTTTCTTTCTATAACAATCATCTGGTTTGTTTGAGGATGCACAAAACTTATTCGTTCTGCATGTAGAAATAATCGTTTGTTTTTGGTTCCATACAAATTATCTCCTACAATCGGTGCATTCAATCCTTGATGATGAGCAGCATGTACACGCAATTGGTGTGTGCGACCGGTAATAGGGTAGAATGCAATCTTTGTTGTGTGACTGTATTTCTCTATTACTTCATATTTCGTAATAGCGCTTTTCCCATGTTCGGTGTTTACTACTTGTCTTGGTCTATCAGTAGGATCGCAGCAAAGTGGAAGTGAAATGACTCCACTCTCTGGCACGTCAACAGATTGGATGATGGCTACATACTTCTTAGAAACGGTTCTTGATGCGAATTGTTCTTGTAGCAGCTTGTGTACTTCTTTGGTTTTGGCAATTACTAGTATGCCCGAAGTATCCATATCTAATCGATGTACTATCAATGGACCCGTAGCATGGGGATACTGTTTCTTTGCCCAACTGTATACAGATGTTTGTTGTTGCTTACCGGGCACAGACAAAATACCTTCGGGTTTGTGAACGATAACTAATGAGTCGTCTTCAAATAAGATTTCTAAACGAAGTTCATTGTATTGGTCTTTCTCCAACGGATTTTCATCTATCTCTACACCATCGAGCATAAAGGTTAGTATGGGTTTGCACTTATCATTGCAAGCAGGATAGTAGTTGCCAGCTTTTCTTATTTCATGAACAGGAGATTTTCCCCACCAGAACTCGGCCATCGCTAATGGTACATATTTATTGAGATAGGCATATTGCAAAAGCTTAGGACCAGCGCATTCTGCACTTCCACCGGGAGGAATCTTATTATTGGTTTTTTCGAAGATATCTATTAGCGTCTTTGTTTCTCCTCTACTATTTTGAAGTTTATATTGCGTGAACAACCAATGCTGTAGAGCTGCCGAACGTTGTTTTCTTTCACGTTTCAGTTGCTCTATCTTGAATTTCCAATCGTTTACCAATGATTGCGCTTCTTCAATTTGCTGTTTATATGCATTCTCTCTTCGCTTAAATTCAGCTTTCATGAACTGGCTCTCGCGAATCATAGATTGCTTCTCTTCATCACTAATCTCTAAACTTCGTTTACTGTCTCGATGGGTTTTAGCCTGTTTAAGTTGTTGCTTAGACTCTACTTTGTATGCCTCTAATTCGTTTTGTAATCGAAGTAGGTTGATACAGTCTAGCTTGTATGCTTCTGAGTTCTCAATCTCTTTTATTTGTTGGTTTATGCCCGAAATATTGCTTTCTTCTTTCTTAAAGTAACCTTCGTCTTGTAGTAAATCATAAACAGGAGGTACAAAATAGGGATGATGATTGGAACCATTTAATAGACCAGAAAAGGCAGCTAAGTAACCTAACTCTCCGGTTGGGCTTTTTACTAACATCACTCCAAACATTTTTCCTTCTTCATGATTGATGGAAGTAAGGTATTCTTGTACCGCTTTTGCTGCCAATTGACACAATGGATGTGGATCATAATAAAAGGGATTATTGAAACGTGTAGGCATTTCAATAGGTTGGACTGTAGGATTTAGCTTATGAAACATATAAATGAAGTCTGTTAGTAATGCGAAATTACGAGTTTCTAACGGAAAATAACGTGATATAATAATTATATTTTTTGCACACTTTCGTGTAATGTGTGAATATTTTATAACTTTGTGACCTAATTTATAATTTATAACCCTAAATAAAGAACTAATGAATAAAGTAATCATTAACTCTTACGAAGAATTTGAACAATTAGTTGGTCAACAAATTGGTGTTTCTGAATATGTTGAAGTTTCTCAAGAACGTATTAATCTATTTGCTGATGCAACATTAGATCATCAATGGATTCATGTAGATGTAGAACGTGCCAAAGTTGAAACTCCATATAAAAGCACTATTGCACATGGTTATCTAACTTTATCTCTTCTACCTCATATGTGGAATCAAATTATCGAAGTAAAGAACTTGCGTATGATGGTTAATTATGGAATGGATAAAATGAAGTTCGGTCAAGCTGTATTGTCTGGACAAAGTGTTCGTTTGGTAACTCATCTACACTCTTTGCAAAACCTTCGTGGTGTAGCTAAAGCTGAAATTAAGTTTGTTATCGAAATTAAAGATCAACCAAAGAAAGCACTTGAAGGTGTGGCTACATTCTTATATTACTTTAATTAAGATCGTTATATCATACAATAAAAAAGCTCTCATCAATTAATCTTGGTGAGAGCTTTTTGCTTTTATTCTATATAAATCATTTTCTTAGTCATTCCTCCGTCGATGGTTATGTTTTCACCATTTATGAAGTCATTATCGGGTTTGCATAAGAATACACATGCCCTAGCTATATCTTCGGGTTTACCTACTCGTTGTGAAGGATGCTGTTTGTGGTCTTCATCTCGAAGTTTATCATACTCATTATTCTCAATCCAACCCGGTGAGATAGAGTTTACTGTAATGTGCCACTTAGACATCGATAAAGCCAAAGCATGAGTTAGTGAATATACACCTCCTTTTGATGCAGCATAGGCTTCACTTCCTGCTTCGCTCATCAAATATCGTGTAGAGCAAAGATTGATTATTCTGCCATATAGGTTGGCTGTTTCTAGCTTCTGTCGATGTAAGGCTAGTTGTTGAGATGTGATAAATACAGAACGAAGGTTTATGTTAATCACTTTATCAAAATCTTCGATGCTGATATCTGTGATAGGTGCGAAGTTTCCTACACCTACATTATTAATGATTACATCAATGTCTCCCCATGTGTCAAACAACTCTTTCATGCATTCTTCTAATTCTTGAGGATTGCTAACGTCGACTTGATAGAATAGAGCGCCTGTTTCTATTGCTGTCATTCTACCCGATGCTTCATTGTGATCGCAAAATGCAACCAAACAATCTGCATTACAGAAAGCTTGAACTATAGCTTTACCAATTCCCGATGCACCACCTGTTACAAAAACTCTTCTTTTGGGTTCTTTGGGTGGGGTAGACGATTTCTTTAATGTTGGTTTACCAGCCTTTTTCCAAGCTGCTTTACGAGCTTCATATTGTTCGTATTGCTTTTCTATATAGTTATCTGCCATAATTAATGTGGGTTATTAATCATTTACATGAGGTGGTTTGCTAGTTTTCGCAATTTTAGAAACCTGTTTTACTAAGATATATTTAATAGAGGAACCATCAGCTGGTGGGTTTTCAATCTTTTCCTCTTTTACATCTAATACATACTCATAGCCTGGTTCGTAATTGAAGCCATCTATGTTGCCATAAAATATTTCCCAATTAGTAGCATCACCTTTCTTGACCATCATGCATTTCTGAGGTCCAACTCCCATACAATCTATTTGAGTAGAGGCTATAACATATCGGGTTATATTGCTTGTGGTCGTACATTGCCACAATAAGAAGGGCATAAATAAAAATAATATAAATAGTACCTTTTTCATATGGAATACAAATATAGAATTATTTACTAATACAACACTAATTATTAATCATACAGTCATAATGAGTATTTCTTAATTTCAATTTATCTTGATTAATGAAACTAAGAATGATTATTAGTAAGAAGTATTTCTAATTTAAAAAAAGATTGATAAAGGAAATTTTAGTAAAGCAATAAATAACAGTAAAGACTCTATACATGTTGTAAATATGAATATTGTTTCAATGATTATTATTAAAAGTGGTTATGAATATAAAGTTATATTCAAATATAGAGTAGCATAACCAATCGATTATTATACTGGAAATAGCTACTCTGTATTTATTGATGTTGTCTAACTAATGTGATTTCTCTAGAAGTATTTCTCTTTATCCATTTTCTTTGGACGTTCTATAGTTTTTCCTTCATTGTTAAAGAAGTAAGACTTGTCTCGATCTCTTCCTTTTACAATTTCTACTTTATATCCAAATTTAGCATTAAAATCTAATTCTTTGATTCTGCTTAATGCGCCTTTATCATTAAGGTATTTAACGCTTTCTGCAGGCAATAGCTTAGAAGTTAGTTCAGCAGGAATAAGTACATTATCAGGTGCTTCGATTTCTATCCATTGGCCCGATTTTAAGAATTTTAAATCGTATCCATTGCTTAAATCAATAGAATAAACACCTTCCATTGTATTTAGATCGATATCAATCATGCTTTCACCAGGGAAATAAGCATTTACAAATGTTCGGATATCTTCAGGAATGGTTTGTTCGGTTTCGGATATTCTAACTACCGGACCCATTTGAGCATAAGCTATGCCACTACCCATGGTCATAGACATGATTATTATAACTAAGGTTTTTAATACTTTTGTTTTCATTGTAAATTATTACTTTAGTTTATATTATTTATTCTTTGTTATAACAACGCTTATTAGCAAATTGTTATTTTGTTAAACTAGTTTTAGCAATTTTTTCAAGATGTCTTTAATAGAGGTCACATTGTACCCCACAACTATCTGAACCTAATATCTCTTTATTGTTGATTGTTGTGAGATAGAATTTTAGCAATTGATACTTTATAGTATCACGTATACTCTTGTAATAATCTTGAATTGAATCGTCTACCATATTTAAAGTATCAGGTATTGTAAGTTCTAAATTCTCCCATTTAAATACGTTGCCTACAAACAAGGGATTATTAAGATCAATGCAATAATTAATTACTAAGATATAATCCCAGTTGGCGAACAAACAAGTATTATATTGTTCAATATTTCCATCTGATAGAGTTATATTTACCTCTTTCATTGCTTCGACTGCAATAGGATCGAGTGTGATATTGGTATCAATACAAGTAGCTATTGATATTATGTCATTATCAAACGATTGTAACCAAGCCGCTGCCATCTGGCTGATGAAATTATCTTTATTGTTAATAAGAAGTATGCGCATATCGTATTATAATTAATGTAACATAAATAATAAAATCACAATATAAATTCAACAAATCAATATAGACATTGTTACTTTTATACTATTAAAAAAGTTTATTATGAGATTAATTATTGTTGTGGCTGCAATGCTAGCCTTGTTTAATCCGATTAAGATGAATGCGCAACAGCAAGTTTATTCATTAGATTTTGATGCCAATACCTATACTTTACAATCCTTTACTTTTAATGGTAGAGAATATCAAGTTCGTGCCTTCGAGAATATAGTTTATGTAGCCAATCCGGTTGATACTGCATATCAAAAGATAAATATATATGTGCCCGAAGAGTACTTTCATGGAGAGCGAGTAGGTAAATATACTCGCGATACGGCACCAATATTTTATCCAAATGGGGTAGGAGGATATATGCCTTCTGCACCACTTACATTACATAAACAGCGAATGCGAAACATCTTTGGACAACGTCAAGGAGGTAGACCACCACAAATGCCACAACAAGCTGGTGACGATATGAAACAAGGATCGGCTATACATTATGCATTAGCTCATGGATACGTAGTGGCATCAGCCGGGGCTCGTGGTCGAAGTTTACAAAATAGCGAAGGCGTCTATACAGGTAAGGCTCCAGCAGGCTTGGTCGATTTGAAAGCAGGTGTTTGTTATTTGCGCTACAATGGACATAAAATACCGGGTGATAAAGAAAAGATAATCTCTAATGGAACTAGTGCCGGTGGTGCTATGTCTACTTTGCTAGGGGCAACAGGTAATAGCAGTGATTATAAACCTTATCTTATCGAAATTGGTGCTGCCGATATGCCCGATCATGTCTATGCTGTGTCGGCTTATTGTCCTATTACTAATCTAGATCATGCAGATTGTGCATACGAATGGCAGTTCAATGGTGTTGATACCTACGAAGCAGGTATGATGCGTATGCTCGATGGGGGTAATCCTTCGCAAAATACATCGAACCAATTGACCGAACTACAACTGAAAACATCGGATGAGTTGAAAACACTTTTCCCTATCTATCTCAATAGTCTAAACCTGAAAGATAGTAAAGGCGATTTACTCTCGCTTGACGAACAAGGCAATGGTAATTTTAAAGAGTATGTCAACTCGTTTGTACTTGCTGCTGCACAACGAGCAATCGATAGCGGCCAAGATGTATCTGATAAGAAATGGCTTATTGTAAAAGATAATAAGGCAGTTGGACTTAATCTTGAAGAGTATATTCGTGCGATGGGACGAATGAAAACTCCTCCTGCTTTTGATGCCTTCAATATGGATGCACCCGAGAATCATCTGTTTGGTAGTGCTGCAGTTACGGCTCAACACTTTACCCAATTCTCTTACGATTACTCACCAGATAAAGGAACATTAGCCAATCATGAAATCATTAAGATGATGAACCCGATGTATTATATCGGTGCAGCCGGAAGCAATACTTCAGATTATTGGCATATTCGTTATGGTACTATAGATAATAATACCAGTTTGGCTATCGAAGTAATATTGGCAACTTATCTGCAAAATAAGGGATATAAGGTAGATTTCGAATTAGCATGGGATCGTCCACACATGGGGGATTACGATTTGGATGAATTGTTTGATTGGTTGGATAGTATTATTAAATAAGATGAATTACAAAACCACCATTACTGTTGATGGCGTTACCTATGATACTCTTCAAGATATATTGCCCGAAGTCGGTAAACAACTCAAAGTCTTGATTATTGGTAAAACACCTAGTCTAAATAGTGTACTCAAAGGTCATTACTTTCAGGGTACACGTGGCAAAACATTTTGGCGTAAACTAAACACGCTTGGTCTATTGAAATATCCATTGGATGAATATGCCGACGACTATTTGCTAGAACAAGGATTTGGGGTGACACATATCTCTAAAATACCGCGCGAGTATAAGCCACTCAATGCAGTAGAATGCAGAAAAGGATATATACGATTGATGGAGAAGATAGAGTTGTATAAACCAAAACTACTTATCTTCACCTACAAGAATGCATTAGATTCATTGATGTCAGCGGTACTCAATGAATCCATCCGTGCTAAATATGGTTTTAATCCCTCTTTTGACGAGATACTTCATTCGGCGGTTTTTGTTTATCCAATGCCCGGTACTATCTGTACAAAGGCCGAAGCCGAAGTTTGTTTCAAAGATTTAGTAAGTTACATGAAGGGTTTATGATAAGCCTACAATGCAATTAGTTTATCGGCTAATGCTTGTAAATCAACTTCATTATAGTCGGGCTTTGGAGCCAATGGATATAATGCATATCGATTACGATGCAAAAAAGCTGTATGCATTCCTACTGTATTTGCTCCAGCTACGTCCCAACCATGCGATGTAATGAATAAACAATCCTGTGGTTCGACATCAAGCATTTTTGCAGTCATAATATAGGTATGAGGATGAGGCTTAAAATATCCAATATCATCTGTCGATAAAGACTGATCGATATATTGGTCTAAATGGTTGCTCGACAATTGTATATGAATGCCTGCTTTAGAAGCATTCGTAAAGGTAACTAATTTATATCCTGCAGATTTTAAAGATGCCAATGCATCTGCTACATCAGCATGGGCAGGAGATTGATTAATACCTTTTATGAGTTCAAACGCAACATTTGCATCATACTCTATATGATTACTTTGAGCTATCATCTCGAATGATGCACAAGCTATTTTCCAGAAATCATGGTACGCATCTCTTACCGTATCTACTTGTGCATACAGTAATATATTGGCAAACCATGCATTACTCAAATCTTGTCTATTGTTCAAAAGCTTTGCTACTCTACCTTTTATTCCCTCGATATCTAATAATGTTTCAATGATATCGAGAATTATTACTTTAGGACGTTCATTCATAATCGTTATATTTTAGATAATGCTTCTCCCTTGTGAGCAGCAATATGATCTGATTTATCACTCTTAATTTCATATTGTGGATTATCCTCTGTAGCATGATGGGTATATCCTTTATAATCAAAATATGAAGTATGGATTTTAATAATTGTACCTGTTACATAGCCTGCTTCAGAGTTCCAGCGAACTTTATCGCCTACATTAAACTTCGTCTTCATAGAGGTTGGCATTAGTTAAACTTAATATGTATTTATCAATGTAGAGTTGTTTCTCTTTCAATTTATATTGTTGAATGAAGCGTGGATGCTCCAATATTGTAATCTTATTGAATAATTGAGCTTTCTTGTTTAGCTTATCAATAAAACCGGCATTCTTCTTTCCTAAAACAAACACTTCAGATGTATCCAATCCTAAATCGATGTGTTTTTTCAATGATTCAATCATAAAGTTTTCGGTCATCTTGAATAGTTCAGGGTCATCGTAATAGTTGGCATTTACCCATTTGTCACCTTTGGTTTGTCTTACAATAGCCAATGGAAAAGGAGAGTTGATATAAAACTCCCGATAGAATTTATCAACTCCCCCATATTGTTCAATCATATCGTACACAAACACAGAAGATACTTCGTGAGTATTGGCCGATTTCATCTCTATACCACACACATTTGCCAATCGCTTTGTATCAGTAAATGGAACTCCAGTAACACCTGCACCATGCCTACTAGGATTTATTCCTACAATAAACTTTCGGGTTTCGTTATCATCATAAAACTTACGATAAAACTTCCTCATCACATCCATTGTCTCAGGATTCTCGATAAACGGATTCATGACCTTAAACCCTTCAGGCAATTCACCTACATAACCCAAATTGCTGTTGAAGTCAATTATTTTATCGCAAAGCGTGTTCTGCATGATAATTGTACTATTAGTAAACGCTTGCAACTACACGATAACAATAATCGCCATCGTAATTATCGTAAATGGGCTCAATATAAACATTATCATATTTATAGCAAGTTACTCCGTTGATGGTTACCTTTTGAGCGAAATAAGGAATTGATGGAAGACACGCTCCCAATGGAGGTGTAACTACACGATAGCCATTACCGGTATATTTATAAAATACGCCGTGATACGAATAATAATTATTGTAATTGGTTACCTGAGTGGCTCCCGATGGCAATGTTTGTAATATTAATCCAATGGCAGGTAGTACAACTTGATAAATACCATTCAATATATTAAAGAAATTACCATCATGATAATAATAATTATAGCCTCCCCATGAGATAGGTGAGTATGCAGGCGGATTGCGAAGATCGCGCCACCAATAATTAGGATTGTAGTAGTTGTTGACTATTATCGGCGAACTAGAAATACCTCCTCCCCAATTAGAGTTATTCCAATTGTTGTTCCAATTGTTATTGTTATTCCAGTTGGGAGTTGATATTCCGGGATTTATACCTTGCCAGTGAGAATTACTGTTGCTATTGCCACCCCAATGTGAGTTATTATTATGATTCGTGTTAACAACAGGTCCTAAACCATCTTGCGAATGCCATCCTTGTATGTTAGAATGATAGTTACCACCTCCACCAATATTGGCACCTGTTGAGTGAACATTAACAACGGGTCCTAAACCATCTTGCGAATGCCATCCTTGTATATTAGAATGATAGTTACCACCTCCACCAATACTAGCACCTGTAGAGTGAACATTAACAGCCGGACCTAATCCATCTTGTGGAATCCATCCTTTAATGCCTCCACGATTTGCATTACGTTGTCTATAAGCAGTCATATCTGGATCTTCGTGTTGCTGTGCATAAGTAGCAAAACAACATATGGCCGCAAACAATATAAAGAATAAACTTCTCTTTTTCATATAATAAAATAATTATAGATTTAATAATATGAAAAACAGAAAAGCGTTAATATAAGTTCTTTATTAGCTGTTAAAAGAGGTGATTTGCGTTAGTTTAAAGTTCGCTTTTTAGTTCATTATAGGCACTTACATATTTTTGTAAGCGTTCAAAGTCTTTTTCAGTCAAATAGGGAAGTCGTTTAAGGTCCATATTGTCGGTCAGATCGTTAATTTTGACTTTAATAGCCAATGGATTTTGTTTGACACGTTCAATAAAGGCATCATAAGGTTCATCGTCAGATAATTTGGTAACACACCACAAAGCATCAATGATTTCTTCGGGAAATCCTTCGGTTGATAGATCATCAAATGTGATGTCGCTATCTTCAATTACATCATGCAATACCCCTACAATCTTTTCTTCAATAGTGTTTCCCATATTCATTACACGAAGCGGATGCATAATGTACGGTTGGCCCACTTTATCAATCTGTCCGGCGTGTGCTTTTACTGCTATCTCTATGGCTTGTTGTAGTAATTCCGTATTATCCATAATTTATCTCTATTTAAATAGATTATAAGCTATAATACAAATGTAATTAAAATAGATGATTTAATATCTGCTGAAACGATTAAACTACATTATCAAAATGGACTCTATGCATTGAAACATTATTTTCATTGCGTTGAAACTTTGTTTTCGGTGTGCTGAAAGTATAGTTTCGCCTTACTGAAACAACAGTTTCAGCATAGTGAAAACGTTGGAACTGTTAAGTGTGTGATAATAAGAGATATAGATAGGGTTAAAATAGACAATGAGATAACCAATTTTGTAATATCTGTTGGCCACACTGATCGGTTATAACAGATTCGGGATGAAACTGTACACCCCAAATAGGATAATGTGCATGACGAAGAATCATTATGTTATCGCTTTCGTCGGTAGCAACGCATTGAATAGTAGATGGTAAATTGGTACATGATACAATCCATGAATGATAGCGCCCAATGGTAGAATGAGTGGCTACTTGATGCGTTATTTTATCAGTTGTTTGGTGAATGACCAATTGAGAAGCATGTCCGTGCAGTGGAGCAGGGAGTTGTTGTAATTGGGCTCCAAAGCATTGCGCAATGGCTTGATGCCCTAAACAAACACCAAGCATAGGGAGCTGTTGGTGATATTGGTTGATGACTTCTATCATCTGAGGATATTCGTGAGGCAAACCTCCACCAGGAGAAAGCAAGATGCCGGCAATGGTTTCGGTGTGCAAAGGCAATTGCAGCTCATTAGTGCGAACTACTTTATGTGGAACATCCAAAGAACGAAGCATCTCTACAAGATTGTACAC
>CAMTPH010000025.1 GCA_947074345.1 uncultured Bacteroides sp. | reverse complement strand
CAGTATTATCATTAATTTCCTCTCCTGCTAAGGCATGGGAGGAAATTAATTTAGAGGATAGACGAAAAGTGTTCACCGCTTTTGTTTATCCTATGATTGGTTTATGTGGGTTGTCTTTCTTTTTAGGCACCCTGTTTACTATTGGCTGGGGTGGACCTCAAGGCTTTCAAGTGGCTATGACACGTTGTTGTGCAGTTGCTGTAGCTTTGTTTGGTGGATACTATCTTGCCGCTTATGCAATCAATGAATTGTATGTTCGTTTATTTGGTGGCGCAAGTGATATGCAACTAGCTCAACAGTTTGCAGGCTATGCGCTTGTTGTAACTTTTGTAGTATGGGCCGTGAATGGTTTATTGCCCGATTTTGCCATTGTGGGATGGATATTCCAGTTTTACATCGTATATGTGGTGTGGGAAGGAGTACCCGTAATGCTAAAAATAGATGAAAAAAGACGTTTCAAGTTCACTATATTATCTTCATTGTTGTTATTAATATGTCCGGTTCTTATTGAGATCATATTTAATAAACTAACAATGATTATAAATTAATTCTCTCGCATCATGAAAATGGCTCCTGTAAATATAAAGAATAAACGTGCTACGTTTGATTACGAACTACTCGAAACCTATACCGCCGGTATTGTTTTGACGGGTACCGAAATCAAATCAATCCGTTTAGGTAAAGCAAGTTTAGTCGATACGTATTGTTATTTCGTTAAGAACGAACTTTGGGTGAAGAATATGTATATTGCCGAGTACTTCTATGGCTCATACAATAATCACGCCGCACGTAGAGATCGTAAACTGTTGCTTAGCAAGAAAGAGCTACGCAAGCTAGAACGCTCTACCAAAGATACCGGATTTACAATGGTTCCGGTACGCATGTTCATCAACGAAAAGGGGCTTGCTAAAGTGGTTGTTGCCTTGGCGAAAGGTAAGAAACAATATGATAAACGCCAGTCTTTGCGCGAAAAAGACGATAAGCGTGATATGGACAGAATGTTCAAAAGATAAAATTCCTACTTCTTATTATTCTATTTTTTACTCATGAACAAAAAGAGTTTATCTCAATTAGTTCTCGAGCGCATCTTGATTTTAGATGGTGCAATGGGAACAATGATTCAACAATATAATCTCGAAGAAAAAGATTTTCGTAACGAACGGTTTGCTGCTATTCCAGGCATGTTGAAGGGTAATAACGATTTACTTGTCTTGACTCGTCCTGATGTGATTCAAGATATTCATCGTAAATATTTAGAGGCTGGTGCCGATATTATCGAAACCAATACGTTTAGTGCTACTACGGTTTCTATGGCAGACTATCATGTAGAGGCGTTTGTTCGCGAAATGAATCTTGAGGCTGTACGCTTGGCTCGCGAAGTAGCTGATGAATATACAGCAAAAAATCCGGATAAACCTCGTTTTGTTGTTGGCTCTATTGGCCCAACCAACAAGACTTGTTCTATGAGTCCCGATGTAAATAATCCCGCTTATCGTGCGCTTACGTATGATGAGTTGGCACAATCATATAGACAACAAATCGAAGCTTTGCTAGAGGGTGGAGTAGATGGTTTGCTTATCGAAACAATCTTTGATACACTAAATGCGAAAGCAGCTATCTTTGCTGCCGAACAAGCGATGGAGAACATGGGAATACGTGTTCCTATTATGCTTTCTATTACGGTTTCTGATATGGGTGGTCGCACTCTTTCGGGCCAAACATTGGATGCTTTTCTTGCTTCGGTGCAACATGCCAATATCTTTTCTATTGGTTTGAACTGCTCTTTTGGTGCTCGTCAATTGAAACCTTTCTTAGAACAGCTGGCTCGCAAAGCTCCTTATTATATTAGTGCTTATCCAAATGCTGGTTTGCCAAACAGTTTGGGTAAATACGATCAGACTCCTGCCGATATGGCCGAGGAGGTTAAAGAGTATGTGAGTGGTGGTTTAATCAATATCATTGGTGGATGCTGTGGTACTACCGATGCTTATATTGCCGAATATCCTGCTATTCTTGAAGGTGCTAAACCTCATGTTCCTGCTGCTAAACCACAACATATGTGGCTTTCGGGATTGGAACTGTTGGAGGTTAAACCTGAAAATAACTTTATCAATATAGGCGAACGATGCAATGTTGCGGGTTCGCGTAAGTTCCTTCGATTGATCAATGAGAAGAAGTACGATGAAGCTCTTTCTATTGCTCGCCAACAAGTTGAAAATGGTGCATTGATTATCGATGTAAACATGGACGATGGCTTGCTTGATGCGAAAGAGGAGATGACTACTTTCTTGAATCTTATTGCTTCTGAACCTGAGATTGCTCGTATTCCTATCATGATCGACTCATCTAAATGGGAAGTGATTGAAGCCGGATTGAAGTGTGTACAGGGTAAACCTGTGGTTAACTCTATCTCGCTTAAAGAGGGCGAAGCGCCATTCTTGCATCATGCACGATTGATTCGTCAATATGGGGCGGCTGTAGTGGTGATGGCATTCGATGAGAAAGGCCAGGCTGATACCGCTGCTCGTAAGATAGAGGTTTGCGAAAGAGCCTACAACTTATTGGTAAACGAAGTGGGCTTCTTGCCTCAAGATATTATATTCGATCCCAATGTATTGGCTATTGCAACGGGTATCGAAGAGCACAATAACTATGCTGTCGACTTTATTGAAGCGACTCGCTGGATTGCTAACAATCTTCCGGGTGCGCATATCAGTGGTGGTATCAGTAACTTGTCGTTTTCTTTCCGTGGTAACAATTACATTCGCGAAGCAATGCATGCGGTGTTCTTGTATCATGCTATTCAAGCGGGTATGGATATGGGTATTGTAAACCCTGCAACAAGTGTGTTGTACGATGATATTCCGAAGGATGTGTTGGCGTGTATCGAAGATGTTGTACTGAATCGTACACCCGATGCTGCTGAACGATTGATTGAGTTGGCCGATTCGCTTAAGAACAATGCTACAACTGGTGCTGTCGATAAGAAAACTCACCACGATCAATGGAGAGATGGTTCGGTAGAAGAGAGATTGAAGCATGCTTTGGTGAAAGGTATTGGCGATTATCTGGAAGTTGATTTGGCAGAAGCATTGCCATTATACAACAAAGCAGTAGATATTATTGAAGGTCCGTTGATGTCTGGTATGAATCATGTTGGCGATCTATTTGGTGCCGGCAAGATGTTTTTACCTCAAGTAGTGAAAACAGCTCGTACTATGAAGAAGGCTGTTGGTATCTTGCAACCTATCATCGAGTCTGAAAAAGATGCAGATGTAAAATCGGCAGGTAAGGTATTGCTAGCTACTGTTAAGGGCGATGTACACGATATCGGTAAGAATATTGTATCGGTAGTGATGGCTTGCAACGGTTACGAGATTATTGATTTGGGTGTTATGATTCCTGCAGAAGAAATAGTGCGACGTGCTAAAGAAGAGAATGTAGATATGATTGGTTTGAGTGGATTAATCACTCCTTCGCTTGATGAAATGGTACATGTAGCTCTCGAATTAGAGAAAGCCGGATTGAATATTCCTTTGATGATTGGGGGTGCTACAACTTCTAAGCTACATACAGCTTTAAAGATTGCTCCTGTATACAATGCACCGGTTATTCATCTAAAAGATGCATCGCAAAATGTAGGTATCGCTTCACAGTTGTTGAGCGCGGATAGTAAAGCCGAACTAGCGAATCGCTTGAACGAAGAATATGAGCAGCTCAGAGAAAAGAACTCGACTAAGAAAGTAGAGATTAAATCGATTGAAGAAGCTCAAAAGAATAAGCTTGATTTATTTTAAGCAGATAGAAGAAGCATCCTTTTAAAGGGTGCTTTTTTGTTTTAATCGGGTATCTTTTGTTTGTAGATATCGTAACGGTTCATGATTTCTCTCACGAAGTTGTAAGTCTCAACCCCTCTGAAATATCCATTACGACAAACCGAATCGGTGAAGTACTCTTCATTGCTCTTTAGCAAGATAAAGTCTTCTGCATTGTTGTACCATTTATTTCCCTCTTTACCGTATTTGTTGGCAAGAGCAATTGCATCATAGATATGTCCTAAACCGGCATTGTAGGCAGCCAATATAAAATAGATACGTTCTTGTTTATCGTTCACCATGCGTAGGCTTCGATTTACCGATGAGATATATTTGGCCGCTGCCTTTACATTCTCTTCTGGATTAAACTCTTTTCCATTGGGCATTCCCATAGCTCTTGCCGTTCGAGGCATCAACTGCATCAATCCACGTGCGCCGGCCCATGATATAACAGCCGTATCAAAGTTCGATTCGGTGTAAGCCAATGAAGCCAATAATCTCCAATCCCAATCAATCTCTCCGGCATACTTCTTGAATAGATCATCGTAGGGCGATATCTTTTTCTCACGAAGAGATAGGATAGGAGGGTTCTTTACATCCTTGCTAATTTCGAAATATCGTTTGGTACTTGCCTTATAAAGAGGAGATGTAGCATTCTCGTCGTGCCATTCATTGATTGCCTTAGCCAATTCCTTGCAATCTTTCCGTACTGCCCACGAAGCCTTTTGATCAAAGCTAACAGCCAGTTTTACATTCAGATTCGGATAATAAGTCGTGTTGAGTTGAGCCAAATTGTTATCGGCTATGGTATAAGGGATAACTCCTTCGGCTACTTGAGTGATGAGGTCTTCTACCGTTACACTATCATTGTTGACTACATGAATATCAATACCACCACCAAGCTCTTCGTTTAGATTAACCAATCGGTTGTAGTATTTGCCCGGTTTCACATAGACCTCTTTGCCTATCAGTTCGGTTACATCGCGTAGCGGACGAATGCTGGCAGAACTTCGTTGCACCAATACTTGATGAGTAATGACTTCTTCACCACAAAAGAGGATGCTATCTTTCAAACTTCTAGATATCGGAATATAGTAAGCAATCAGATCACCTTCTCCATTAAGAAGCATCTCTATCATCTCGTCCATGTTTTTGGCAGTCTTGACTTCCATCTTTACTCCCAAGCTCTCAGCAAACTGTTCGGCTAGGTCGTATTGAAATCCCATATCTTGCCCACGGTATATAAAGAAAGAAGTAGAACCATACATCGTTAAAACGGTAATGGTTCCACTATCTTTTATTTGTTCTAAATCCCACTTATCCTCACCTACATGACTAATACGTTTCTCTGTACACGATACAGAAATCAGAATATATAAAGTTATGGATGTAAGTATTAAATAAAGGGTTTTATGTTTCATGCATTAAAGATGTTTCTTAATATACATAGTCAAAATATCAATGGCTACTTTATTGTTTCCACCTTCAGGTACAATTAAATCTGCATATCTTTTGCAAGGCTCGATAAACTGTAGGTGCATGGGTTTAAGAATTCTAGTATATCTTTCCATTACAGCTTCAGCCGTTCTACCTCTTTCAACCACATCACGTTGGATAACGCGTATCAAACGTTCGTCGGGATCGGCATCAACAAAGACTTTCAAGTCCATCATATTGCGCAATTTCTTATCGCAAAGCGCCAAGATACCTTCGATAATCACCACTTCACGTGGTTCGATGTGTATGGTCTCAGGTTGGCGAGTACATGTTAAATAAGAATAAGTTGGCTGTTCAATGCTTTTACCCTCTTTAAGCATGGCCACATGTTTAGAGAGTAAGCTCCATTCAAAGGCATCAGGATGGTCGAAGTTGATGTTTTGACGATCTTCAACCGGTACGTGACTACTATCTTTATAGTATGAATCTTGAGGTAAAAGAACTACCTCGTTAGCGGGTAAGCTTTCGATGATTTTCTTAACGACGGTGGTCTTACCCGAACCAGTTCCGCCTGCTATTCCTATAATTAACATTCTCTTTTATAGTATATAATTGAATACATATAATAACTATAATACAAAGATATAATTTTATTGATATTAATCAATCGGTTGATTTAAAATCTTATAAATCATTTACATATCACATTCCCAGTGAAAACAATCTATATCCCTCTTTTTCAAGCGATAAGGCTTTAAGTATTCCTCCTTCCATAACCAACTCAAATTGAGGTAATATGAACTCTTCTGTGATGCCATATTTCAAACAAGTATTATTGCACAAGAAGAAGTCGATGCCTTTCTCTTTGTACATGCGTAGTTGATTCTTGAAATCTTCAAAGATTGTATTGCTCAGACACGATAATATGGCTGTATCAATAACTATTACTGCTATCCGATCTATCAATTCAGGATGAATGATGATGTGGTTAATCTCTCCAAACAGATGGTTCCACCTGTTTTCGTCGCTTATTAAATAAAGAATCTTGTATTTATCCATAATGGTGAAATTTATCAAAATAAAACAAACGCCCTTGGTCAATGTTCGTTTGTGGCAGATAATTGCGATAAAATGCAATGTCAAGAGCTTTTAGACGATATAAAAGATAGCGTGCATTTTGCAAGATGAATCAAATAATGTAATTTTGTACACTATATCACAGTGAGTTTTATATTTTTAAACCAAAACCCTATTAAATTATCGACACAATGATTAAACACATTGTACTATTTAAGTTAAAAGAAGAGTTGCCAACTGACGAGAAGAAGGCGATAATGAATCAATTTAAGGAAGCTATCGAAGCTCTTCCTGCTAAGATTGATGTAATTCGTAAGGTTGAAGTAGGATTGAATATTAATCCAAATGAAACTTGGGACATTGCATTGTATAGCGAATTCGATTCAATGGAGGATGTGAAAACATATGCAACTCATCCTGATCATGTAGCCGCTGCCGGCATTATTGCTCAAGCAAAAGAAAGTCGTTCTTGTGTTGATTACCAAATTTAACCCCTCTTAATAATGAAGAAAATCTACTCATTGCTATTAATGCTATTTGCTGCATTGATAGTTAATGCACAAATTCAAGATCCAGTAAAAGTAAAAACAGAGCTTGTTAAGCTATCCGATACAGAAGCTGAGGTTGTGATTAAAGCCACGATTGATAAAGGATGGCATTTATACTCAACCGACTTAGGTTCGGGCGGTCCTGTCTCTGCAACATTCAATATCGATGAGATATCGGGTGCTGAAGTCGAAGGCAAATTAATTCCTAAAGGAAATGAAGTTAACAAGTTCGATAAGATATTTGAGATGCAAGTTCGCTACTTTGCAGACAACGCAGAGTTCGTACAAAAGATAAAGCTTACAGCATCTACTTACGATATTGAAGGTTACTTTGAGTATGGTGCTTGCAACGACGAAAACTGTTTACCACCTACACAAGTACCATTCCACTTTACAGGAAGCACCGGTTTGACTGCTACTGCTGCATCAGCTACAACAGCTGCTACACCGGTTGCCGATAACAATGAAATCATTGCAACTGAGAATATCGCTCAACAAAGCAATGAAGAGTTGGCTCCCGACTATCTGTGGCGTCCGGTTATTGATGAGATGCATGCCTTTGGCGATGAAAAGCCAACCGAAGATATGTCTTGGATTTACATCTTCGTTACAGGTTTCTTAGGTGGTCTTTTGGCATTGCTTACACCATGTGTTTGGCCAATTATCCCTATGACAGTAAGTTTCTTCTTGAAACGTACAAAAGATAAGAAAAAAGGAATTCGCGATGCTTGGACTTATGGTGCATCAATCGTGGTTATCTATGTTACATTGGGTATCGTTATTACAGCTGTATTTGGTGCAAGTGCCTTAAATGCGCTATCAACCAATGCGGTTTTCAACATCCTATTCTGTTTGATGTTGATCGTATTTGCAGCTTCATTCTTTGGAGCTTTCGAGATACGTCTACCTTCTAAATGGAGTACAGCAGTAGATAGCAAGGCCGAAGCAACAACCGGTTTATTGAGTATCTTCTTGATGGCATTTACCTTGTCGTTGGTATCATTCTCATGTACAGGTCCTATTATCGGATTCTTGTTGGTACAAGTATCAACAACCGGCAGCATGGTAGCACCTGCAATTGGTATGCTTGGTTTCGCTATTGCATTGGCATTGCCATTTACACTATTTGCTTTGTTCCCATCTTGGCTTAAGTCAATGCCAAAATCGGGTGGTTGGATGAATGTTATCAAAGTAACACTTGGTTTCCTTGAGTTGGCATTCGCATTAAAATTCTTATCAGTAGCCGATTTAGCTTACGGATGGAGAATACTTGATCGCGAAACATTCCTAGCATTATGGATTGTATTGTTTGCATTGTTGGGTCTTTACCTATTGGGTAAAATCAAATTTGCCCACGATGACGATGACAACAAAGTGAGTGTGCCACGTTTCTTCATGGCATTAATCTCTTTGGCGTTTGCCGTATATATGATTCCTGGTTTATGGGGTGCGCCTTTGAAAGCAGTAAGTGCTTTTGCTCCTCCTATGCAAACACAAGATTTCAATCTTTACGATAACGAAGTACACGCTAAGTTTGATGATTACGATTTGGGTATGGAGTATGCTCGTCAACACAACAAACCTGTGATGCTCGACTTTACAGGATATGGATGTGTAAACTGTCGTAAGATGGAACTTTCTGTTTGGACAAACGATAAGGTAAGCGAAATCATTAATAACGATTATGTGTTGATTACTCTTTATGTAGACAATAAAACTCCACTTTCTGAACCAGTTAAGGTGATGGAAAACGGCACACAACGTACACTTCGTACTGTGGGCGATAAATGGAGTTACCTGCAACGCGTTAAGTTTGGTGCCAATGCGCAACCATTCTATGTGTTGGTCAACAACGAAGGCATGCCATTGAACAAACCATACGGTTTCGATGAAAGCATTCCTAACTACATCGAATTCTTACAAACAGGATTAGATAATTACCGCAAATAAGGGTAAGCATCTTTATCGAGATATAAGCTATACGGCTTTAAGTCAACCAACGACTTAAAGCCGTATTTTTTTTAATTAACTAGTTTGCTTTAAACTAAAATCACTATGATTTGTTGAGATAAGATAAGCAACCGTATCATATTAAAAAAACAATTAAATACCATAGTTTATGTCAAATTCATACAAACCACATGTTGATCTATCATTTGATATGATAAGACAATTTATTAAGAGTTCGGTTCCTCCTTGCGAAGCAATCACCGATACTCCTACTCATTATGAGTCAGTGGCTATAAATGGCGACCAAAAGCACCTGTTTGCTTATGTGGTGGCTCACGAGCATGTTGTTACATTAGGGTTCAATACCGAGATACCCGAAAAGGATTTAAAACAATTGGTTCCCGAAACGTTAATCAAGATGATGAATGAACATCGTCGCATTGAGATACGAAATGCGCATGTTGACGATTTGCGTAAAGACATACAAGACGCCATCGAACAATTGCTTTATTACTACAATGAAAAGGGTTGGACCAAATAATAAAAACTAGAATTATGGATAAGCTTAAAAGAATCTTTAAAGATATTCGCGATGATTTTCGCAATTATGTACCACCATTGACTGCAACCATCGATCAAGATCATCATTATGAAGTGTGGGCTGAGTATAAAGACAAGAAGTGTTTCTTTGGTCGCATTATAATGCATGCCGATAAGTTAGAGATTGCCTTCTTTGGACGTTTCGACAAAGAGACTCGATTTGAATTTATAGGTGGTGACGATTTTAAACGTACAGGAGATTATTACGTATATGAATTCTCAGATCTAAATCCAGAATTGCACAGCAATATTAAGGATACGATTGTAAGTATGGTAGAGTACTTTAGAATTCATCATTTGTTGCCTCCTCAAAACGAAGAGGGAATATAAATAATTTGTTTCAAGCAGGGGAGTGTGCAAATTGGCTTAATGCTTTTGCACACTTTTTTTATAGTTTAGCCATAAATCGGAATGGTAGTTTTTATGTTGTTTAGTCATAATTGTATATTTTTACAGCATGAATTACACTATGATGAAGAACCTGTTAAATAAATATTTCATTCTTGCCCTTTTCTTAGTCAACTCTGTAGCGGCATTTAGTCAATCTTACGAGATGTCAGATTGGTTTACGATGCGTGTCAATCATCGATTTACCGATCGCTTCTTGGCATATACCGCTGCCGAATTACGAGTAGACAATAATTTCTCTCAAATAGATAGATGGGGGTGGGCATTGTATGGCGAATACCGTATCTGGTCTTTTCTTCGTGCCGAAGCAGGTTATGAGCTTCATCATAGAGATCGTGGTTCGTCGGGATGGAAGTTTAGAAATCGCTATTCGTTGGGTTTAACGGCTAGTGCCAAATATCATCTATTTAAATTCTCTTTGCGCGAGCGTATGCAACAAACATTCGAACGAGGCAACGTGCTTACCGAATTAAGAACACGCGCAGTGGTAGAGTTCGAACCTAGAAACTCTATCTTTAATCCTTATTTCTCGTTCGAGATATATCAAGATATCAACAAAGGTGATTTCCCCGATATAGACCGCTATCGATATAGACCCGGTGTGCTTGTACAGCTCGATAAGAGATGGCTGCTCGATGTGTTCTATTGTTTTCAACAAGTTCGCAGCGGTGTCGACCGAAATATCTTAGGCATTGAGTGCCAATTTACATTTTGATGTTGTAAAACATATCTTCTTTTTTTTCTATTCAGTTTAAATTGTATTCATTTGCATCAGCATAGTTCAGCACAGTTGTACTATGTTGTGACCTAATTTATATTACAATGAAAACTGTATTTGGACAGCAAACTACTAAAGTAAAGCAACTAGCTGATTTGATTTGCCTTGATATCTCTCTAGGCAAATACAAGATAGGTTGCGCCTTGCCTTCCATTAACCATTTAAGTAGTGATTATAATGTATCACGCGATACTGTTTTCAAGGCATTTGCCGATTTAAAGAAAAGAGGTGTTATTGACTCAACACCCGGCAAAGGTTACTACGTTATCAATCAGCAGAAGAAAGTGCTGTTATTGCTCGACGAATACTCCCTTTTTAAAGATACCCTTTACAATAATTTCGTAAAACATTTGTCAAGACACTACAAAGTCGATTTGTGGTTTCATCAATACAATGAGCATATGTTTAATCGTATTATCAAAGAGTCGTTGGGCAATTACAACTACTATGTAGTGATGAACTTCGACAACGAGAAGTTTTCTAAGAATCTATACAAGATTGACGAATCAAAACTCTTGTTGCTCGATTTCGGTAAGTTCGATAAGAAGAACTACTCTTATATCTGCCAAGATTTCGATGATTCATTTTATAAAGCCATGGTACAGTTGCGCCCACAGCTTTGCAAGTACAAGCGCATCGTTCTGTTCTATCCTCAAGAGCTAAAACACCCTAGAAGCATTACCGACAATCTCGATCAATATAGCGAACAATACAATATGCCCTATGAGATGGTTAGCACTTTCGAAGAAGCCAATTTGCAAAAAGGCGATGTCGTGATTGTATTTCGTCAGATTGACGTGGTTACTTTCATTAAAGAGAGTAGGGTGATGGGATTGGAGTGTGGTGTCGATTTTGGGTTGATAGCCTACAACGAAACACCGGCTTACGAAGTAATAGACAAAGGCATTACCTCATTGAGTATCGACTGGAAAGAGATGGGCCGATTGGCAAGTCAATTTATCATGACCGGTGTACCGGTGCATACCTATTTGCCCACTGAAATTAAACTAAGAGAATCAATTTAAAATTTAACAATAAATCAGCACAGTTCAGCACGATTTAATGAACTGTCTAAACCTTTTATTAATATGAAACAATATCCTAAGATTGGTATTAGACCAACAATTGATGCACGTCAAGGTGGTGTGCGCGAAAGTCTTGAAGACAAAACAATGAACTTGGCAAAAGCTGTAGCTAAGTTAATCTCTGAAAACTTAAAAAACGGCGATGGCTCTCCAGTAGAGTGTGTTATTGCTGATTCTACAATAGGGCGTGTGCCCGAAAGCGCTGCTTGTGCTGCAAAGTTCGAGCGCGAAGGTGTTGGTTCTACCATCTCTGTAACTTCTTGCTGGTGCTATGGTGCCGAAACAATGGATATGAATCCTTACTGGCCAAAAGCTGTATGGGGCTTTAACGGTACTGAACGTCCGGGAGCTGTATATTTGGCTGCTGTATTGGCTGGTCATGCACAAAAAGGATTGCCAGCATTTGGTATCTATGGTCACGATGTACAAGACCTTTCTGATAATTCAATCCCTGCTGATGTAGCAGAAAAAATATTACGCTTTGCTCGTTCTGCTCAAGCGGTAGCTACTATGAGAGGTAAATCATATCTTTCGGTAGGTAGTGTATCGATGGGTATCGCTGGTTCAATCGTTGACCCTAACTTCTTCCAAGAGTACTTGGGTATGCGTTGCGAGTCGGTAGATATGACCGAAATCATTCGTCGCATGAGCGAAGGCATCTACGATCAAGAAGAGTACGCTAAGGCGATGGCTTGGACTGAAAAGTATGCTAAGAAAAACGAAGGCAACGACTTCAACTCTGAAGCTAAAGCAAAAACTCGCGAAGAAAAAGATGGCGATTGGGAATTTGTTGTAAAGATGACAATCATCTTGCGCGACTTGATGGAAGGCAATCCTAAATTAGAACAACTTGGTTTCAAAGAAGAAGCGCTTGGACACAATGCGATTGTTGCTGGTTTCCAAGGACAACGTCAATGGACAGACTTCTATCCGAATGGCGACTTCTCTGAAGCTCTACTTAATACTTCATTCGACTGGAACGGTATCCGCGAAGCTTATGTATTGGCAACCGAAAATGATGCTTGCAATGGTGTAGCTATGTTGTTCGGTCACTTGTTGACTAACCGTGCACAAATCTTCTCGGATGTACGTACTTACTGGAGCCCAGAAGCAGTAAAACGTGTAACCGGCAAAGAACTAACAGGATTGGCTTCTAACGGTATCATTCACTTGATTAACTCGGGTGCAACTACGCTCGATGCTACAGGCCAACAAACTGATGCTGAAGGCAATCCAATCATGAAACCTTTCTGGGAAGTAACTGCCGAAGAAGCTGACAAATGCTTGGAAGCAACTACTTGGTATCCTGCCAACCGTGACTACTTCCGTGGTGGTGGTTTCTCTTCAAACTTCCTTTCAAAAGGAGGAATGCCTGTTACTATGTCGCGCTTGAACTTGGTTAAAGGCTTAGGCCCAGTCTTGCAAATTGCAGAAGGATGGACAGTAGAAATTGAACCAGAAGTTCACCAATTGCTTGACGAACGTACTGACCGCACTTGGCCAACAACTTGGTTTGTGCCACGTCTTACTGAGTCGCCAGCGTTCAAAGATGTATATTCAGTAATGAATAACTGGGGTGCTAACCACGGTGCTATCAGCTATGGACATATTGGTCAAGACTTGATTACTCTTGCATCTATGTTGCGTATCCCTGTATGTATGCACAATGTAGAAGATCAAGAAATCTTCCGTCCTGCTGCTTGGAATGCATTTGGCATGGATAAAGAAGGTTCTGACTACAGAGCTTGCAACGTATACGGTCCAACTTACAAATAATAAATAGTTTCAGTGAGGTGAAACAATTGTTTCTTAATGTTGAAACTTTGGTTTTACCCCACTGAAACAAAAGTTTCAATACGGTGAAACTAATGAAACTATTTAGGTATCACCATTGACTAATTAATCTACAAATAAGAAAAACAATGACTCGTCGATTTATATTAAACGAAGTATCATACTTCGGCCCAGGTTCACGCGAAGTGTTACCACAAGAAATTGCACGCTTAGGTCTTAAAAAAGCATTCGTTGCAACCGATAAAGACCTTATCAAATTTGGTGTGGCAGACAAAGTACTCGATGTATTGCGCAATGCCAATATTCCTTTCGAGATATTTAGCGAAATCAAACCAAACCCAACCGTATCAAACGTGAAAGCGGGTGTTGCTGCCTTTGCTGCATCGGGTGCAGATTTCATTCTTGCTATCGGTGGTGGTTCGTCTATCGATACAGCCAAAGCCATCGGTATTATTACCAACAATCCTGAGTTTAGCGATGTAGTATCGCTCGAAGGGGTAGCCGATACAAAAAAGAAATCGGTAACTATCATCGCTTTACCAACTACAGCCGGTACAGCTGCCGAGGTAACTATCAACTACGTGATTACCGACGAAGAGAACCACAAAAAGATGGTTTGTGTCGATCCTAACGATATCCCTGCTATTGCTATTGTTGATGCCGAATTGATGTACACATTGCCAAAAGGCATGACTGCGGCAACCGGTATGGATGCTTTGACTCACGCTATCGAAGGTTTGATTACAAAAGGTGCTTGGGAGATGAGCGATATGTTCGAGATCAAAGCGATTGAGATGATTAATCGCCACCTAGAAACTGCTGTCAACGAACCATCAAATGCTGAAGCACGCGACGGTATGGCTGTTGCTCAATACATTGCAGGTATGGCATTCTCTAACGTTGGTTTAGGTGTGGTGCATGGCATGGCGCATCCTATGGGTGCTATCTTTGATATTCCTCACGGTGTGGCAAATGCATTGTTGTTGCCTATCATTATGGAGTTCAATATGCCTGCTGCGCTCGACAAGTATGTTGACATCGCTAAAGCCATGAACGTATACCAATCGACTATGACTACCGAAGAGGCTGCTCAAGCTGCTGTTGATGCGGTAAAAGATTTATCTAAACGTGTGGGTATTCCTCAAACGTTGACAGAGATAGGTATCAAAGAAGAAGATTTAGATCGCTTGGCAGAAGCTGCTTTTGCAGACGTTTGTACTCCAGGCAATCCACGCGAAGTATCAAAAGAAATTATTTTAAACTTATATAAGAAAGCACTATGATCACTGAAGGATGTTTTGATGAATTTGTAGCACAAGCACACCGTGTAGGCGATGCGGGATTGACAATTTGTAGTAGTGGCAACTTGTCGTGGCGCATTGGTGATGAAGTATTGGTATCGGGAACAGGTTCTTGGGTTCCTACTTTGTCTAAAGAAAAAGTATCAGTATGTAGATTGTCTGACGGTGAAGTGATGAATGGTGTAAAACCATCTATGGAGAGTGTGTTTCACTTGGGCGTATTAAGAAATCGTCCGGATGTAAACGTAGTATTGCACTTCCAATCGCCTTATGCAACTGCTGTGGCTTGTATGAAAGAACAACCAAAGAACTTCAACGTAACTGCCGAAGTGCCTGTGCATGTAGGTCGCGAAATACCAATGATTCCTTACTATCGCCCAGGTTCTCCTGAATTGGCAGAAGCGGTAATCGAATCAATGAAAGAGCACAACTCAATTATGCTATTGAAACATGGCCAAGTGGTTTGCGGTAAAGACTTTGACCAAGCATTCGAAAGAGCTATGTTCTTCGAGATGGCTTGTCGCATTGTAGTGCTCAACGGTGGTAATACAGCTTTGTTTACTCCACAAGAAATAGAAGATCTAGACACCTATATTTTAGGAAAAACTACGAAATAATGAATGTCTATTTAGCAATTGATTTTGGAGGAGGTAGCGGCCGTGTAATGGCTGCTACCATCCAAAACAAGCAAATGAAATTTGAAGAAATTCATCGCTTCCAAAACCGCCAAGTAAAGTTGGGCAACCACCTTTATTGGGATTTCTTGTCGCTCTTCGAAGAGATGAAGCAAGGCATCCGTATGGCGATTATCAAAGGGTATAAGGTAAAAAGTATTGGTATCGATACGTGGGGAGTAGACTTTGGACTGATTGATGCGCAAGGCAACCTGTTGGGCAACCCTGTTTGCTACCGCGATCAGCGTACCGACGGACTACCCGAAGAGTTATTTGCCAACGATGCTGCCGCACATTATGCGGAGGCTGGCATACAGATGATGTCTATCAACTCACTCTTTCAGCTTTACAGCTTGAAAAAGAGCAATGATGCTGCGCTTCAGGTGGCTGATAAACTCTTGTTCATGCCCGATTTGTTTAGCTACTTCTTGACTGGCGAGGCCAATGTAGAGTATTCTATCGCTTCGACTTCCGAGCTGCTTGATGCAAAAACAAAAGATTGGAACTGGTCGCTTATTGATAAATTAGGATTTTCTCGTCATCTATTCGGTACTATCTTAATGCCGGGTACAACAAGAGGTAAAATCAAAAAAGAGATATGCGAAGAGTTGGGCATTGACTACGATGTAGAAGTCATAGCAGTTGGCTCGCACGATACTGCAAGCGCTGTATATGCTGTGCCTTATGCTACCGAAGATCATTCGCAAACGGCTTTCTTAAGTTCGGGCACATGGTCGCTTTTGGGCATCGAGTTAGATCAACCTATTCTAACCGAAGAGGCTCGTATTGCCGGTTTCACTAACGAAGGGGCAGTAGGCGGTAAAATAAGATTCCTACAAAACATCACCGGATTGTGGATACTACAACGATTGATGGCCGAATGGAAAAAGGAAGACATGAATATTGATTATCAGTATTTGATGACCGAAGCCGACAAGGTGGGCGACTTTTCTGTGATTGATGTAGATAATAATATCTTTCAAAATCCGTTGAATATGCAGCAGGCTATTGTTGATTACTGTAAAGAGCATCAGCTACAAATACCTCAAACACAAGGTGAGTTTGTGAGATGCGTTCTTCAATCGCTTGCAGCACGTTACAAAAAAGCTGTTATTAATCTTAATAGTCTATTGCCAAAACCCGTTGAGAAACTTCATATAATTGGAGGTGGTAGTCGCAACTGGTTACTCAATAGATTGACCGAAGAGGCACTGGGAATACCTGTTGAAGCGGGTCCTGTAGAAGCTACAACCATTGGTAATATATTGGTTCAAGCTATTGCCTCGAATGATATTAATAACAAAAATGAAGTGGAAACAATCATTTAATACTTAAATATCATGAATGCACGTACCGAAGGTTATCCTGTGAAACAGTATAAACAAGCTGTGAAACGTTATTGCCAAACTCTTGATTTGCGCGATAATCCAGAACTAATCACTGAATATAAAAAACGCCATAGCAAAGAGTTTGCCTGGCCCGAAATTATAGCGGGTATCAAAGAGGTAGGTATTCTTGAAATGGAACTCTATATATTAGGTACGCGGTTATTCATGATTGTTGAAACTCCCTTAGATTTTGATTGGGACAGTGCTATGGCTCGACTCGCTACACTGCATCGACAGCAAGAGTGGGAAGACTATATGGCTGTATTCCAATTAGTAAAACCAGGTGCCACTTCTGCACAGAAGTGGCAACAGATGGAACGAATTTTTTACCTTTACGACTAATAACTGACTAACATGAAAAACAACAAAAACTCAATCATAAGTAAAGATGGAGTCAGCTATCTGATTCCTTTTATTCTGATAACGAGCTGCTTTGCGCTTTGGGGCTTTGCCAACGATATAACCAATCCGATGGTGAAGGCATTCTCTAAAATATTCAGAATGAGTGTTACCGATGGTGCTTTGGTACAGGTGGCATTTTATGGTGGATATTTCGCCATGGCTTTCCCGGCAGCTATCTTTATTCGTAAGTACTCTTACAAAGCGGGTGTGCTTATGGGATTGGGATTATATGCTATTGGGGCATTACTTTTCTTTCCGGCTATGATGATAGGTAATTACTATCCTTTCTTGGCTGCTTATTTTATCTTGACTTGCGGACTGTCGTTTCTTGAAACAAGTTGTAATCCTTATATTTTATCGATGGGTACTGAAGAAACAGCTACTCGTCGTTTGAACTTGGCTCAATCGTTTAATCCAATGGGTTCGCTATTGGGTATGTTTGTTGCCATGAACTTTATCCAAAATCGCTTGAACCCAATGGGTACTGCCGAAAGAGCAGAACTATCGCCCGAAGAGTTTGAAGTGGTGAAGAGTGCTGACTTAGGCACACTGATAGCTCCTTACTTGGTGATTGGAGCGGTAATATTGGCTATGTTCATTCTTATCTACTTGGTTAAGATGCCAAAGAATAGCGACCAATCGCACAGCATTAACTTCGGACCAACATTGAAGAGAATCTTCTCTATACATAACTATCGCGAAGGGGTAGTGGCGCAGTTCTTTTATGTAGGTGCACAAATCATGTGCTGGACATTCGTTATTCAATACGGTACACGCCTGTTTATGTCTCAAGGCATGGAAGAGCAAGCAGCCGAAGTGTTGTCTCAAAAATTTAATATATTTGCGATGATCATCTTCTGTATTAGCCGTTTTATCTGTACATTTATTTTACGCTATCTGAATCCAGGATTGCTATTGCGTATCCTTGCTATCTCGGCTGGTGTGTTTATGATTGGCGTTATCGTATTCCAAAATATCTTGGGCATGTATTGCTTGGTGGCAGTATCGGCATGTATGTCGTTGATGTTCCCAACTATCTACGGTATCGCATTGCGTGGATTGGGCGAGGATGCTAAGTTTGGTGCAGCCGGTTTAATCATGGCTATCTTAGGTGGATCAATACTTCCTCCATTGCAAGCAAGCATTATCGATATGCAATCTATCGGCGGGTTTCCTGCTGTAAATATATCATTCATTCTTCCATTTATCTGTTTTGTAGTAATTGCTATCTACGGACACAGAGCTTATCTTAGAATGAAGTTGCACATAAAATTATAATCTGTACGTTTAATTCATACTTAATTGTTTATATTTGTTGCTCTTTACCTTGCGTTGATGTAAGGTAAAGAGTTTTTTTCTTATATAATACTAAACAAACATATCTAATTTATGAATAAGGTCTTATCTCTTCTAGTACTACCTATATTCCCGCTTATGCTAACTGCACAAGTCAACGGCAATAAGCCGATTAAAAAGACTCGCACTACTATCTATCAAGCCGTTGCCAAAGATTCTACATTCACTACGGGTGCTATTGTTGCCCACTTTAACTATGTACGTTACGATGAATTGGGACGTGTGTGGATAGAGCGACAAGTCAATGATAAAGGTGAAACTGTTAGACAGATACAATATGCCTACAATAATGACAATCGCGTAGCTCGTCAGATAGCTACTTCTCAAAAAGAACCATTCCGCGATTACAGTTACTCGTACGATGAACAAGGTCGCTTGGTGGGTGTGTTGTGTGTGGATAGTGTAGGCGTACTAATTACCAAAAGTGATTTGTCTTTTTATGCTGATGGTAAGTTTGAGAAGCTGATTCATGAATATAATGTACTCAATCAGAAAGGAGAACCACAAAATGACCGATATATCTACATTGATTACTATGTGTACAATGGCGATGGTGAACTGATTGAGGTAAACCAAGAACGTGCCATTAAAGGTGTGCCAAGGATAATAGTTCGCAAGCCTGAAAAGCACGATAAACAACCTGTAAGGTTGCTCAAAGGATTGGATATTGCAGCGATGAAAGATGCAATGATTCTCAAGAATCTGCCCAATGACTCTATAGCTATTCTGGAACAAACGGTCGTTTTCGAATATGATTGTTATGATAACTGGGTGAAACGAACTGAACTGACCGATAGTGTGCCTCAGTTTATCTCATTGCGTACCATCGACTACGATACACTGACTACTCAATGTCAACAACTCAATTTGCAACATCGGGTGAAAACGGTGAAACAATCTTCTTATAAAGCCATTCATAAAGGACCGGGTAGTATTGATAAAGGTGCAAAACAGGGCGTGTTTTATGTATATGAGTTTGATGCAGCAGGACATAAAACCAAAGAGGTTCATTACTCGGAAGTGGGAGTGAAGTTAGGTGCTACTCAATATGTGTATAATGATAACGATCAAGTGGTGAAAGAGAATCGCAAAGATGCCAACGGTAATCTTAAGCAAAGCGTTGATTGGAACTACGACGCACAAGGTCAATTAAAGAATAAGGTAATTAAAACAGCTGCTGGTGAGATTTCTCATAAGGGTATCTTCCACTATAATATAGAACGCAACTGTGTGGCACAGATATGGTATGCCAAAGATGGTACTAAATGTGCCGAGATGGCTTATCTGTACGATGGCTTCGGTCAGCTTATCGAAGAACAAGTTCTCTTGAAACCGCAAATCGACTTAGGTGTTGAGTTCAAGAATATAAAACGTAAATGGAATTCGCGTGGACGAGTTGAAGAAGAATTGGTTGAGAATGACAATGGCGAAATCGAACTGCTAACCTATAAATACAATAAAAACGGTAAATTAATAGGTGGTTCTGAAGCATTTAACGATCAGCCTGCCATCGATTATGTATACAAATTCTATAACGATGAACATGGAAATTGGAAAAAGAAAGTTAAGTTTGTAAATGATATATCGACCGTTTACGAAGAGCGCGAGTATGTCTATTATAACTAAAAATCGATATCAGATATGAAGAAGATAATTAACCCCTGGAAAGGTCTTGAAGGATACAACTGTTTTGGTTGTTCGCCCGATAATGAATCGGGAGTAAGAATGGAGTTCTATGAAGATGGCGATGAAATAGTAAGCATCTGGAAACCTCGTCCTGAGTTTCAAGGATGGCTGAATACACTTCATGGTGGTATACAAGCTGTCTTGTTGGATGAGATTTGTGCATGGGTGGTGATATGCAAATTGCAAACTACCGGTGTTACTTCTAAGATGGAGACTCGCTATCGCAAACCTATCAGTACCAACGATTCGCATGTTGTACTTCGTGCTTCAATACGTGAGGTAAAACGCAACATCATTATCATCGACGCCAAGCTCTATAATAAGGATGGTGAGCTTTGTAGCGATGCAGTATGTACTTACTTTACATTCTCTAAAGAAAAGGCCGAAAAAGAGATGTATTTCAAAGAATGTAAAGTAGAACCAGAAGAACTATTACCTTTAATTTGATATAAAATAGAAACAAATTGTGATAATTATTTTGTAGTATCATTGTGATACTTTATATTTGTCGCATAATCATAGAAAAATATATGAAATATACATTTGTACATATTCATCATCATTCTCCTAACGAATAACTCGGTGGGCTATGATTGTTGTATAAATTTTAATCATAAAAGTAGGCTTACCAGTGCATGGTAAGCCTATTTTTTTTACTGTAAAATATAAATCTAAATATTTAAGGCATATGTTGTTAAGAATAGCTGTTCAAGCCAAAGGTCGTCTATTTGAAGAGACAATGGCATTGCTCGCTGAATCGGATATTAAGTTGAGCACATCAAAACGCACTTTATTGGTGCAATCGTCAAACTTTCCTGTTGAGGTTTTGTTTCTTCGCGATGATGATATTCCACAATCTGTAGCTACCGGTGTAGCCGATTTGGGTATTGTGGGCGAAAATGAATTTGTAGAGAAGAACCAAGACGCTGATATCATCAAACGTCTTGGTTTTAGCAAGTGTCGTTTGTCGTTGGCGCTGCCCAATGATATCGATTATCCTGGTGTTGAGTGGTTTGAAGGCAAGAAGATTGCTACTTCGTATCCCGAAATCTTAGCGTCGTTCTTGAAAGAGAAAGGGGTAACATCGGAAGTACACGTTATAACCGGTTCGGTAGAGGTTGCTCCGGGCATTGGTTTAGCCGATGCGATCTTCGATATTGTTAGCTCTGGTTCTACCTTAGTAAGCAACCGTTTGAAAGAGGTAGAGGTAGTTATGAAATCGGAAGCTCTATTGATAGGCAATAAAGAGATGAGTGCCGAGAAGAAAGCGATTCTCGAAGAGTTGCTTTTCCGTATGGATGCCGTAAAGACTGCCGAAGATAAGAAGTATGTATTGATGAATGCGCCAAAAGATAAACTAAACGACATCATCGAAGTGTTGCCCGGTATGAAAAGTCCTACTGTGATGCCTTTGGCACAAGAGGGATGGTGCTCTGTGCACACCGTACTCGATGAGAAACGCTTTTGGGAGATTATTGGTAAACTAAAAGCACTGGGTGCCGAAGGTATATTGGTGTTGCCTATCGAGAAAATGATTCCTTAACAACTGCCTAGAATGAAAATAATAGAATATCCATCGAGAGATACGTGGAGAGAGATATTGAAACGCCCTGTACTGGAAACAGTAAACCTATTTGATACGGTGCAGAAGGTGATCAATGATGTTCGCAATGAGGGCGATAGTGCTGTGATAGCCTATGAATCAATCTTCGACAAAGTCAACCTCGATACGCTTGCAGTTACTGAAGCAGAGATTGCCGAAGGAGTTGAGTTGGTTGATGATGATTTAAAAGCTGCCATCGTACTTGCCAAAAACAATATCGAGAAGTTTCACGAAGCACAACGCTTTGTAGGCAAGAAGGTTGAAACAACCGAAGGGGTAACCTGTTGGCAAAAGGCGGTTGCTATCGAGAAAGTGGGATTATATATTCCAGGTGGAACAGCGCCGTTATTCTCTACCGTATTGATGCTTGCTATTCCTGCTAAGATTGCCGGATGTGGTGAGATTGTACTTTGTACGCCTCCTAATAGAGAAGGAAAGATTCATCCTGCAATTCTATTTGCAGCGCAACTAGCGGGTGTGAATAAGATATTTAAGGTTGGCGGTATTCAAGCAATTGCTGCTATGGCCTATGGCACAGAATCTATTCCGAAGGTTTACAAGATATTTGGACCGGGCAATCAGTATGTAACTGCTGCCAAACAGTTGGTTAGTCTACGCGATGTGGCTATCGATATGCCAGCTGGTCCATCCGAAGTAGAAGTGTTGGCCGATGAAACTGCTAATGCTGCCTTTGTAGCTGCCGATTTGATTTCGCAAGCTGAACATGGTGTAGATAGTCAGGCGATACTTATCACTACTTCCAACGAACTGCTTCAGGCTGTTTACTCCGAGGTTGAGAAGCAATTGAGTGAATTGCCACGCGAAGATATTGCACGCCAATCAATTGATAACAGTAAATTGATTTTGGTGAAAGATATGGATGAGGCTATCGAAATGACGAACCGTTATGCTCCCGAACATCTAATCATCGAAACAGCTGATTATCTAAGTGTAGGCGAACGAATCATTAATGCCGGTTCGGTGTTTCTTGGTGCTTACTCACCAGAGAGTGCCGGTGATTATGCATCGGGTACTAACCATACTTTACCTACCAACGGCTATGCACATGCCTATAGTGGAGTAAGTTTAGATAGCTTCATTCGTAAAATAACATTCCAAGAACTGTCTACTACAGGATTGCAAAACATTGGTCCTGCTATAGAGATAATGGCAGCCAACGAACAACTGCACGGTCATAAAAATGCAGTAACAGTTCGCCTCCATGCTATTAATCAATCTACCAAAAACGATTAAAGAAACCAATCTATATGAAAACTCTACAAGAACTAACTCGTGCCAATATATGGTCGTTGAAACCATACTCATCGGCTCGAGATGAATATAAAGGAGTGGCTGCATCTGTCTTTTTGGATGCAAACGAAAGTCCTTACAATATGCCACACAATAGATATCCCGATCCGTTGCAGATTGATTTAAAGAAGAAGATATCTAAGATTAAACATGTCAACCCTGAGAATATATTCTTAGGCAATGGTAGCGATGAAGCCATCGACTTGATGTTTCGTGCTTTTTGCGAACCACGAATAGACAATGTAGTGGCTATCGATCCTACTTATGGCATGTACTTGGTGTGTGCCGAGGTCAACGATGTGGAGTATCGCAAAGTATTGTTGGATGATAAGTTCCAGCTATCTGCCGATAAGCTATTGGCGGCAACTGATGATAATACAAAATTGATATTCATCTGTTCGCCCAACAATCCTACCGGCAATGATTTGAGCATTACTGAAATAGAAAAAGTCTTAAATCAGTTTCAAGGAATCGTGATTGTTGATGAGGCTTACATCGATTTCTCTGAAGAACCAAGCTTTGCAACTCGATTGGCAGAGTATCCAAACTTAGTTGTGTTGCAAACATTCTCTAAAGCATGGGCATCGGCAGCAATTCGTCTGGGAATGGCTTTTGCATCGACCGATATCATTGGTATTCTCAATAAAATTAAGTATCCATACAATATCAACCTGCTTACACAGCATCAAGCGATGGAGATGCTTCATCGTCATCATGAGATTGATAACTGGGTGAAGATTCTTAAATCAGAACGTGTCTACTTGGAGGAATCGTTTGCTGAGTTGCCATGTGTACTCGAGATTTATCCATCCAATGCCAACTTCTTTTTGGCACGAGTAACCAATGCCGTCGCTATCTATAACTATTTAGTGTCTAAAGGCATTATCGTGAGAAACCGTCATAACATATCATTGTGCGATAACTGTTTGCGCGTAACTGTAGGTACTCGCAGTGAGAATTTAAAGCTCATTGAGGCATTGCAACAATATAAACCCGAATAAAACAAACCAATATGAATAAGAAAAAAGTATTGTTTATTGATAGAGATGGCACATTGGTTATCGAACCGCCATTAGACTATCAGTTGGATGCTTTCGAGAAACTGGAGTTCTACCCCAAGATGTTTCGCAATTTAAGTTTCATTGCCGATAAACTCGATTTTGAATTGGCAATGGTTACCAATCAAGATGGACTGGGCACAGATTCTTTTCCCGAAGATACCTTCTGGCCGGTACACAACTTGGTGATGAATACATTGAAAGGAGAGGGCATTGAGTTCGATGAAGTATTTATTGATCGTAGCTTTCCCGAAGATAATGCACCAACGCGCAAACCACGTACTGGTATGTTAACTAAATACATCGACAATCCCGAATACGATTTAGCTGGTAGCTTTGTGATTGGTGATCGTGCTACCGATGTAGAGTTGGCAAAGAACCTGGGTTCCAAAGCTATCTTCTTACAAAAGGATGCATCTGTCTTACACAATACTGATTTAGAACCTTACTGTGTACTTGCTACTACCGATTGGGATCGTATAGCCGACTTCTTATTTGCCGGCGAACGAAAAGCTTCGGTGCAACGCAAAACCAAAGAGACTGATATCTCTGTTTCTATCAATCTCGATGGTAGTGGCCTTTGCCAAATATCTACCGGCTTAGGCTTCTTCGACCATATGTTAGAACAGATAGGTAAGCACTCGGGTATGGATTTATCTATTTTAGTGAAGGGAGATTTGGAGGTAGATGAACATCATACCATCGAAGATACTGCCATCGCTCTAGGTGATTGCATAAACCAAGCATTGGGCGATAAGCGCGGCATTGAACGATATGGATATGCGTTGCCTATGGATGATTGTTTCTGTCAGGTAGTTCTTGATTTTGGTGGTCGCCCTTGGTTGGTGTGGGATGCTGAGTTCAAACGTGAAATGATTGGTGATATGCCAACCGAGATGTTCCTTCATTTCTTTAAGTCATTGAGCGATGCAGCCAAGATGAATCTAAACATCAAAGCCGAAGGACAAAACGAGCATCATAAGATAGAAGGTATCTTTAAAGCTTTGGCTCGTGCCATCAAGATGGCTATCCGTAGAGATATTTACAATTACCAATTGCCTTCGAGTAAAGGAGTCTTATAGTTTATCTTTACATACAACAAACCACTAATGCCGATGCACAAATATTCTCTTGTTTGTGTATCGGCTTCTTTATATCTCCCCTCTGTTTAAGCAAAAAAGAACAATGCTGTGGCAGCTATTGTTATCTATATATATAAGATGTATTAACTCAATACTTTAATAAACATGGGAGTAATCGTAATAATCTTTGCTGGTTTTATATTTGGATGGCTGTTGAGCTTCGGTGGATTGAATAAATACAATACCATAGCCGGATTATCAATGCTGAAAGATTTTACCGTTGCCAAAACCATTATGTTGGTATTGGGCGTAGGTAGTCTGTTGCTTTTACTTGAATTGGTAAATGGTAATGCTCATTTTCATATTAAGCCGTTCTATCTTATTGGTACAACAATTGGTGGACTTATATTTGGTATTGGCATGTCTATATTGGGCTATTGTCCCGGTACGCTACCTGTCTCTTTAGGGCAAGGTTCGATAGATGCTTTCTTTGGTATAATAGGCGGTTTGATAGGTGGCATCGTTTATACATTGATTTATCCGTTAATATTGCCTTTGCTAGGAACCGATTTAGGAAAGATATCTCTTTATAGTTTGATGGGCGATACATTCTCGATAGGCTATATCATCATAACGATACTAATAGCGATAGTGATGATTGTTGGTGCTTTTCTACTTCATCAGGTCGATGTGAAAAATGATATTAAAAGTAAAAGGTGGATACTTACTGCAGTAGGACTTGCCTTACTCAATGTGCTTTTATTTTATAAAGGATGGATGAATAGACCAATGGGTGCGTCAGCTTCTTATCCATATGTGGGCGATACCATCTTGGGCATAACAAACAATAGTTATTATCATGCTATTGTAAATTCGGGTGTATGGGAAGCCTTGTTTTTAATAGGCGCTATGTTCGCCGGTTTTGTTTATGCTGCAGCAACCGGAACATTCCAAGTGAAGATAATGTATGGTCGCTGGGTAGAATACAAAGGAGTATCTAAGCCCAAACGTATTATTTGGGCCTTGATAGGTGGATTTATTCTAATCTTTGGTGCGCGAATAGCAGGCGGTTGTACTAGCGGACATATTATCAGTGGGGGTATGCAGATAGCCATTAGTTCATACGTCTTCGCCATCTTTACCTTTATCGGTTTTCTTACTACAGGATACTTCTTCTATACTCGCCACAAGAAATCTGATTAATATTTGCGTAGGGCTACCATTCTATCTCTCAAAGCAACATCACCCGTTACTATTTGTAGTGTGTAGTCTAAGTCGGTGATTTTGTATTTATCATCGACTACTTGAATGATGAAAATGTATGTACCTATGCCTGTCCACTTTTCATCTCCTAAGAAATGCGTTGAGTCAATATCTGTTTTTACATATACTTTGTCTTCTTTGAGTGCAGACTCGATGTTCTTGATTACATGGCAAGTTCTATCATAAATCATAGCAAACTGTTCTTGCCACATGGCAGATATGGCCTGTTTGGTCATGATACCTTTCTTCTCTCTTTCGGGAGATTTCATTGCAATATTTACCTTGTCTACCATGATTGCTTCAAACTTGTTCCAATCACGACAATCGATAGCTCCATAAAAATCGCGAGCTATATTTTCTGCTTTCATTATATTCATCATAACTCTTAATGTTTTAAATATACCTTATATATACAACAGAATAGCAAGGAGATTGATTTGAAAGTAAGGTGTTTTTTAGACTAAAAGCATGATTGTATGCTTGTTACTTAACTTGAACATATCATGCTTTTTCAATTTTTAACCCATTAATATATCGTGTACGATATTGAATATCTATATTTGTATTATAATATAGCGTTGTAAACGATATAAATCAGAGATGATACTGCTGTTAATGGCGGTAAGCAAATGGTTGTAAACGTAATTGAAGAATAGATATTAAATGTAATTTATGTATGGAAGAAGATAAATATGATAACCTAAAACTGAAAAACCAGTTGTGTTTTCCGTTGTATGCCTTGTCGCGTTTAGTAGTGCATGAATATCAAAGCTATTTCGATAAAATCGGCATTACCTATCCGCAATATATCGTTCTTATGGTGTTGTGGGAGCGTGGCATTCCAACTCCCGTTAATGATATAGCAAAAGAACTAATCTTAAATACCAATACTGTAACTCCACTTCTAAAACGAATGGAAACTCAAGGATTGGTTGCGAGAGAGAAAGGTACTGAAGATTCTCGACAGGTTCTGATATCTTTGACTGATAAAGCCATGCAGGTCAAAGAGCAATGTTTGGATATGACATGTGCTTTGGGTTCATCTTTTGTGAAAAGTAATCCTCTTACATCCAAACAACTGGATAGAATGCATGATGATCTATGGAAGCTGATTCAATTTCTTCAAGAAAAGCAAAAAGATAATCAATAGTATTATAATAAACGAGGTAGCGAGGAGCGTATTCAATCATGATTACGCTCCTCATTTCTTATAATCTACATTGTTTCAGTTTAATTATTATTAACGGCATAAATATATCGCATACGATATTAAATTCTACCTTTGCACCTATTAATTAAACATCGCACGCGATATAAAATAAATAGTAGATATGGAAAAGTTTTATGATTTCTCAGCCATGAATCTGAGAGGAAACAAAGAAATCAGTATGTCTGATTATGCAGGAAAAGTTGTAGTGGTAGTAAATACAGCAAGTAAGTGCGGCTTTACACCACAGTTAGAAGGATTAGAGATTCTGTATAAGAAATACAAAGATCAGGGTTTAGTTGTTTTGGGCTTTCCTTGTAATCAGTTTGGGCATCAAGAACCAGGAGATGAATCGTCTATTGAAGGAGGATGTGTAATCAATTACGGAGTTACTTTCCAAATGTTCAGTAAGATTAATGTTAATGGAAACAACGCGCTTCCGCTTTTCAAATATTTAAAATCGGAGCTGAAAGGTACACTAACAGATTCTATCAAATGGAATTTTACTAAGTTTATCATAGACAGAAACGGTAAGCCAATCAAACGATTTGGTTCTATTACTACACCATCTAAGATAGAACGTTTCTTACTAGAAAACCGTTTGATAAAATAAAGATACGCCACATGGTGACTAATATTATAAAGCAAAATGATTATTATCGTTTCATAAATCACTCTTAAAGTGATGACTCGTATAAGATGATTATTTCATCCTTTATAGTGTTGTATAAATAAGATGTTACTCAATAGTTAGGGCTGAATTCTTTACTAGGAATTCAGCCCTTTATCTTTAGCAATATAATGCATATAAGTATTATAGCATATCTTTTATGGTTATGGCATCTTTGTCATTACTTTCCACAACGATATAACCCTTTAACTCATTGTCGGTGAATATAATCTTTTTATTGTCCTGCTCATTTACAAATATCTCTTTGATACGTGAGTGGCCCACTACCTGATAATGGCTTTCATCCATCGATTGTATCAATGAGTCGGGTCTAATCCAGAGAGGTGATTGATACACATCATCGCCCGATGGATCATTGTTGGGCTTATAAACAAAGTCAACTGAGAGTGGATTGTGCTGAAACCGTTTGTTGATGGCATCATAACTCATTAGTCCTTGCTCTTTCATCCAAATCTTACTAACACCGGCATGCGAGAATAGATATTTGTCGTAACAAACACATACCTGGATAGTCTGATCATGAATGGCATCCATCAATATCTCTTGCATGGGTGCAAAGAGTTGTCTGTCGAAGTCCTTGCTGCGTGCACCACCTATGTATTGTAAGTCGTGATTACCAATCAGTAAATCAACATGTTCGTACTCTTCCTTAAAATCGAGGATATTCAATAAATTCTCAATCTGCTCTTCAGCCGTAGAGAGTTTCTTTTTATCATCTACATAATCGCCCAAGAATACAAAACGATCTACCTGCTCTTTCTCTTTCCTTACTATATCTTCCCAAAGGGTAGACCCATGAATGTCGCTGATTACACAGATTTTCATAACAATAATTTTATCGATTCTATTTTTATAATGAATATAAGAAATATAAAGGGGGTTGCCAATTATTAGTGGAAAATAGTTTACCCAATAAGCCATTTTTATCTCTGTTATGTCAATAAATCCAGAGTAATATCAAATAAAATGATGCTTAATTTGATAATGTGCAATCTTTTTGTTAATATCGCTAACAATATACGATAAATCAAGATTATTTATGAAGATCTACAAACATTTTATCTTTATGCTCTGTTTGTCTGCGGGGCTAACAACACAGGCACAACAAAACAAGGCTATGACATTCGAAGAGATGGTTGAGTGGGAACGCATTACTTCGCAAAGCATTAGTGAAAACGGCAAGTGGATAACCTGTAAGATGGAACCATGGCAAGGCGATGCAACTGTTTTTTTGTACAATGACAAAGGACAAGAAAAGGCTCGTTTTTCACCAGCTAGTAATGGCGAATTTACCAGTCCATCTACCTATCTGTTGGTTACCAATACACCTGCTTTCGAGGAAGTACAAGAACTGAAACTAAAAAAGACTCCCAAGAAGAAGATGCCAATGAATAGCTTGACTATTTATAATCTGTCGGGTGGGGAAGAACGAATCGACTCTATTCGTTCGTATAAAGCATCCAAAACAGCCGATTGGATGGCCTATCAACGAGGTACTGCCAAAGATTCTGCATTGATAGTTCGCTCTATGGATGGAGCGCGTCAAGATACATTCCCTAAAGTAACCGGCTTCGATTATGCCAAGAAAGGCAATGTGCTTTACTTCGTTTCAGACTCTACCTTATATACTTATACTCCCGAAAATGGTAGTCGTTTAATCTCTGATACCAAAGCAGGTTATAAGAAGATGGCATTTGATGAGAAAGGCGATAAGTTGGCTTACTTGCTTTGCACCGGCAAAGATTCTACAGCAATAGTTAGTTCGCTATATCTTTCTACCAACCAACAGCCTGGGCAGATGGTCGCTGAAAATGGAAACATCGCTTTTCCTGATTCATGGATAATCAATCAGCATAGTGCACTATCGTTTTCAGAAAATGGAGAGCGATTGTTCTTTGGTACTTCTCCAGAACCATTGAAGAAAGACACTACTGTGTTGGCTGCCGATAGACCCGATGTGCAAGTATGGAGTTGGGATGAAGGCATTCAGTATACTGTACAAACAGTAAATAAAGCTGCCGATTTGAAACGTTCATATATGGCGGTATATAATATCAATAGCGGCAAGTTGGTTCAGTTGGCCGATAAGGAATTGCCCAATATTCAATTGGCCGATAAAGGAAATGCTGCTGTGGCATTATTGTCAACCACAGCACCTTACGATACGCAACGTATGTGGCGTGGTCGCAACTATTATGACATCTATACAGTCAACCTTGAATCGGGCGAACGCAAAGAGATTGCCAAAGCCAATCCAAGCAATATGAGTTTCTCACCCAAAGGTAATTATACAAGTTGGTATTCGGCACAAGATAGTGTTTGGTATACCTATTCTATTGCAGAAAATCAGAAATATCAGCTAACCACTCCAACTACTTTTCCTGCTTGGAATGATGAAAACGATGTACCCGATTATCCTAATCCGTATGGCATAGCCGGTTGGACAACCAACGATGAGGCTTTGTTGATACGCGATAAATATGATATCTGGAAGTTTAGTCCAACAGGAGCTACAGCACCGATTAATATTACAGTAAACGGTCGCGCCGAACAGATTACTTACTCTTTGCTTCGTCTCGATCCTGAAGAGAGAGCGTTTAATCCTGCGGTGGCACAATATCTCACCGGGTTCAATCAAGCAACCAAAGCAACCGGTTACTACCAAGGAAGAATCAATAAACCAACTAAGCCAAACACTTTGCTAGCAGGCGATTTTCGTGTTGCCGGTCTTACAAAGGCGAAACAAGCAGATGCGGTAATCTATACACAAGAGAGTTACGAGGAATATCCCGATATTCGTCTTTCTAATTTGAGCTTTAAGAAATCGTTGAAGCTAACCGATGGCGGTGCTCAACAAGATGGTATTTTGTGGGGAACTGCCGAACTAACCTCTTGGATATCGCTCGATGGTACTCCGTTGGAAGGTGTTATCTATAAACCAACCGATTTTGATCCGAACAAGAAGTATCCGATGATTGTCAATTTCTACGAACGCAATTCAAATACGTTGTACAATTATCACATGGTTGGCCCAGGCCGATCAACCATCGATTATGCTTTTTATATCAGTCAAGGGTTTATTATCTTCAATCCCGATGTGCGTTATACAGATGGTTATCCTGGCGAAAGCTGTTACAACTGTGTGATGCCCGGCATTACATCTATACTTGAAAAAGGATATATTGACGAAAAACGTATCGGTGCACAAGGTCACAGTTGGGGAGGTTATCAAGTAGCTTATCTAGCAACTCGCACCAATCTATTTGCAGCCATCGAGTCGGGTGCTCCTGTTGTCAATATGTTGAGCGCATACGGTGGTATTCGTTGGGGAACCGGTTTAAATCGTGCATTCCAATACGAACATGGTCAGAGCCGCATTGGTGGAAGCATCTGGGAATCTCCTATGCTATATATCGAAAACTCACCTCTGTTTAATATGAATAAGGTGAATACACCTATCTTGATTATGCACAACGATAAAGACGGTCATGTGCCCTGGTATCAAGGTATCGAATATTTTATAGCCTTGAAACGTTTGCAAAAACCTTGTTGGCTGTTGAACTATGTCAACGAGCCACATTGGGCTTCCACGCTACCCAATCGTATTGATTTCCAAAAGCGCATGTTCCAATTCTTTTCACACTATTTGCAAGATGCACCTATGCCAAAATGGATGGAAGAGGGTGTTAAAGCAGTCGATAAAGATTTTGAACTCGGTTATTGATTGAGTTTGTATAAAATAGAAAATGAGTCATTCC
>CAMTPH010000024.1 GCA_947074345.1 uncultured Bacteroides sp. | reverse complement strand
TCAACGTATATATTCTTTTCATTCAGCACAATCTCTTGGCCTTGATATACGATGCTATTGCCTTTAAAAACAATCGGGTCGTTCGCATCCAATGAGTTATAATGATATGAGAAGCCATTTATAGAAAACAGCGATATTAACAGGAGTAGATAATATTTCATTTTGTTTTTGCTCTAAGTGATTAGTCGTTAACCCGAAAGCAAGCATCGGTTAATTGGAATACTGCTCGCCATTCTATCTACATCAAAATTAATAAAATAACAAATAGATGTTAGGTAGATGCACTATTTTTTCATAGTAGGCTATTCTGCAGAAACTAGAAGTATCTTCATGCTATCAACCCCAAAAAATAAGGCTACCCAAAACGAATGTCTGGGTAGCCGTCTGCATCATGATAAGAAATGTTTGTTTGTTTGCGAGGTACTTAAAACCGCATTCGGCGATTTGTCGAATATAGAAGTCTGCTTTGCTATCATTAATAATAAGAGTAGATGTTGAATACCAACACTTAAAATCATAGTAATAAGCATCTGCATCAACATCTGCTCAACGTTTATTAAACGTACTCTTAAGGTCTAAGCTAAGTTTCTTTCGTATCTAATAATATAAAGACATTAAATTACACCTTTATGATTTTGCTTAAAGAAAAGAGTCTCATTATTACTTCTTAATTAGTTGGGGGAGGGTAAGTAGAAGCGTTGAATATATGCTACCGGTTAACCAAAATGTGTGAAAGGTCACAGTAGTCAAATTAATAATGTACGATTTCTTCATGCCAACAACAATGCTTGTTATTGCATTGCAAAGTTAACATTGAAGGGCATTAATGATGTGACATTAAGACAAACGTCGTGATTCTAAGTCAAAAAAAGAGTGATTTTAAGTGTGCAAAAGCATCAGGAAGTATGCTTTTGGTATTTTGCTCTCCATTCGCTAGGCGAGATACCGGTATTCTCTTTAAAGAGACGTGCAAACGTAAAACGTGATGAAAACCCTGCATCAAAAGCCAAACTTTCTATTGTAATAAAAGGTTTTTCGATAAGTTGTTGTTTGGCATACTCGATGCGAAAGTGATTAACCATCTTATAAAAAGAGTTGTACTCACTATGTTTGATTGTTTCAGAAATGTAGCTTCTATTCTTGCCCAATCGTTTTGACAGCATCATCAATGAGAGCTTAGAATCTTTGAATAGTTCATCTTTCTCGAGTAGCTCTATGATGCAGATTTCAAGATACTTTCGTTTTTGGTCAGTAAGAGATTCACTTTTATCAGCTTGTCCATTCTCGTCGAGCATATCATGTTCATTTGCCAACAAGGCAGATGGAAGCTTACGCTTAGCATCGAGTGTCAGCACCAACAGCTGCAAGGACATTAATGTTAGCAACAAATCGACAAATAGCTTAAGTCCGCGAGACTCAAACCATAATACCGACAACAACAAAAGCGAAACGAAAATGGTAGAACCGATGGTACTACGGGCAAAGACTCTTGGAAAAGAATCCAAATCAGACAACTCTTGTTCGAAGCGATTGCGAATAATGCGTAGTACTTTTATTTTCGATTTGACAATCAAGCTCAATTCAATCAAGATCAAAGCTGTGGCTATAATCTTGATATAGATCATGCATGGCTCTAAGTTTATTGATGGGTTGAAGATGCAGAACAAGATAAAAAACAAAATCAAAAAGGGCAAAAGAAAGTGCTTTGCCACCTCAATAGCATAGATTGGTTTAAAGAAGAAAAAGCGACTCTCCATCATGACAAAAAACGGTGGTATAACAACGACACCAAATACAGCAGCATAAAAGAAAATAGTATCCGAAAACACATCTAACCAGTAGAGCGATTGTAATATTTGAGTCGCAAACATAAAGGTAACCACCTTGCGAGCTGGAAAGAAATAGTCTACATTGCCGCGATATTCACGACATATATGAAACCACTTCAGCAACGCACAAATCAAACAAGTGCTAACAAAAAGAAAATTGGCTAAACAGAAATAGATAAAAGGTGTGTTAAAACCATCCATAATTTGTTTGTATTAGTTTCAATTCATCAATTCTTAGCGGGTAGACTTTTCCACTCTTTGCCTACATACTCTTTGGCTGCATCAACTGCAATAAGTAGATGATGATTATTAAGAATATCCATAAAGCCATCATCAAAAGAGGTGATACGGTTATCATATTCACCCATATATTCTAGTTCGCCGTTTTTGGTATTGTACCACCATATATTCTTCTTATCGCCACTTATCTTGGTTAAATCTATCTGCATAGGCTTGCCTGTATGGTTATAAACCAATAGGTAATCGTTGCCACGTGTAGCAATCACTCTATCGTAGCGTTCGCCATTTTTGCCTACGATAACCGATTGATCGGGTATGCGCTCAAAGAAAGGAAAAGCAAGCATCAAGTTCTTTAGATACTTCATTTGATTAAATCCGGGATCTTGCAAAGCTTCCCACCACACTTTGTTGGCACCATAAGCAGGCATCACACCCGGAGTATAAAACTGCATGATGGAGTTGTGTCCGTATGTATGACCAAACGAACCGGCAAATACCGACCAATAAGCATAGCGACGAATATCATCAGCCGTCCATCGCTCTTCGTGAACATCGTGTAGTCCTTTAGGAATATCTTCGTACGATGGCTCACCATCAATCACCGGTTTCAAAGGCGTTAGCGTGCTAGCCTCAACATAGCGCCAGTTATCCTCTTCCGTATTATCGGCTATAGGATAATCCTTATCGCCTTTGCGTTGTCCATATTTGCGATGTCCACTCTGAAACATATTGAAATCGAGCCACGGTTCATTGTTGAACCAAGCAGCCGAAGTAGTTCGCCCACGAGGATGAAAAGACATCAGATGGTTGGTATCGATGGCACGTATCGATTGAGCCAAAGCTTGCCATACCTCCATCTTCTTATCACCACGAATATCACCACCAATCAGCCAAATGATGTTGGGATTGTCTTTGTATCGTTCGGCTAGAAATTTGCCATAAGCCTCAGCCTGTTGTTCGTTCATCAATCCAGCGTTAACAGGCGATCCCCAAATAGGAACCATGGCTATGTAGATGCCATTCTTTGCAGCCGTTTCTATGATGTAGTCCATGTGATCCCAATAGCCGTATACCCCTTTGCGGTCAATATTGTCAAAGTTAAATCCATCGACCATGGAGAACTGACCGTATGTATTGATAGAAGGAACATCGTTGAGTGTTTGAACCTGCACTACATTAATGCCAGCATTCTTGCATTCATTAAGATAGTAGGCCACTTCGTCGCGATTGAGTCGTTGAGGTAGCAACCACCCCGTATCACCCAACCAAAAGAAAGGAGTACCATTGGCATGTTTCAAATATCTATTTTCTGCTGAGACCATCAGCTTACCATTCTTCCATGGTATATAGTTCGATTTATTTTGAGCAAAACCAAGTGTTGCAATGCAGACAAAGAGTAATGCGAAAAGAGCTTTGCGTTTCATAGTAACAATGTGATTATTATTTGTTTGATAAAACAAAAGTAAACATTTTATAACAAACAGCCTAGAGATGTAAAAACTTTATCACAACACACACCTACACATGAACTTCTCATATACATGATGTACAACCCATAGCCCACGAGCAACACACTCTATTTTGTCTGTCAAATTCCGGTTTAATACATTCTCCTATTTCTACAGTTTCTAATATCATACTACTACTCATCAATAAAACAAAGAGATGCCGTAAGTCCAAATTCGACCGCACAGAGATTGCAAAGAGGTGGGTAAGGTATAAAGTACGTGCTATTAAAAATAGACAGGTTCAGAAAGACGCACTATTTAGATAGCAATAAATATATAGTTAACTAAAATCACCATTAAAACTATTCAAGTCAACCTAGTTTATAAGTAAACCATAAAGTAGTCAACCAAGATCATTTGATAACACATTTTATTTCTTGCCAAAGGGGTGGCAAACTTTTGCCAATGGTATGGAAAGGTGTTGCCTATACGTTGGCAAGAAACGGGGTAAGGAAGATTGAGAACAAAATACTTTTATTTTCTCTCACTCACCATCACAGCTATCCCCATAACAACGACCATGGCACTAATGGCTGTTACTAAATAGAAGCCGAAGGGTGGATAAATGAGGTTACCGCTTGAGGTAGCAAGCTGAAAGCCGAAACTACTGGTTGCTTGTACGTAGTCGGTAACAAACAGGATGAAGGCGAGTAGGCCGATTATCATCAATGAGATGCCGAGCGTTCTTCTTGTATTCATAGCTGTTCTTATTTGGTTTTGTTTGCTGTGACACCGATATACATCGGGTATCTATTATATAAACAATTTCAAACTGTTAAAGTTAACGATGCGACTCTCTTTTTGCACCGCATCAATGCAATTGGTGCAATGTCTTATTTATTTTCGGCTGTTGGCACCGCAATCGACAAATTATGATATCTTTGTGATATACAATCTAATAACGAAGACTTTCTCCTTAGAAACGATTACGAATATGAAAACGAAACACATCATCTGCATGGGGCTTTTCTGCCTAACCATGCTCCATCTATCGGCTCAACAGCTTACTTCGCCTAACGGCAATCTTGTTATGAACGTTTCTACAAACAAGGGTATTCCTCAGTACGAATTAGCGTACAAAGGTGCACCGGTTATCGCACCTAGCAAACTGGGTTTATTGACCGAAGAGGTTAAGTTGGAGAATGGTTTCTCCATCACCGACATCAAACACGATACGTTCGATGAAACTTGGCAACCGGTTTGGGGCGAATACAGTCACATCCGAAATCATTATAATGAGATGACCGTTACCCTTAATCAACAACAAGATCCTCAACACACCATGATTGTTCGCTTTCGCTTGTACGATGATGGACTGGGGTTCAGATACGAGCTACCGCTACAGCAAGGCATGAACTATATGAATGTGAGCGATGAATTGACGGAGTTCAACCTTACAGGCAATCATAAGATGTTCTGTATACCGGGCGATTACGATACCAATGAATTTGCTTACACCACAGCCCCATTATCGGGCATTAAAGAGGAGATGGAAAACCGTCTCAGCAAGAAGACATACGAATCGAAGGCGGAAGGATTCACCGTACAGACTCCACTCATGATGAAGACCAACGATAGCATCTACATCAATATTCACGAAGCTGCATTGGTAGACTTTGCGGGTATGTTGCTCAATGTTGATGATGAGAACTACAAACTCAGCGCACACCTTACACCCGATAAGTTGGGCAAGAAAGGATACATTCGCGCAGGCAGCAAAACTCCTTGGCGAACTATCATGGTGAGTGATGATGCACGCGATATATTGGCTTCGCAATTGATACTCAACTTAAACGAACCTTGTACTTACGAGGATACTTCGTGGATTACGCCAATGAAGTTTATGGGTGTATGGTGGGAGATGTTTGTGGGCGATGGTCGCACCTGGGCTTATAGTGATTACTACAACGCCAAACCGGGCATTACCGATTACGATTCACTTACGCCCAACGGCAGACATTCGGCCAATACTGACAATGTGAAGATGTATATTGATTTTGCATCAGCCAATGGTATTGATGCCGTACTTGTTGAGGGTTGGAATGAAGGATGGGAAGACTGGTGCTCGTATCGCAAAGATCGCCAGTTCTTGTTCGACAAGCCTTATCCTGACTTCGACGTGAAAGGTCTTCAACAATATGCAGCCAGTCGCAATGTACGATTAATGATGCATCACGAAACGAGTGCCAATGCTGCCGACTATGAGCGTCAGCTCGATCAAGCTTTTCAGTTTATGGTAGACAATGGTTACAATGCCGTGAAGACGGGTTATGTGGGATACATCATTCCACGCAGCGAGTATCACTCTTCGCAATGGATGAATAACCACTACATACATGTGGCAAAGCGTGCAGCCGATTATGGCATCATGATAAACAGTCACGAAGCCGTTCGCCCCACCGGCCTTTGTCGCACCTACCCCAACTGGTTGGCACAAGAGTCTGCACGTGGTGGCGAGTTCGAAACAATGGGTGGCAATGATCCCGATCATACTACCATCCTTCCATTTACCCGCTTGAAGGGTGGCCCAATGGATTACACACCCGGTATCTTCGAAACACGCATGAGCTACTATGGCGATGGCAAGAAAGATGAGCGTGTACACACAACATTAATTAAACAGATGGCTCTTTACCTCACCATGCCTAGTCCACTACAAATGGTAGCCGATTTGCCATCTAACTATCAACGATTCAATGATGCTTTTCAGTTTATACGTGAAGTGCCTGTAGACTGGGCCGATAGTAAATACCTAGAGGCTGAACCGGGCGATTATATCACCGTAGCTCGCAAAGACAAAAATAGTGATGCGTGGTATGTGGGTGGCATCACCGATGAGAATAGAAGAACGGCCACTATCCCTTTCTCGTTCTTAGATCCTGATAAAACCTATATAGCTACAATCTATGCCGATGGCAAAGATGCCGATTGGGATACCAATCCACAAAGTTATGAGATTAAGAAGATGATGGTAACCTCTGACACAATACTCAATCAACCACTTGCACCGGGCGGTGGAGTTGCTATCAGCATTGTGCCGGCAAGTATATAGTTATAGATAAACGAAGAGCCTGCAAATACAGGCTCTTTGTTTATATTCTTATTTCAATAACTCATCCAATGCGGCAATCAATCGGTTGGCCTGATTGGTAGCTCGTTCTACTATCACATCGGGCGAAGCATCAAACTCCGGCGAGTAGATATTACCGTATCCCAATATCGGTTTGGCAAAATTCATCTGACAGTAGTAAGTAGAAGACTCAATGTTATTGATAAATGGCCTCAACCTGAAATGCATTGAGCCAATGGGCGTATACGATTCTTCGCGACCACCGGCAGTAGCACTTACAATGAGTGTTTTACCTTTCAACTTATCGCCACCCTCACCATAGGCAAAGCCATAGGATAATACCAGATCAAACCAACGCTTCAAGATGGCAGGCATATTGTACCAATAGATAGGGAACTGAAGCAATATAACATCCGACTCAATTAAGTTTTGCTGTTCCATATCCACATCAATCATAAAGTCAGGATAGAGATCGGCAATGTAACGTACCTTTACATCAGGGTACTTCTTCTTTAAGCACTCAATAATGGTTTTATTGGCAGTTGATTTAGCATAGTGCTGATGCGCCAATATAATCGTCAACTTCTTCATTTGCTTTTATTTTAAATAATCCATAATATCATTTACTATAACCTCATCAGTCAAACCGTTTGCTACCATCAATTCACTTGCTTTAAAGCGATCAACAAACTCTTTTCTGAATCCATAGTTCTTCACCTTCATGCCCGACTCACCATAATAGCTTGCAATCTTTTCGCCATAACCGCCTTCGCTTATACCATCTTCGAGGGTAATAACTAGTTGATGATCTTTAGTCAAGCCATCGAGTACATCGCCATCTACACCAGTCAAGTAGCGAGGATTAATCATAGTAGCCTTAATGCCTGTTTTTTCTTCTAATGCTTTAGCGATCGATTCGCCAAACTGATAGAATGAACCAACTGCTACAATAGCCACCTTAGTACCTTCTCGCATGACTTTATATTTATTGAGCACACTGTAATCTTTGTCGAACTCCATATCGATTGAATTTACACCATTGGTTGGCACACGTATAGCAAGCGGATGCTCATTGTAAGTGATTCCCCACTCAAGCATAGCCATATACTCCTCTTTACAAACAGGAGCCAAGTAAACCATGTTTGGTATATTGCTCAGTTGTATAATATCAAAGAAACATTGATGAGATTGATCGGGTATACCAAACACACCGGTTAGATAGATCAATAACATAGCTGGATTGTTTTGCATACAGAGGTCTTCTGACAGTTGGTCGTAAGAGCGTTGCAAGAAAGTACCGAATACAGGATAAACAGGTTTCACACCACTCTTTGCCAATCCCGAAGCAAAGGCAACTGCATGTTCTTCGGCTATGCCCACATCCATAAACTGTTTACCAATCTCTTTGCGAGTAGCCTCATCAAAGTCAACCACCGAAGGAGTAGCCGATGTTATGGTTATCAATTCAGGGTTCATCTTCATCTTATCCAACAAGAACTTACCGGTTAAGTCACCATAATCTTCTACATTGCTCATATCGACAAAGGCATTACCTGTTTTCAAGTCAAACGGTGGCATATAGTGGAACTTCTCTGCATGTACCTCGGCTGGTTCGTATCCATATCCTTTCTTAGTATTGAGATGCACAACGATAGGATGATCGATATCTTTGACCGATTGGAACATTGCTATTAGTTTTTCAATATCATTGCCTTCATCCAGATAGGTATAATCTAGGTTAAGCGCTTTAAAGTAGTTACATTCACACTTGCCTTTGGTGTCACGAAGCTGTTTAAGGTTACCATATAGCCCACCATGATTTTCGGCAATAGCCCATTGGTTGTCATTGATTACAATAATCATATTGGTACCTATTTGCGATACATTGTCTAATCCTTCGAATGCTTCGCCTCCGCTCAAGGCTCCATCACCTATCATATCTACCACATTGTAACTTTCATTTTTCAGATCGCGCCCTTTAACCAATCCACAACAAAGGCTTACCGAAGGAGAGGTATGTCCCATAATAAAGAAGTCGTGCGGACTCTCTAACGGGTTGGTGTACTCTGATATCTCGTTATTTATAAAAGCTTCTCTACGTCCGGTTAATATTTTATGAGCGAACGATTGATGCGATACATCAAACACGATTTTATCGACGGGCGAGTTAAACACATAATGCATAGCAACTATTGATTCGACCACACCCAAATCGGGACCTACATGCCCACCATATTTACTTACTTTATCGAGAATTACTTGACGTATTTCATCGCTCACTACCTTTAATTGTTCAATAGACAATGGCTTTAAGTCTGCAGGGGAATTAATCTTTTCTAAATACATAACTACTTCTATTTAATGGTAAAACACTTCTTGATGATATAACTATCTCTCTATAACAAACAACTTGCTCTTTGTTTCGAGTAACATAAACTGTTTTTTGTACCATTATTACTGATTTATACGATAACAGATAGAGTATCAGTAATCTGTTTTAGAATGTCCGTAATATATATACATAAGAGCACACTTTAATATTATACATTTGCAGAGTAAACAATACCTGTGTTTATTGTTTTATTACTGTATCTAACTAATAAAATAAGAATATGAATAACTTTATTTTCCAGAACCCAACAAAGATTGTATTTGGTAAAGGAGAGATTGCACAATTGGCAAACTTGATACCATCAGACAAAAAGATAATGATAACTTATGGAGGTGGCTCTATCTTCAAAAATGGTATTTACGAACAAGTAAAAGAGGCATTGAAGAAACATACCACTTTTGAGTTTGGCGGCATTGAAGCCAATCCTGAATATGAAACATTGATGCGCTGCGTAGCAGAGTGCCGCAAAGAAGGTATCGATTATCTACTAGCCGTTGGTGGCGGTTCGGTAATTGATGGTACTAAATTCATCGGTACAGCACTTAAGTACGAAGGCGATCCTTGGGAGTTCCTAGAAAAACCTATCGTAGTAGATCAAGCAGTACCATTGGCAACTGTTTTAACTATATCGGCAACCGGTTCAGAGATGAACAAAGGTTCGGTAATAAGCCGTCGCGAACGCAAACAAAAGCTATTCTTCTTTAATGATGCATGCTATCCACAGTTCTCTATTCTTGATCCAACGGTACTTTACTCACTTCCAAAGAAGCAAGTTGCCAATGGGTTGATTGACACCTTTGTACATGTGGTAGAGCAATACATGACATTCGACAACAAAGCCTATGTTCAAGATTACTGGGCCGAAGGTATACTAAAGACATTGGTAGAGATTGCCCCTAAGTTGATGGCTAACCAAGAAGATTATGACAATTGCGCTAACTTTATGTATGCGGCTACCATGGCACTCAATGGATTCATTGTGATGGGTGTAGCCGAAGATTGGGCAACTCATATGATTGGTCAAGAGATTACAGCTCTTCATGGTTTAGACCATGGTGTTACGTTGGCATTGGTTTATCCGGGAGTTATCAGTGTGATGCGCGAAGACAAGAAAGAGAAGTTGCTTCAATATGGTGAGCGTGTGTTTGGTATCACAGAAGGCACAGTTGACGAACGTGTAGAGAAAGCCATTCAAGCAACCGAAAGCTTCTTTAACTCATTGGGTGTAAAGACACGTCTTTCTGATTACAACATCGGCGAAGATACCATTAATGAGATTGCCGAACGCTTTGCTGCTAAGAATTTTGTACTTGGCGAAAAGCGCAACATCACTCCTGATAAGATTAGAGAGATATTGCATCACGTAAAGTAAATATATATTGAGAGATTAAGAAGAAATAGCTCTAAACATCCTAAAAGAGGGAGAGGTTTAGAGCTATTTTAATATAGTTAAGGTCTAATTCTTGTTCGTTAGAATGTGTATTGCAACAACAGATTAATGCGATTGGCATGTAGCTTACCTGCATCCGAGAAATCTTTCTTCCATCCTCTTATATACTCTGCACCGGTACGCATATTCTTGATAGGATCCCAAAATAGATTAACGATTATCTCTTGTCCATATCTGAAGAAGTCACTATTGGCAGCCGGCCAGTTGTTTTCCGAATACAAACGGGTTTGACTATAAGAAGCTGTAGTAAACAATTTAGGATTGAAGTCATATCTCAAGCCTCCAGTAAACGACAATATAGGCAATGTTTGCATGGCATAATTATCATCGGGATTGGGTACCAAGTCAATATCAAGCTTCTGAGTATCGTTGACATATTTAGAGATGCCATTACCATAGTTCGCCTCACCAAACATACTTAGGTTATAACTTAAGTCGAATATAGTAGAAAGTTGAACACCCCCACCAAACTTAGATTTAGATTTCCATCTATCGCCCGATTTAGTATTGTATGATAAATCGCGTGCTACACCGGCCAATCTTACTTGACTCTTCTCGCCCCATTTGTAGGTAATACCTGCTACAAAGTCGGGCATGTGTTGTCTTCCCGATTTAATGTACTTATTATTATAAGCACCAAATGTATCGTAGATGGTAGGTAGTTCGGCAGCAGCAACAAACGACCAATGCTTCAACTTATCGTATGTATAGCTAAGTTGAGTAACGCGATAGTTAACAGCACCACTTGCACCGCTATTGCATATCGTTGGTTGAAACGCATGTAGGTTCATAAAGTTAGTAAAGTTATACCCCATCAAGATGCCCAAGAACTGAACATACCCGTTGTGCAACCTGAAGGTGTAATCATTGCCCGTAAAGTTACCGGCCACATAGACTACGATATCGCCCACCGCTTTTGTACGGCCAACCATTTTAAGAAACAGTTGCGAGTTGGTGATATCCATTCGAAACTGACTACGATCGCCAAGCACATTAGGCGATGTTATAAACATGGGCAAGAAGTTATCATTATCAGATATACCCCCAAAGTCTACCGAAGGAATACCTCTAACAAAGCCTCCAAGACCCAAACCGAAAGTACCTTTCTTGTTGGTTAAGAGAAACTGAGGCATACCTGCTTCATTGAATTTGGGCGATACAGAGTTGTTCAACACAATCACCAATTCGGGATGCGCCTTATCTATCGAAACAAAAAGGACCGTATTTTCGCCCTCGGTATCTACCTCTACTACTTTTTGAGCGAATGTTTGGACTGAACAAACGCAAAGTGCAAAAAGAATCAAACATGATTTCACTATTTTTCTCATAAGTGTTCATTTAAAGTTCATATCGTACTTATTATTTCTAATCTGCCTCAAAGCAATATTGAGCCAAACCGTTTATCACTAATAAACAACGATGATTGTTAATTTGTTTGTGGTTTAATTAATTATATCAAAAACAAACCTTTGCGTTAACAGTAGAACTAAAAACAAAAAAATGGTTTTGCTGCAAAAGCATCTATCATAGATAAATACTCCACAACAAAACCATTGTATATGGTGATAACTAAAAAAGTTATTTTTGCTCTATCGATATTGTTTGGTTTACATCAGAGCCTTTTACTTTCACATCAAACTGAATGTGTCTAGCACAAGATGCACCAAGTTGCACAGTCAAATAATAGTTCAATAAACCTGCGCCATCGTTTACTTCAATATCTGCGAACTGTACACAAACAGACAAGTCGCTTGGCTGTGTTCCTTTCACTCCATCAATAATAAAAGAATCTGCATCGATACACCAACCACGAAGCGAGTCGGTATAGATTAGCCAATTACAAACTCCACCCTCTTGTGCAAACTCGAAGTGTTTCTTATCAAAGCATAGCAAATGTTGTCCATTGGTCAACACCACATGATGCTGTTGGCAGTCAATAACATCGAGCGAATAATCGATTAGTTGAGGTTCGTTATTAAGCGCTTCGTACTTTGTAGCATATCCTTGTATCCCATTTAGTGAGGTCAAGACAAAGTGATAAGAGTGGCTCTTTAACAAAGCTATCTTATGGCAATTTTCATCGACCATCTCTATTTTAAAGAATTGCGGTGTACTACTTTCAATTACCTTGATACCTATAATAAGAGAGACAATTGATTCTCCTTTATTATCGGATTCGTCCATATAGACAGAGCGAATAACCGAGTTAGATAGTGTTTCAAGGTTGAATGATAAGTTATCTTTAGAAGCATCCAAATCTTCGTCCGATTTAAAAAATTCGGAAGAAAGTTTAGAATAGATATCCAGTGATAAGAGTGTTGTGTCATCGATACTTTCGTCAGATGATAAAGCAACAGCAATATGCGGAAGTGAGCGCATGAAGTTTTTAACTTGCAAATCGTTGTCGACTTGAAGCTTTACATGCTCAGCTAGTTTTTCGTACATAAATATAAAAATCGGCGTAAAAAAAAATGTTATGCAAATATTATTCTTTCACAGAATATCATGTTTTATTTTGGCAAATTTAAACATTACAACGTAAATTCTGCTATTTTACGCGCATTAATTAACATTACTATAACGATAAATCATTGAGCCAACTTCCCGAAAACTCTATTACGGCATAGACAATTCCAACACCATTTATAGATATAAATATCTTATCTTCTTTATTAAGCAACTGAGGGTATAGCACATCTCCCAATAGTGCCGGATTTTTATACTCTACTCGCACACGATTTATCTGAAAGTTAGCAGGTAGATATTCAGAAGCAATCCGTATATATTGAGCGTTGTTCATATGGCGATTGTAGTCTATATCATCGTGAAACACCGGTACGGTATCAAGACTTATAAACTCTTCTTTAGGCAACACGATTTTGCGATCGAGATACTCCATATCGTATTTGGGATCTATGCAAATGCGACTTACCACATCGGGATCCATTTTGCTCAATCTGCTTGTCTCGTGATTTACGCAAACCCCTGTACTCCAAGTTGCATAACAAGGCAATCCTGCTTCGTCGGTGATTATCGTATTGCGAAATCCATAATAGCCAAAACACTCGTATACTCCAGTTTGTATAGTCAGCTTTTCTTTGAAGTGAGGCACACGAATAATATCGACCTGGCGAGAAGCCAACAGCTGGGTTACATTGTTGATACGCATGTATCTCTCAAACTCGGGTTCAGAAGTGAACCACAACTCCGAACAGTCTTGCATCATCTGAAATGCTGATACTAACTTCAAGAGTCCATTTTCGCCTGTTTTACTTGTAGTAACCAAGTCATGTATCGTAAACATAGTCGTTTGTTTTTATAGTTAAAAAGAGGTTGGCAATTTATTTAGAAAATAATTAATATGCAATAGTGTTAATTATGTGAAATAACAATTTAACAGTAACAGATAGAAAATGTAATCAAATAAGCCTTTTTAGAACAATAAAACAGCCATAAAAACCAATTTAACCTTCAATGTATTACAATTTTATAGCATGTATAAGTATAAAACAGAAGCTATTCTACTACAAATCGAAATAGTTATCAAAACATACAACACGATAATAGTTAATAGTTATCGTGCTAACTGTATAGATTCAGCATGATAACTGTTAACTATTATCGCGCCGAATATATAGAGTTAACATCAGGGTTATTGCAGACTATATAGACACACTTAAACACACGCCTACCAACCTATATATAAAGAAGTTACACACAAACAACAGTCAGCACAAAAGAGAAGTAACAAGCGCAATAAAGAGAAGTAAAAAAGCATCTAAAGAAAAAGAACAACAAAGCAAGCCGCATCATAACAAAAACACGAAAACACACTTTTGTGAAATTAGATGGCAGAATGAAAGATTTTAATTATTTATTAGACCAAATTGTCACGTCATAAAAGAGGAAAACAAAGCCTACAAATCGTCTATTGTATGCTAAATTTATACAAAACGGGGATAGAAAAAGGCACCAAATATTGGTATATTTATGCAATTACGCCACTCGCAAATCATCGAATTTGGCATATTCAGATATCAATCTTGTTTTAAAAACGCCCATTTTAAAAACAAACTGTTTCAAATTGCAAGCAAAAACAGTCATAAATAACGTGTTTGCATATACATACAAATAGAAACTCTAATTAACTAAACCATTTTTGCATTCTTTTGCTATCTGAAGTATCTTTGTGCAGTATTTCATGCGGGCGCGCATTTCAATGTATAGGCACAAAATGAATTTCAACTAGATTTAAATAACGATAAAACAAATTACGAGTGAAAAGTTTTTATCAAACCTTAACGGTTCTATTATTGATGTTTTCTTTATCTTCGGCTGCGTTAGCGCAGGTAAATGTTACAGGGATTGTAACGTCTTCTGAGGATAGCGAAGCAGTAATTGGCGCTACAGTTAGCGTCAAAGGAGAATCCCGAGGAACGGTGACCAACCTGTCGGGAGAGTATTCAATTAACGCCAATGTTGGTGATGTTATTGAGTTTTCGTACATCGGTATGAGAACACACAGTGCAACAGTAACAGCTGGTAGTAGAGTAATTAACGTAGTGTTGCAACCAGATGCACAAACACTAAACGAGGTTGTTGTTGTAGCTTACGGTACACGTAAGAAAGGCACAGTAGCCGGTTCGGTGGGTACGGTTAAAGCGGAAACACTTGAGAATGTTCCTACAGCAGGTTTCGACCAAGCAATGCAAGGACAAGTGGCCGGTTTGAGCGTTCTATCAAACTCGGGTGATCCTAGTGCGGCGGCTAAGTTCACGATTCGTGGTACTAACTCAATCAATTCGGGAACATCTCCCCTATTTATTTTGGATGGTGCTCCGATTTCTGAAGTTGACTTCAACACGATTAACCCTAACGACATCGACAATATCTCGGTATTGAAAGATGCTTCGTCTACTTCGATTTATGGTGCTCGTGCTGCCAATGGGGTAGTTATCATCACAACCAAACGTGGTAGAAACAACGCTAAGCCAACTATTACAGTTCGTGCTCAAGCAGGTTTCTCGCAAATGGCGCATGGTAACTGGGACATCATGAATACTGCTGAACGTATTCAATACGAAAAAGAGATTGGTCTTGACACAGGAAAAGACTATGCAAAGCTTGCACAGACTGATGTACGCTGGGTTGATGAAGTTTTCAACAAGACAGCTCCGGTACAAAACTATGACCTTTCGGTAAGTGGTGCAACAGATCGTTTGAACTACTTTATCTCGGGTAACTTTTACGACCAAGATGGTATTGCTGTAGCATCTAAATTCAAGAGAACTGGTATGCGTGCTAACTTTGATGTTAGAGCAGCAAACTGGTTGAAGTTGGGTGTTAACTCAATGTTTACTTACGAAGATTATGCTGAAGCTGACGAAGGTTCTTACACATTGGTAACTCCTATCTCGGCTGCTCGCTTTATGCTTCCTTACTATTCTCCATACAAAGAGGATGGTTCTTTGGCGTCTGTAAACGATGGCTCATGGCAATCGTTTGGTGAAAACCCACTTGAATGGATTGAAAACAATCCGTTGAGCCGCAAGAAATTTAAATTCATGATGTTGCCTTTCGTAGAGGTTGCTCCTATCGAGAACTTAAAGATTCGTTCTCAATTTGGTTACGACTACCTTCAAGGCAAAACATTTGTACAGTCGCTTCCTAGCTACAAGCCAAACAATGGCCAAGGTACTGCAGGACGTTCTGTAACTAATATGCAAACATTGTCGATCACTAATACAGTGACTTACAACTTTGATTTGAACAGAGAGCACTTCTTCAACTTCCTAGTAGGTCAAGAAGGTGTAGATTACTATTACGATGGTTTCTCTACTTCGGTTCGCGGTCAAAACAACGATTTCTTGACTGACCTTTCGAATGGTACTACTGCACGTAGCTGGAGCGATATTGAGCAATCTTACTCATATCTTTCATTCTTCGGTCGTGCCGAATATAGCTTTGACGATCGCTTCTATGCTGATGGATCGATTCGTACAGATGCTTCTTCACGTTTTAGCAAAAACAACCGCTGGGGTCTTTTCTGGTCGGTAGGTTTTATGTGGAACGTGCGCAATGAGTCATTCATGAAAGACTTGAACTGGTTGACAACTGCACAAGTTGCTCTTAGTACAGGTACTTCGGGTAACTCTGAAATTCCTTACTACGACCACTTAGGTGTTATTGGTGGTGGCGACGACTATGTAGGCGATGCTACTCTTGTACCAATCCGTCAAAAGAACCCTAACCTTGGATGGGAGAAACTATGGACTAGCAACTTAGCTATCCGTCTTGGTTTCATCAACCGTTTCAATTTAGATATTGAGCTTTACAATAAGAAAACAACAGATATGTTGATGAGCGTTCCTGTGAATCCTTCAACTAACTCGGGTGTTTCTTTCATGTGGCAAAACGAAGGTTCGATGGTGAACCGTGGTATTGAGATGATGTTCTCGGGTAGCGTAGTTCGTGCAAACGGATGGGATTGGCAATTGTCGGCTAACGTATCTTACAACAAGAATAAGATTCTTAGCTTGTACAACGGTGTAGACGCTTACGAATATGCATCGACTAATACTAAATTGGTAGTAGGCAATCCTGTTGGTTCTTTCTTCTTGAATCGCTATGCGGGTGTAAATCCATTGAATGGTGATGCACTTTGGTATACGAAAGATGGTGAAATTACAAACGAGATGAGAACAGAAGACCGCGTGCTTCTTGACAAAACTCAATTTGCTCCATGGCAAGGTGGTTTCGGTACAAGCCTTTCTTATAAAGGTGTATCGCTTACAGCTCACTTTAGCTGGGTGAAAGGTCGCCACATGATTAACAATGACCGCTATTTCGACGAAAGTAACGGACGTTTTACTTCATACAACCAATCGCGCAGATTGCTTGACCGTTGGCAACAACCAGGTGATATCACTGATATCCCACGTCATGGTATCATGACTGAGTTTGACGATAGATTGTTGGAAGATGCTTCTTTCCTTCGTTTGAAAAACTTATCTCTTAACTGGAACTTGCCACAAGCATGGATTCAAAAAATGGGTGTAGTTCAATCAATCCGTCTTTATGCTCAAGGACAAAACCTATTGACATTCACTAAGTTTAGTGGCCTTGACCCTGAAGGAACTTCAAACATCTATCAGGCTCAATATCCAATGTCACGTCAATACACATTTGGTGTTGATTTCACATTCTAAATAAAACATGGCATTATTAAATATGAAAAAATTTAAGATATTAACAATCGCTTTTGCATCGTTGTTTCTATCATCGTGCTTGGAGAAACTTCCTTCAAATGCAATCATCGATGAAGATGCAATTCAGACAGTATCTGATGCAGAGCAATTAATGAATGGTATTTATGCTGCATTCAAAAGCGGTGCTCTATATAGTGGTTACTTAACACTTATTCCAGACATCCAAGCCGACTATGTACATGCAGTTGAAGGCTTTAGAAACGTTTATGGACGCTACTGGACTTGGGATTTCAACAGTACTGATAGCGAGGTTGTTGCTGTTTACAACGGACTATACACGGTGATTGGTCGTGTAAACTTCTTGCTTGACAACATGGACAACGTTGAAGAGAACTTGAAATCTGAAGAGGAATTCAACAAATTGTATCTATATAAAGGTGAAGCTCACTTTGCAAGAGCATTGGCTTACTCTGAACTAGTAAAACTTTACTGTAAAGCGTATACAGAAGAGATTGCCGATAAAGAAGACTTGGGTGTTGTTATCTCTACATCTTATTATAACAAAGCGCTTCCTAAACGTGCTACGCTTCGCGAAAGCTACAACCAAATCATCAGCGACTTGAAAGTAGCCGAAGATAATATTCAAACAGACTATTATGGTTCTAACTACTTTACTGTAGCAGCTATCCATGGTTTGCGTGCTCGTGTTGCTTTGTATATGCAAGACTGGGATACAGCTATTGAGTATTCTTCTAAAGTTATCAACAACACTACTTATACATTGGCCAACACAAAATCGATGGCTACATCATCTCAAACTACATTAGACTATATGTGGACTGATGATCAAGCTTACGAAATTATGTGGAAAGTTGGTTTTACTCCAACATCTTACGGTGGTGCATTGGGTCAAGTATTCTTGAACTATGACTTTATGAGCTATACACCAGACTATATCCCATCGGCTTGGATTGCAAATGATGCTTTCGAAGCAACTGATGCTCGCTACCAATCTTATTTCAGAAGAGTACGTACAGGATATCCTCATGGTTTGACTGCTATCATCCTTTGGAAGTATCCAGGTTTGTCATCATTTGCTAGCCAAAACATCTTGGCTGTAAACCAACCAAAAGTATTCCGTCTTGGCGAGCAATACTTGATTCGTGCTGAAGCTTACTGTGCGAAAGAGAATCCGGAATATAGCAAAGCTGCAGCTGATATTACTACACTACGCAAAGCGCGTTATACAAACTACCCTGGTAGTGCAAGTGTAAGTGCTAACAACTGGTTGACTGTTATTGAACAAGAACGCGTACGCGAATTGTATATGGAAGGTTTCCGTCTTCACGACTTGAAACGTTGGGGCAAAGGCTTTGAACGTAAAGCTGAAACTAGCACGGTTGCTCCTGGAAACAGACTTAAAATCAATGCAAACAACCCACGTTTTGTGTGGCCTATTCCTCAACACGAAATTGAAGCTCCTGGCTCAATGATTGTTGGTAACGAAAGTAATTAATAAGCTGATTATAATATCAAATAATAAAACATGAAACATTATATATCAATTATAGCATTTTTTGTAGCTGCAGTATCTTTCGTTGGCTGTAATAGCGAAACGACTGTATATACAGGCCCAGAATATGTGGGCTTTGCAGACTCAATTGCTGTTTGCCCTGTACTTGCTACAGGCGAAGATTTTGAAATTGAAGTTGGTACTACTGTTGACTTCCCTTACGACCGTACTTTTGGTATTGAGGTGATTGATGGAGGTACTAATGCGGTAGAAGGTATTCACTTTACATTGCCTTCTAACTCTTTTACAATCAAAGCTGGCGAACGCAAAGGTTCATTCAAAGTTCAAAGTATTTATAACAACATCAGTGCTACTGATAACTACCAAATACAACTTCGTCTAGTTACTCCAGATAACTTGAAATGGGACTTGTATGAAGGTAACCAAGATATCAAAGTTATTTTGGTGAAGAGATGTCCTCTAGTTATCGAAGACTACGATAACAGATATTGTGTAGTTCAATCTTCTTTCCTTTCTGAAATTGGTTACGAAACAAGAAGCAGACTTATCAAAACATACGTAGACCGCGAAGCTAAAGATGAGAACGTATTGATCTTAAAGAACTTCTTGGTTGATGGCGATATCTTTAAATCAAACTATGACATCCGTATCAAGTTCGAAACAAGCAATCCGCTTACTCCAGACTTGAGCATGGAGAGTGGTCAGATTATCGCTAATACTCGTTCGCTAATGGGTGCACCATTTGGTGAGACTTGGATTCGTACTGAATTGAACACAATGTATACGAACTATTATAGTGCTTGCGAAGAATTTGCAATGATCTATCACCGTATGTGGGTAGAGGGTCAAGGTAACATGGGAACATACTGGGCTGTACTAAAATGGATCTCAGATGCCGAAGGCGAATACATTGAAAAGAATGGTTTTTAATCAATAATAAAAATCTAGAGCAAGAATGAAAAAAGGATTATTTAAAATACTAAGTTGTGCACTTATTGTTTTGGCAGCTACTCTAACGAGTTGCTCAAACGATGATAACACAAATATATTTGGCTATGAGTTTCCAGAGACTCAAAGCCTTACATTAGCAATTGGACAACAAAGCTCATTTACTTTCAAATCTGATGGTCCATGGAATCTTTATACAGAATCTCTATGGGTTAAGTTTGTAGAAGATGATGACTATGTTTACTCTAAATCGGGTGTTGCTGGCGAATATACAATCTCTTATATTGTAACTGATGCTAATTGGGGATTTGGTGATAAAGAAGCTACTGTTATTTTATCAATGAACGGACAGACTTCTACGATTGCTAATATCACTCGTACAGGTAAAGAACCTATTGTTACTGTATACCAAACGAATTTTGATACATTCGAAGATATCGAAGTTTCGACTGTAAACTTGGATTGGTCGGATAGAGCATTCAAATATCAAGCTCGTTTGAAGTTCAGCACTAACTTTGATTGGAAACTTGAAGGTATGCCTCAATGGGTTGCTAACAACGATACTGATTATTATATGACTGAAGGTAAAGCAGGCGAAAGCGCTTACTTCTACTTCACTAATGATTATACTTACTACACTTTAGAAGATATGGAAGTTGAAGTGAGAATCGTTGGTAAGAATGACCCTTCAATCTCTTTCCCTTTGACAATCAAAGCTGAGGGTGCACAAAACATCTTTATCGCTCCTGAGATGCTTAAATATCAAGGTCTAGTATTTGAGGCTAATGGTAAAACAACAGCTGTGAATGGTACTGAGATCGATGAATACAACTTTAACTTGACTGGTGTGTCTGGTGGTTACAACATTAGAGCTATCAACACAGAGATTGGTTACAGCGGTGATAAGTTCTATGGTGTAGATTATGGATACGGACTTGCTTTTGATTCTGATTGGATCGAAGCAATGGGTATGGGCATTAATCGTCTTGGCGAGTTTGTATGGGATTACTCATACAGTGTTGGCGCATTTGCAAACTCGGGTGCAGAAAGAACTGCTACTCTATTTGCTATTCCTGCTGATGTGTTAAGAGACGAGCTTAACTATAACGTAGAAAACATGTTTACGCAAAGCGGTAAACTAAAAGCTGCTTACGAACGCTACGTGCTTGGAGATATCACTCAAAAAAGTGGTGATGGCAACGGCGATAACAAAGGCTTGCAGTTTGTATATCCTGATTATGCACAAATGTATGGTGCTACTCTTGAAAAGACAACTAACCAAGACTTGACAGGCTTCTACCAAGATGAGTGGGGCGTATCACCTGAAAATGTGTACATCCTTACTTACGACAATCCTAACTCAGGACTTATGTCACAAATCACTTGGTTGCAAGGTGGTGAGCCATTCTTCGAAATTGCTGATGAAAATAAAGAATGGTTGAACGCTTCTAATGGTGACAGCTATTTCTCAGTGAGCATGCGCCCAGAAAACCCAGCTCCAAGCGACTGGTTTGAAGGTGGTATTGTAATCACTGTAAACGGTCAGCCACAATACGCTATCCACTGTATTTTGTTAAACAACAAAGCAGAATAATAATGACTTAATTGAGAACAGCGGTATCTGTTTCAATACAGATACTGCCATTCTTAATAACTCATTATTGATTAAAAAGTAATTAATACAAAGATATTTTGAAATATGAAATTGAATCTATTCAAATTATTTGCGCTCATAGCAGCGATATCATTAACCCTGACCGGTTGCTCTGACGAGACGCTGGTTGATAATAGAGATCTTGGGTATGGATATATCCAATTTAAACTCTATAAAGAGGCTTCATACAATCCGGCTGAAACAAGAGCCTTGAATACATCTCTTGAAAATCTATCGGATGCACACAAAATTCGTGTTGAGTTCTTGTTCGATAATACGCGTCTTTCTCAAACATTGACTCTTAGCGCTTTCAATCAAGAAAATGCTGAATTCGGTTTGAGAACAGAAAAGCTTAAACTAATGGTTGGTGATTATACCATCTTAGGTTATACACTTTATGATGCACTCGACGAGGAACTTTATATCACAGAGTTAAACGAGCAACAATCTATCATTGAAGGTGGCTTGGTGACTAAAGATCTTACAGTAAGCGCTGAAGAGAAAGGTAGAGTAAACTTTACTTTTGTGAAAGATATAGAAGATATGCAATTGACAAGAAGTGATAACGAACTTCTATTTAAAGACATCAGCTATATCACTCTTAATGTTCGTCAAAACCACGAACTTTTGACTTTCGACAAAATCAGAGTTAGATATACTCAAGTGTTTGATGAAGAAGATAACAATAAAATGAAAATGATATTGACTTCTGACTCAATCATCAACATCAAAGCGGGTACATGGAACATTATGTCTTATGTATTGCACAATGCATCTAAATCAGACCTTTTGATGGCAACTATCTCTCCTAGCCCTACATTTGAAGTAAGAGACAATGGTTTATCGAGAGTAGACGTACCTGTACGCATCGATTCTAACCAAGAATATATCAAAGACTATTTAGCGCTTTACGAAATTTGGAAAGCACTTGATGGTCCAAACTGGAGCTTCCAAGGTGAAGGCCAAACTATTGGTTGTAACTGGGATTTCAACAGAGAACTAGACTTGTGGGGTAACCAACCAGGTGTAGAACTACATCCTAGTGGTCGCGTTGGTTTAATTAACATCAGTGGCTTCGGTTTCCAAGGTCATATGCCAGCAGCTATTGGTCAGTTGACTGAGCTTAACGAATTGTACTTAGGTACACACAACGATATTAACGGTAACAAATTTGAGCCATCAGAAGATATCGTAGGCCAAGCATTGGCGGGTACTCTAGAAGCTAACCGTAAAGCTATTAGCAAAAAATACTTGTCTACAAGACATAAATCTATTGCAGCACAAACAATATCTCCAGCACTTCAAAGTGCATTCGATTTGAAAGGTGCAACTATTCCTGGCGGTATCGAGTTTGATAAAGACGGTTTCGCTGATTTCAATCAAAACATCGCTCCTCGTTACAGCGGCAACTCTAAAGCACCTGTTACAAGAGCCGATACTAACTTTGGTGTTATTACCAATGGTTTGAGATCGTTGCCAAAAGAAATTGGTAACTTGAAGAACTTGAAAACTCTATTTATTGCTAACAGTACTATCACTGAATTGCCAGCTGAGTTTGGAGAATTGAAAGGCTTAACTGACCTTGAAATCTACAACTGTCCATTCATGACTAGATTCCCAATGCAAATTGCAGAGTTGGATAAGTTGGTAGCTATTAATATCTCACAAAATGCACAATGGAGTGGAGAAGATATCTACAACGGTCTAGACAAAATGGCAAATAGCCCTATGGCAAAAGAGATGCAAATGTTCTATTGCAACTATAACAACTTGGAGGCTATTCCAGCATCTTTTGGTAATTTCAAAAGAGCAGGTATGGTAGACTTCTCGTACAACAAGATTAAAGGCGAGCTTCCTGCATTTGGTAGAGAGTTTGCGCCTGTTCAGATTTATTTTGATAACAACGAAATCACACGTATCCCAAATAACTTCTGTAACTACAACGATCTTGAAACATTCTCGGCTAATGAGAATAAGTTGACTAAGTTCCCTAATATATTCTCTATCTCTGGACTTCCAATCGAAGGTATCAGCTTTGCTTATAATGAGATTGATGGTTTTGAAGGAGAAGAAGATGGTTCATTCAAAGGTATGTATGTAAACTCATTGAATCTTTCTAACAATAAGTTCACTAAGTTCCCTAAAGCGTTAGCTGCATCTAAGTCGGCTGTAAGCACTATTAACTTAGCTGCCAATCTTATTACAGAGATTCCAGAAGGATCATTCACAGGAGAAAACTCAGCATTGTTCTTGTCTATCGACTTAACAGCAAACATGTTGACAGAACTTCCTGCAGAGGTAAACGGTAAGAACCTACCTTTCCTTTATGGTGTAGATTTATCGCACAATCGTTTCGCTGCATTCCCTTGGGGATTATTGAACTGTCAAGGTTTAACTGTATTGATTTTGCGTACTCAACGCGATGAGAACGGTAACCGTTGTTTAAGAGAATGGCCAAAGAATATAGCTAACCATGCTGCATTGAGAGGTTTGTACTTAGGTTCAAACAACTTAGGATTGATCAATGAGAACCTATCATTTATGATCTTCCACTTGGATATCTCTGATAACCCAAACATCACATTCTATGCGGGTAGTATTTGCGCATATATTCGCGCAGGTGCATACAATTTATATTATGACCGCACACAAGATATTCGCGATTGTTCTGCTTTATCTCTTGACTAATATAGACAAATAACATATATGAAAAATTATATATTTAAACTATTATCCTTAACGATCGTTGTTGCTATGGCTGCTTGTAGCGATGACAACGACAAAAGCATAGGAAATGCGTTGAGCACGGAGAGCATCATCGCCTATGCACACCGTTCGGTAAACACGGTAAATGTACAAACAGAAGAATCATGGGTAGCTACTACTGATGCTCCATGGATACAGATATCTCCTGCCAATGGTCTTAGATCGGCAGAGTGTAAGGTGATTGTTGACTCTACAGTTGTACAAAGCAGCAGAGAGGCAAGAGTTCGTTTTACATTTAACTCGGGCGAATCAAAATACCTTCAGGTTACACAATCGGGTTATCTACCTACAATCGAATTGAAAGATTCGATTGTAAACCTTGAGAACTACGCTTCTCTTGAAGAGCGTTACTTCGATATTAACGTTTATACTAACGTTCGATTTAATGTTAGCGTTGCTAATGTTGAGGGAAATGGAAGTACATCATGGATTAGATCAGAAGCTATCGATTTTAACTTTGATAGAGGTGCTCGTCCTCGCGATGTAAAAGTTCGTTTCAAATGGGAAAACAACAACATCCCTGTAAACGATCGTCGCGTAATGGTTAAGTTCGACCCAATCGATGCTACCGATTACGAATATGAGCGTCAAGATTCACTTCTAGTTATTCAGAAGCCAGGTATGCTTATTGAAGATTCAAGAGCGGGCGACTCATTGGCTATTCTAGCTATTACAAGAGGTTTGAACTGCTGGTACATGAGCGATCCTAGCGAATTGCTACACAACTGGGAAGGTATCGAAGTATGGGAAGCTTCTGATAAAGGTGCTACTCCTCAAAACATTGGTCGTGTAAAAAGTGCAAACTTCACTTTCTTTAATACCAACGAACCATTGCCATACGAAATCAGATACTTAAAGCATGTTGAAACATTAGAGTTCTTCTCGAATGCTAACAATGATGACAAAGCTCTTTCAACAGGCGATTCATTCTACTATATTAAGGATAATCTGAAAAAGCTTGTTCTTTTTGCTTATGGTTTGGTAGAACTTGATGAGTCTTTCAAAGAACTTAAGAACTTAGAATATCTTGCATTGTCAAACAATGAATTCGGAAGAATTCCTGAGATGATTAATAAAGAGAACTTCCCTAACATGAAAGAGTTGTTCTTAAACACAGGATTTATGAAGGGTAACTTGAAAGATTACATGCGCTTTTTTACATGGGATACTTTAGAGCAGTTACACTTAAACATCAATAGTTTCTGGGGTAACATTCCTACTGAAGAGCAAATCAGCGAATACTATTTGATTGAAAACGGTGTTGAGATGCCAAGATATACAGCTCAAGACTGTATCGACGAAAAACTTCCTGCCGAACATGAAGGTAAATTTAAGATTTTACCTAAAATGATGGAACTACGTTTGAATGGTAATCAACTAACAGGTATTATTCCTGATTGGGTATTATATCACCCAAATCTTTACTATTGGGGTGCTGATGTATTATTGTACAATCAAGATGCCGGAGAGAAAGATCCAGAAGGTAATACACCAGGTTTCGTAAACACACCATACAACGATAACTATTACTACGAGTATTATAAAGATAAATACGAAAACAACGACTATTAATCATGAATAAATATATATCATCACTATTAGTTACACTTGCTTTTGCATCGAGCTGTACCAATGACAATATCGGTGTTGTTGAAGAGAGCAATGATCAACTAACAGCAAAAATCTATAGATCACCCGAGGGAGCAATCCCTGGGGAGATCCTTGTAAAGTTTAAACCATCGGCAAACACTGCATTGGATGGTAAAGCGGCGCAAACAAGAAGCATTAACAACCAAATCGTGTTGACTCGTTCGGGTTTAACAAACACAGATAAAGAGCTTGATGCAGTTGCTGCTTACGAATTGAAACGTGTATTTCCTATCGATAACAGCCGCGAAGCATTGACTCGCGAATCGGGAATGAACCTTTGGTACGTAGTTCGTTTTGATGAGAACGCTGACCTTGCAACGGTTGCTCGTGGACTTGCTGCTACAGGCGAGATTGACAAAATTGAGTTCTCGCACTCTATTCGTCAATACCGTACAAAAGAGGGTCAGTTGAGTCGTTTCGTAAGATCAATTCCTTATTCTCGTTCTAAGAACAGTGCTGAGCAAGTACGCACATTGCGTAACACTCCATTTAACGACCCATTATTGCCTAACCAATGGAATATGCATAATGAAGGCGAAGGCGTGAATGGCATTAAAGGAATGGTTGCTGGTTCGGATATCAATGCTTATGAAGCATGGGAAATGTGCGCCGGAGATCCTTCTATTATTGTTGCTGTACTTGATGAGGGTGTAATGCACTCACATCCTGACTTGCACGCTAATATGTGGGTAAACCCTAAAGAGAGCTTCAATGCTAATCAAGATGCTGATGGCAATGGTTATGTAGATGATGTTCATGGATACAACTTCGTAAGAAATAGAGGTATTCTAACATGGGATAGCCCATTTGATACAGGTCACGGTACTCACGTTGCTGGTATGGTTGCTGCTGTAAACAACAACGGTCAAGGTATCTCTAGTATCGCAGGTGGTACAGGCAATGGCGACGGTGTTCGCATCATGAGTTGTCAGCTTTTTGATGGCCAAAATGTAGCTTCGACTTACGAAGAAGCACAAGCTATCAAGTATGCGGCTGATAATGGTGCGGTAATCCTACAATGTAGCTGGGGTTTCAACTCGGGTTATACTTCATTCCCAGACCAACCAGGTTTCAACACAGTTGAAGAATGGTCGCAAACATGTGCTTTGCAAAAAGAATCACTAGATTACTTTATCCACAATGCAGGTTCTCCTAACGGTGTAATCGATGGTGGTGTGGCAATCTTTGCCGGTGGTAACGAAGGTTCTCCACAAGCTGGTTATCCAGGTGCTCACGTTGATTATATCTCTGTTGCATCTATGGCAGGAGACTTTACTACATCTACTTTCTCTAACTACAGCCGTCATATCGGTCTTGCTGCTCCTGGTGGCGACGTTGACTTCCACCAAGACGAGAGAGGTATGATTCTTTCTACAATGCCTCCATTGGTTGCAGAGAGTGGTTACGGATATATGGAAGGAACTTCAATGGCTTGTCCTCAAGTATCGGGTTCTGTAGCATTGGCTCTTTCGTATGCTGCTAAAAACTATAAACACTTCAAAGCTGATAAGTTCAGAGAGTTAATCCTTAACTCTACTCGTCAATTTGATGATGCATACTATTCTTCAGAAAAAGAGTTCTATTACTATTTCATGGAATTTGGAACAAACTCTAAATCGAAGATGAACCTAATTAACTATAGAGGTAAAATGGGTACAGGATACATCGATGCTGCAAACTTGATGAACATGGTTGCTGATAATGCAAATGGTGTTGCTATGCGTATTCCTAACGTACGTGTTGGTGTTGCTGCAACAACTTCTGTTGACATGGCTCAATACTACGCAGGTGGTGCTAACAAAACATTTACTGTAAGCGGTGCTAACAGCGCTATTGCTGAAGTACGTGTTGAAGGTACTACATTGGTGGTAACAGGTAAGGCTGAAGGTTCTACTTCTATCTTAGTAAAAGCTGAAGGTGTTGAACAAGTTGTGTCTATCGTTGTTCGTAACGGTGGTGGCAACGGCTGGTTATAAGATCTCCATCAGATGAGAAAGATATTCAAAAATATAGCAATGGTTTGTTCGGTAGCTCTAGCAGCTATCGGGCAAGCATCTGCTCAAGAGAATCCTTTCGCATTTGAAACTACTGAATATAGCTTCGGAACGATTAGTGAAGATACCGCCCAAGTAAGCGGTCATCTTGACTATACCAACCGCAGCAGCAAAGATTTAATCATCACTCGAGTATTGACAAGTTGCTCTTGCGTTAGCGCACATGCAACCGATTCGATTGTTAAGCCGGGACAAACAAGCAGCATTGAATTCTCTTTCAAGCCACTTAACTTTCCGGGAAACATAGATAAGCAAGTCTTTATCTACTCAAGCGAAGATGATATTCAGAGCACAGAAACAATCTTTTTGACAGGTATCGTAACTCCAACTACTAACCCGCTCAACGAGTATCGATATTCGTTTGGCGACTTGTATGTGAAACAAAAACAAGTACGATTTGGAGATTCAGGCAACAAGCAAGTTGAACGCATCAACTGCTACAATAACACCGACGAGATACTGTCATTATCGGTTGATCCTACTATTCTGCCCCAAGGAGTAATGTTTAGAACAGAACCCGAACAAATACCGCCACGCACTAAAGGCGAGCTTGTATTTAGTTTCGATCCTGAGAAAGCACAAACAGAAGATAGAATATCTGTTGCACTTCCGCTTAGAGGCATGGAAGGCGACAAAGAGAATCAACCAAACATACAAATAATAATAGAATAGAAGTAAGATAAAAACAATTATGAGAAAGATATTTAATACATTATTTATTCTTCTGATGACTACTGCATTCGTAGCTTGTTCGAGCGAAACCGAAGAGGTAGTATCGGCTGAACTAGATATCACAGCACGCAACCTAGATGGTAATTGGAAACTTGCTACCTTGAATGGTGAGCCAATCGATGGCAATGCTTTCTTTTACATCACTCTTGACCGTGTAGATACTAAATTTGAAATCTACGACAACATTGAGTCGGGTGTAGCTCAAACTCAAAGTGGTGCGTATAGCTTGACTGTTGAAGATGAAAAAACAATCATCTGCGGTATCTACGACTATTCATTTAGTCGCCCATGGAACAATGAATACATCATTACTAGCCTTACAAAGACTCAAATGGTTTGGGAAACAGTAGGCAAGAATGAGGTTCAAGTATTCGAGAAAGTAGACTAAGATACGACTCTATACAACAATAAAAGCCGGCTAACCTAAGAATGGTTAGCCGGCTTTATTATTTATACCTCAAGAACTTCTTAGCTCATTTGGTAGATATATGATTATAACTTGGTAGATTAATACATTCAGCACGATAACTGTTAACTGTTATCGTGCTAAGTTAGGTAGTTTACCTATGAGGTGATATAAGGCTAGAATATAGTATATATTATTTGCGGCGATTGACAGTATAAAGTATGTTACCCGACTTATCGACCATCGATAGGTTAAGCTCTTGTTTGTTTAGCGAACCAATAGCAAACCCTGTATTTGAGTCACAAAATTGAGTTCCTTGAATAGGCTTCACCTTTCTTGACGTAGTACCCGATGAGTTGACCACATAGTCAATTCCGTTATCGGGCATTCGTATATGCTGAAAGTTGTGTATATGGCCAGCAATATACATATCGACGCCATGCTTCTTCAATATAGGGTTAAGGCTATTCTGTAGCTCCAAACGTTCGCTTTCTCCCTTAGAGGTCTCAGCATAGATCGGATGATGCCCTACCACAATTACCCAATCTTCTTTGGCGGTGTTCAATACAGAGTCAGCCCATGCTAATTGTCTCTTAGGGTCTTGAGTTTGTACGTCAGGGTAAGTTTCATTTTCATCGTGATACTTAGAGATAAGCGGAGTTGTATCGAGCCACACTACTCGCAAAGTAGAGTTATCTTTGTGCTTGAATGTTTTGGTATAATAGCGATCTTCCATTGACCAACGGCGACTCACTGTTTTATAATCTAATATGGCTTGACTATTACCTCTGTATTCGTGGTTGCCTAGCGTAGCAAACCAATCAATCATCAACTTTGGATGCGAATAGACCAACTCATAACTAGTTAGCCACAATGGATCGTTAATACTACGCACACCATCGTAGTGGTGTATATCTCCATTGGCAATAACAAACTCCGGATCTATTTCTTCGGCCATATTACCCATTGTTTCGGCTATGGGTTTCTGATCGTAATAGCCGTTGCGCCCTAAATCGTTAGCTATATAAAAGTTGAAATTACCATCGAATGGTGCAAAATCGGTTGTCTGAGCGAAACTAATAGTAGATACAGCTAATAGTAAAGCTGCTAATTGTCTTTTAATATTCATTGTTGAAAGATTGATTGTTATAGATTGATTTTGATACCTGCATTGACTTTAACACCGTAATACTCTGCCTGCATAGTGCGGTTTTGGGCTCCTTGGTAGTAACGCAAAGGCTGATTCAATAAATTGTTTGCTTCGGCATATACCGTAATCAAGCATTTCTTACCGAACGTATAGCTCGCGTTTACATCCATATAGTTTACCTTGTCGTAATAGCGGTCAAAGAATTTAGAAGGCCCCATTTCGTCGATAAATGATGATGCATAGTTATAGCTCAAACGAAGGCTAATACCGCTTTTCTCGAAGAATAATGAAGCATTTGCGGTATGTGCTGGAGATCCGGGTAAACGTAAACCGGTTTCTTCTTCGCGACCTTCGAAATTGAAGTTCTTAACATGACTGTAGGTGTAGGTATAGTTTCCGTAGAATCCGATGCATCTTAAAGCATCTGCAATGAAACCAAAGTCTCTTTGGTATGCAAGCTCTACCCCAAATAGGTTGGCGTTGCCCGAGTTGCGAGGTTGCGAGAAACGAGTGTATGTGTTGCCATCGTACTCATAGTTCATAAAGGTTTGAGATACTATAAAGTCGTCAATCTTCTTTGCGAACATACCAGCACTAACCAAACCAATACTTTTGAAATAATATTCTCCACTTAAATCGAAATTGTAAGAGATGGTTGGTTTTAGTTCGGGGTTACCCAACGTAATCGTGTTATCACTCATTTTAATATTGGTACTTGGTACTAAGTTAGAGTACTTAGGACGTGAAATAGTGTTTGTGAATGATGCACGTAGAAGAAAATCGTTATTGACATTGTACTTCACAAGTAGCGAAGGCAACACATTGGTATAGCTATCTTTTTTATGTCCAGTAGGCAAAGCCAAATCTTCGTCTGCATTGTAACTATAACCCGAGTAAGATACATAAGTATTCTCAATACGCACACCAGCCATTAGCTCCCACTGTTTGCCTAACTTTTGGTCGAAACGAATGTATCCGGCAGAGATGCGCTCTGTAGCTTTATAGTTAGCAGCTAGTTCCTCTTGTACTAGTTCGCGTGTGAAGAGTGATGAATTGTTTAAATCAAGGTCGCCCAAGAATTTCTTATCAACATAGGTACCTGCTTGGTATTGACTACCGGCCATAAAGTCGCCTTTGGTTTCGACTACAGTATTCTGTAAGGCAGATTTAACAAACTCAGATTTATTGATGGGTGAGTATTCGTAGAATTCAATATTTTTATCTTTGCTCTTATCAACAAATTTTGCTCCGAAGCGTATTGAGTTAGCAAACAAACCTTTCGACATAGGAAGTTTAAAATTGGCAGCCATCTTAAAGTCTGTCTCTTTAATGTCCTGATCGCTTTGAGTAAGTTCACGCAAACTAAACGAATCATCGAGTGTCATGGTCGAACCAGCTGCAGGTGTATAGAGTGGCTTACGTTCATCAGTAAGATCAGGAATAAAGTTCTGTTTCTTGAGCTGAAAGTCAATGTATCGTTCAGTAGGACGATTCTCGCTTGCCTTTGCATAATTGGCATTCCAATCAAATGAAAGGGAACCAAAAAGATGCTCTCCTCCTAATGTGAAGTCCATAGTTCGTTGACGCTCTAAACGGGCATTTCTGACATTGCTTGCGCCACCCTTGGTTTGCACACGTACATTAGCTTGATTAGTGATAGTACAATAATCTTCTCCATCGCTACCCTCTTTTAAGTTTAAACCTTTGAGTGTGGTACGATAGCGATTTTCCCAATCATTTCTATTATTGAATATTCCCTTTACAAAGAACTTATTGTTGGAGTTAAGTTCCCAATCAAGAGCAGCAGAATAACTCTGACGCTCGCGAGTTACATAATACTGACGTATTTGATAATCAGTTAAGCAAAGTTCGCCAGTTTTATCATCTTCTCCCCATACAAACTCAACATTATCTGAGCCCGAAGGAGCGTTTTGATAAGAAGCTGCAACGATTATACCCAACTTATCATTAAAGAAACGATTACCGTAAGTAAAACCTAAATTAAGCTGTGCTTTGTGGCTTATCCAATTATAACCAGTACCTACCGTACCGGCAATAGTTTGCTTATAAGGTGAATTTTTAGTAACAAGATTAATAGACCCTCCAATAGCATCTGCATCCATATCAGGTGTTATCACTTTATTAACTTCAATCGTCTGAATCATATCAGAAGGAATTAAGTCTAATTGTACGTTTCGTGTATCACCTTCAGCTGAAGGCACACGATTGCCATTAATAGTAACAGAACTAAGGTCGGCAGATGTACCACGAACCTGACCAAATCGTGCTTCGCCTTGGTCGTATTGTACGTTGATACCAGATATACGTTTTAGTGCATCACCTATATTAGAGTCTGGAAACTTACCTGTTTGATCGGCAGAAACTACGTTAACCAAACCCAAGCTATTTTTCTGTGATGATATAGCCTTGCGTTGGCCCTGAAACGAACCGCCAACAACGACTTCTTGTAACTCTAAACCTTCGTTTAAAGTAATGTCTTTATCAATTGTCTTACCCGATGGAATAGTAACAGTCATCTCATTAGTAGAAAAACCAACATAACTTATTTTAATGATATATGTACCAGGGTCAAGATTGGGGAAAGTATAAAATCCATTTACATCGCTCACGACCCCGATGTTTAATGATTCAATGTAGATGGAAGCTCCAGGTAAAACTTGTTTTTCTGCATCGATGATACGCCCACGAAATACTCCCTGCTTGGCAGAGTTACTATTATCATCAGCATACAATGTGATAAAATTGAATCCTGAAAATAGCACTAAAAAAGTGAATAACCTAAAAACCTTTTTCATCGTATTGCTTTTGTATATTAATTATACAGCAAAAGTAAGGTGCGGCATTTACGTTTTATTTACAGTTATTTTAAGGATATATGATGAAAATATTACAATCGCAATACAAATAAGCAATGAAAAGGAGATTTGAGCCATTCGTAAACATACTTATCTCCAAATAGAAAATGTAGTTTTAGACAAGGAGCAAGTACCATCAAATCGACAATCAGCGAATAGAATCTATAAAAGC
>CAMTPH010000023.1 GCA_947074345.1 uncultured Bacteroides sp. | reverse complement strand
CAAGAGAGAATAAATAGCAAAACCACTAATTAATGTTTATTAGCATTTGAGAAATACACAAAACTTCCGGTTGACAGGTGTTTTTGGAGAATTCTATAACTAACACCTGGTTCTCATCATGGCTAGTTCAACGTTTTATTGACTACAATTCATAGAATAATTGCTTAGATAGCTTGATACAAACTACCGTATTTTTCAATACCTTTGCGTTTACCACAATATTAATTTTAATGTTGGGTATTATATAGAAGTAAACTACTAAATAAAAGTAAATATAAATAGTATGACAAGTATAGCACAAAGAGCCGAATTGCAGGCTAAGATATGGAAAATAGCAAACGATGTGCGTGGAGCAGTTGATGGTTGGGATTTTAAACAGTTTGTACTGGGTACTCTCTTTTATCGCTTTATTAGTGAGAATTTCACCAATTATATTGAAGGTGGCGATGCTAGTGTAAACTATGCTAATTTGCCTGATAGCGTGATAACTCCCGAGATTAAAGATGATGCAATCAAAACCAAAGGGTATTTTATCTATCCTAGTCAGCTATTTGTGAATATTGCAAAAGGTGCTAATACTAACTCCAATTTGAATACAGACCTAAAAGCTATTTTCGATGCTATTGAGAGTTCGGCTAATGGCTACCCTTCTGAACAAGATATAAAAGGATTGTTTGCCGACTTCGATACTACCAGCACACGTCTTGGCAATACGGTTGAGAACAAAAACAGCCGTTTGGCTGCTGTATTGAAAGGTGTGGAAGATTTGAACTTTGGCAATTTTGAAGATAACCACATTGACCTATTTGGCGATGCTTATGAATATCTAATTAATAACTACGCTGCCAATGCGGGTAAATCAGGTGGTGAGTTTTTTACTCCTCAACACGTTTCAAAACTTATTGCACAGCTTGCTATGCACAAGCAAACAAGCGTAAATAAGATTTATGACCCAGCAGCTGGTTCGGGTTCTTTGCTATTGCAAGCCAAAAAACACTTCGACAATCACGTTATCGAGGATGGTTTTTGGGGACAAGAGATAAACCATACCACCTACAACCTTGCTCGTATGAATATGTTTTTGCATAACATCAACTACGACAAGTTTAATATAGCTCTTGGCAATACGCTTCTCGATCCTCAGTTTGGCGACGATAAACCGTTTGATGCCATTGTGTCTAATCCGCCTTACTCGGTTAGCTGGATTGGTTCAGACGACCCTACCCTCATCAATGACGACCGCTTTGCTCCTGCCGGTGTGCTTGCTCCTAAGTCGAAAGCCGATTTTGCTTTTGTGCTTCATGCTTTGAGTTATCTATCGGGCAAAGGCCGAGCAGCTATTGTTTGCTTCCCCGGTATCTTTTATCGTGGTGGTGCTGAACAGAAGATTAGAAAATACTTGGTAGACAATAACTTTGTAGAAACCGTTATATCGCTTGCACCAAACCTTTTTTATGGCACTTCGATAGCGGTCAACATCTTGGTTTTGGCTAAAAACAAACAAGATGCAAGAACGCAATTTATAGATGCTAGCGGCGAAGAGTTCTTCAAGAAGGTAACCAATAACAATATACTCGAAGAAGGACATATTACTGAAATAATGAAGATCTTCGACCGCAAAGAAGATGTAGAACATGTAGCCATAACGGTAGACAACAGCCTCATTGCCGACAACGATTATAATCTTTCGGTTAGTTCGTATGTAGAGGCGAAAGACAACCGTGAGGTGATTGATATTAAAGAGTTAAATGCCGAGATAGGCGAAACGGTGAAGAAGATTGATGCCCTACGCATTAGCATTGATGCTATTATAAACGAAATTGAAGGGTAAGCAATGAACAATGAATTGAGGTTTCTGATATACAACACCCCCGAACACGATGTTTCGGTAAGTGCAATAGTCAAAGACGACACCGTTTGGCTTACTCAAAAGGCAATGGCTGAGTTGTTTGACTGCTCGAGCGACAATATTTCGTTGCATTTGAAAAACATCTTTGCCGATGGTGAGTTAGCAGAGAGTGCAACTACCGAGGAATTCTCGGTAGTTCAAAAAGAGGGCAGCAGAGATGTAAAACGAACCACGATATTCTACAGCCTCGACGCCATTATCTCGGTGGGCTATCGTGTAAACTCTCGCGAGAAATATGATGAGTTTAACAAAACACAAAAAATCATCTCTGACTTTGAGAAACAAACCAAACAGAGATTAAGAAAAGGAGGGAAAGATGAATAATAGTTATTTAGATAAATTGTTAGAGGGAGTTGAGGTTGAATGGATGGCTTTGGGAGAGGTATGTAATATATTTACAGGCGGAGAGCCTCCGTTAGATTGTACAAAAGGCTCTGTTCCTGACGATATTAATCAATATCCAATATATGGAAATGGCGTTGAAATTTATGGATTTACTGATAGCTACAAAATAGATAAAGATGCCGTTACTATATCTTCCATAGGAGCAAATACTGGAGCCATATATTTTAGAAGAGCTTGTTTTACACCAATAATTAGGCTCAAAGTAGTTATACCTAAAGATGATAACCTATTGCCAAAATATTTATTTCATTACCTTACATCTATACAAATAAGTTACAAACAAAGCAGTGTACCAAATATGAGTGCTGCTGACGTAAAAAAGATTTTAATCCCTATCCCCTGCCCAAACAATCCTGAAAAATCGCTTGCAATTCAAAACGAAATAGTTCGCATCTTAGACACTTTTACAGAGCTTACAGCGGAGCTTACAGCGGAGCTTACAGCGGAGCTTACAGCTCGCAAAAATCAGTATGAGCACTATCGTGAAGAGTTTTTCAGCTTTGAAGAAAACACAGTTAAGTGGGAAGCATTAGGGAAAATTGGCGAGTTTCAGCGAGGCAAACGTTTTGTAAGAACAGACATGACTTCAGATGGAGTTCCTTGCATCCATTATGGTGAAATGTATACTCATTATGGTACTTGGGCAAACGAAAGCAAGTCGTTCCTTAGTGAAAAATTAGTTGACAATAAAAAACTAAGAGTTGCAGAAAAAGGTGATGTTGTTATTGTAGCAGCAGGCGAAACAATTGAAGATATTGGAAAAGGTACAGCTTGGTTAAGTAACAAAGGTGTTGTTATACACGATGCTTGTTTTTCATATAGAAGTCAGTTAAACCCTAAATATGTAGCGTATTTTACACGAACTAAGCATTTTCATAACCAAATAAAAAAATACATTTCATCTGGTAAGATTTCTGCTATCAATGCAAACGGTCTAAGCAAGGCAATAATCCCAATCCCTCCACTTGAAGAACAAGAACGCATAGTAGCAATTCTCGATAAATTCGATACACTAACAACCTCAATAACCGAAGGTTTACCAAAAGAAATTGAGTTAAGACAAAAACAATATGAATACTACCGGGATATGTTGTTGACATTCCCAAAAGAATAACCTTAAAGCATAATGATATGACACAGTATAAAACCATAGCAGAAACGAAGAACTTCATAGTTCTTGATGATTATAATAAATACTCAATGACAAATGAGGCCCCTGTTGGTTATCAAACAGAGGTAGATCTTGAACGTGAACTGATACAAGACTTAATCAATCAGGGATATGAAAACCCCACGTTAAAGAGCGTAAAAGCAATGCTTGATAATGCAAGAAAGCAGATTCAGGAGCTTAACAAAATGGTTTTTACTGATAGCGAATGGAATCGCTATATGGAGGAATATTTGGATAAACCAAGTGATAATCTTGTTGAGAAAACCAAGAAGATACACAATAACCATATCTATGACTTTGTATTCGACGATGGTCATATTCAAAATATCTACTTAGTAGATAAAAAGGATATTACACGCAACAAGCTCCAAGTTATATCGCAATTTGAACAAACCGGAACCCAGGCCAACCGCTATGATGTTACTATCTTAGTCAATGGGTTGCCATTGGTGCAAATAGAGCTAAAGAAACGTGGCGTAGCTATTCGCGAAGCCTTTAATCAAGTGCATCGCTATACAAAAGAGAGCTTCAACAAAGAGAACTCTCTATTTAAGTATCTGCAAATCTTTGTTATCTCAAACGGCACAGACAGCCGCTATTTTGCCAATACCACAGAGCGAAACAAAAACAGCTTCGACTTTACAATGAATTGGGCAAAAGCCGACAACTCACTAATCAAAGATTTGAAAGATTTTACAGCTACCTTCTTTCAGAAAAATACGCTGCTAAAGGTATTGTTGGCTTATTCGGTTTTTGACACTAACGACACGCTCCTCATTATGCGTCCATACCAAATAGCAGCAACAGAGCGTATCTTGTGGAAGGTAAAAAGCGCTTTTAATGCAAAACAATGGGCTAAACCCGAAGGTGGCGGATATATATGGCATACTACCGGATCGGGAAAAACACTTACGAGCTTTAAGGCTGCTAGACTGGCTACAGAACTTGACTTTGTAGATAAGGTGTTCTTTGTGGTTGACCGCAAAGACTTGGACTATCAAACCATGAAAGAGTATCAAAGATTCTCTCCCGATAGTGTAAACGGTTCAGAAAGCACCGCCGGTCTAAAAAGGAATCTCGGCAAGGATGATAACAAAATCATCGTCACAACCATTCAGAAACTGAATAACTTAATGAAAAACGAAGATGCACTATCAATCTACCAAAAACAGGTTGTTTTCATCTTCGACGAATGTCACCGTTCGCAATTTGGGGAAGCTCAAAAGCTTTTAAGAAAGAAGTTTAAACGATACTATCAATTTGGTTTCACCGGAACGCCTATATTCCGTGATAATGCACTGGGCGATGAAACAACCCAAAGTGTGTTTGGACGTGAATTGCACTCGTATATCATCACCGATGCTATCAGAGATGAGAAGGTGTTGAAGTTTAAAGTGGACTACAACGATGTGCGACCTAAGTTTAAGAACTTAGAATCGGAGCAAAATGAAGAAAAACTAAGTTCGGCCGAGTATAAGAAAGCAATGCTTCACCCTGCGCGTATTAAAGAAATATCGCAATACATTTTGCAGAACTTCAAAATCAAAACTCACAGAAAACAAGGTGGAAGCAAAGGATTTAATGCCATGTTTGCCGTTAGTAGCGTGGATGCTGCAAAATGCTATTACGAAGAGTTGAACCATCTGCAAAAGGATAATGAGAAACCTCTCAAAATAGCAACCATCTTTTCTTTTGCTGCCAATGAGGAACAAAATGCGATAGGTGAAATACCCGATGAGACATTTGAACCATCGGCAATGGACTTGAGTGCCAAAGAGTTTCTAACAAATGCTATTGCCGACTACAACGCAATGTTTAAAACAAGCTATGGTGTTGATAGCAAAGAGTTTCAAAACTATTATCGCGACCTTGCTAAACGTGTAAAGAGCAAAGAGGTTGACTTGATTATTGTTGTAGGTATGTTTCTTACTGGATTTGATGCCCCTACCCTCAATACGCTATTTGTAGACAAGAACTTGCGTTATCATGGACTAATGCAAGCGTTCTCTCGTACAAACCGTATTTTTGATGCTACCAAGACATTTGGCAATATCGTAACTTTTAGAGATTTGGAGGCTGCCACCATTGAGGCTATTACGATATTTGGTGATAGCAGCACAAGAAATGTAGTGCTCGAAAAAAGCTACAAAGAGTACTTGGAAGGTTTTACTGATATGATTACCGGCCAAGCACGTAGAGGTTATACAGAGGTTGTGAGTGAACTAAATGAGAAATTCCCAGACCCAGGAACAATCGTTACAGAAAGCGATAAAAAAGAGTTCGTAAAACTATTTGGTGAGTATTTGCGAGTGGAAAACATTTTGCAAAACTACGATGAGTTTACTCACCTTAACGCTCTTCAAGCGATTGATGTAAACGACCCACAAGCCATTGAAGCATTCAAAGATACCTACTTCGTGACAGATCAAGATATTGCTGCAATGCAAGAAATAACAGTACTACCCGAACGAACTGTTCAAGATTACAGATCTACTTACAATGATATTCGCGACTGGTTAAGACGTGAAAAAGATGGTAAAGAAGAGGAGAAAACAAAATTCGATTGGGATGATGTAATCTTTGAGGTCGATTTGTTGAAATCGCAAGAGATAAACCTAGACTATATTCTAGAACTTATTTTTGAGCACAACAAGAAGAACAACGACAAAGATGCATTAATAAAAGAAATACGTCGTGTGATTCGTGCCAGTATCGGAAACCGAGCAAAAGAGAGCTTAGTGGTTGATTATATCAACGATACAGATATTGATGCCATCGATGATATACCAAGTATCTTGGATTCGTTTTACAGCTATGCAAAAGAGAAACTAAGGAAAGAGGCTACACAGCTAATTGCTGATGAGAAGCTAAATGAACAAGATGCAAAACGCTACATATCGGCTTCTTTGAACCGTGGATATGCAAGCGAAAACGGAACAGAACTCAATAGCATGCTGCCTAAAATGAGTCCGTTGAATCCTCAATACTTAACTAAAAAGCAGAGTGTATTCCAAAAAATATCTTCTTTTGTTGATAAGTTTAAGGATATAGGTAAGAGTATTTAATCTAACGATCATTTAACAAACCCCTATTAACGAGTACATGCTGCGAAACGGTACAACTCCATACAAACAGAAATATACCCAACAAAAGCATAAATGGTTATAAACAAATGTGGCAATTATTTGTTATTATTTATATAATAGCTATATTTGCCACATCTAATTATTCAACCTTATGAGCTCAATTATCGGAATTAACCTTAAAAAGCTAAGAGAAGCCAATCATTTTACTCAGGAACAAGTTGCTTCATTTCTTGGTGTTAAACGTTCTGCATATTCTAATTACGAATCTGGAGACAGAGAACCTACATTAGATTCATTGGAAAAAGCTGCCAACTTATTTGGGTGCGATTTATATTTGTTGTTTGAGGAAAACGAGGATGTTGTTGACAGTATGCTTGTTTGCGCTTTTAGAGTTGACAACCTTTCTAATTCGGATATGGAAGAGGTTGCTTCATTCAAAAACATCGTGAAAAATTATTTGAAACTTAACAACCTCTTGAGCAAATGAAAAAGCTATCTCTAGATACTGCAAATCAGCTTGCTACCAAGTTTCGTATAGAATCGGGATTCAACACGACTGAGCCTATTTCGACTAAGAACATCTTAAGAAAAAAAAATATCCTCACCATCTACCGTCCTCTTTCAAATAAGTTCTATGGTTTATCAATGAAATCGAAAGAAGATAACTTTTTCATGCTGATTAATAGCGAAACGACTCGAGGTAGACAACATTTTACTGTAGCGCATGAGTTATATCATCTATTTTATGATGATAATCTAATGCACCACATCTGCCTTGATACACCCGAATATTCTATCTCTGAAAAAAATGCTGATCTATTTGCCGCAGCACTTCTTTTACCTCATGAAGGAATATTAAATTTTTTATCGCCTGATGAGATTAAAAGTAAAAATATAAAACTTGCCACAGTTTTAAAATTAGAACAACTTTATTCTGTTTCGCGACAATCGCTGCTTTATCGCTTAAAGGCCCTAGGACTTCTTAATGAGAGTAACTTACAAAAACTACTACAAATATCTGTTAAGGAGTCTGCCAAACAGTACGGATATGATCTCTCACTCTATTGCACAGGAAATAACAATCTCATAATAGGCGATTTTGGTGAAAAGGCACGCATTCTATTTGACACAAATAAAATATCGGAAGGACACTACAATGAATTATTAAACCTTATATCTTATGACGAAAACTAAAATTGTGGTCGATGCTGATGTAATAATTCATTTTGCGAAAGGTGGCTATCTTGGTATACTTCCAACAATTTTTGAAACATACGAATACATCATACTCGATAAAGTATACAATGAAATTAAAGGTACTATAAAGGCACAACTCGACAATCAAATACTACTTCTCAAAAACATAATGGTGACAGCATTTCCTATGAACATGGAAATAATGAAGGAATATGCACGGCTCACATTAAATCTTGGTCAAGGCGAAAGCGCTTGCCTGGCTTATTGCAGATATAATAATGATGTTATAGGAAGTAGCAACTTAAAAGACATTGAGGATTATTGCTATACACATAAACTAACTTATATAACGACTCTAGACTTCTTATATTATGCAATAAAAAAGAAGATTATGACCATTGAACAAGCGAATATTTTTATTGCCGATGTTATAACTAAAGGCAGTAAACTTCCTAAAGTGGATATGGCAACTTATGTTAGCAAGACTATTTTATAGTTTGTAGATGTCAAACAAAAAGTAGAATAGTAAGACCTGCACCTTATATTCGTTTTAAGCTGTACCATACCTATACACATCTTCGACTACAACGGGGACAACAAAAACAATGAGACACCTAAAATAACTTAGGTGCCTCTATTATTAATATACATACCACTTACCATCTATTATAAACCGCTAACTATACCTAGTCTCTGAGTTAAGGCAGTAACTATATTTTATTAGTTAGGGTTTCCACTAACCAGCTTTTCTAAGAACTGGGTGTATTGAGCCGGTGTTAGTACATTCTTTATTTGATTGAGATCGGCTTGAATAAATACTGACTTTTGTTTTTGCAAACGTTTTATTTGAGCTACATAATAATTGATGGAGTCATTGACTGCTTGCTGATTTACTCTTCCCTGATTGGATACATTGTTCCATTGTTCTTGTTGCTGATTATTCAAATTTAATGACGACTGGCCATATCTATGCCAACCATTGTCCATCCAATATCCATCCATCATGTTGGGACCATAACAATAATCGTTATCTTGATTGTTCCACATCATTCCTCCTCCATAACAATAATCATTGTTATTATCGTTTCGCCAATTTTGCGATGACACAGTTAATGATACTCCCATTAATATCATTAAAAACAAACAAAGCTTTTTCATATTTTCAATTTTAATATTATTGTTAGTATAAAACCACTTATTCTGATATTTGTTTTCTGAAGTTATTGATATTTCACTTTTATATATTAACAGTCTGTGACTTTCTGATATGCAGGATGCTCAATTTATGCTTTTGCCGATGATAATTATATAATATATACTACGTAAACGGTGGAGTTACTTACAATTTATATCACTCAAAATATGCGCTACAACACTCTTAAAAGGGTTTATTATGTTAAATCACAATTAATTACACAACAATATCAATCATTTTTAATTTGTTTTTGTTTAAAATGTATCTTTTATAAAAATCGTTGATTTTAACGAATGGATTTAATTTATCAATTTATTTATCTTGAGCTATTAATTGAGTATCGATTTGGTGACGATAACAACTGATTATAAGATAGATAAATTGATGAAACTTATTCTTGTTTTGCTATTTCTAGGCTTTACATCTTTTGCTTCTGAAACTGTTTTATAGAAACTGTTGTTATTCTTATACGAAAGATGTAAGTGCTATTTTTTAATTAAAATGATATAGTAACTAGATAAACTCTATAAATCTAAACTACATATGAAAGGATTTCGAATAAGGGAAATTAGAAAATTCATACTGCTGTTGTTTTTGCTATTGACAATGCATCAGCTTGCGGTGGCGCAGAGTGTTGAAAGCATTGAGATTATCGAAACAAGCGATGCGAAGGTTGAACAACTAGCGGTGAAATCGAACTTACTGGTTGATGGGGCTATGGTGCCTAACATAGGACTGGAGATTGTTTTTGTAAATCAATGGTCTGTTAATATGAACTGGTATTTTGCATGGTGGAAGAATAACTCTAAACATCGATATTGGCAGGTTTATGCCGGTGAAGTGGAACTTAGAAAGTGGTTGGGCAAAAGGGCTAAACGGTTTAGCCTTGAAGGTCATCATCTAGGGGCTTACTTTATGGGTGGTACCTACGACTTTGAATGGGGATACAAGGGTTATCGTAGTAATTTTAGTTACAACGTGGGACTGGCGTATGGCTATGGTGTGAAAATAGCTAAGAGCTTGTATCTTGACTTTGGTCTTGGTGTTGGTTTTATTGGGGGTACTTACAAGAAGTATATACCCGAAGGCAACCACTATTGTGTTGTTAAAGAGAAACGTAGAAGGTATTTTGGCCCTTCGAAAGCGGAAATATCTTTGGTGTGGGCTTTTGGCGATTTATTCTTGAACAAACAGAAAGGAGGTATATATGAGATCGATGTTTACTAAGTCTTTGTATTTTATCAGCCTGTTTCTGTTGTGGGGATGCCACTTTAAAGATATCTGCCCAGAATGTGATACGGTTAATGAGGTGCTTATCAAATTTGATTGGAGCAAAATTGATTTCGTGCCCGATGGCATGACGGTGCTTCTATATGATACGGATGGTAATTTGGTTGAGACTTTCTCGAATGTACCGTCTGAAGGACGTATCGTAAAACTGAAAAGTGGTGGCTACAGCGCTGCTTGCTACAACAATGATACCGAATATGTGCAATGGCGCAATCTGAACAATATCAATACGCTTGAGGCTTATACTACCGAAACGGATATACTGGCCGACCATTCGCGCAATAGAAGTACTCGCACTTCGAGCTATAAAGTTACCAACGAGAAACTTACTGCTATGCCCGACATGCTTTGTGGCGAGTGCTTATGGGATATTGATGTTATGACTAAAGATGATGATGTACAGGTTATTCTTTTTACGCCTACGCTACTGGTAGATGTGTATATATATGAGTTTACTAATATCAGCAATACCGAACATATTACTAATATACGTGCTACCCTCTCGGGCCTTAATGAGGGTTTGTATATTGCTGATCAACAAGAATCTACCGAAAGCTGCACGATGCCTTTTAGTGGCAATGTAGACGAAACGAAAGAGAATACGATAACCGGTACAATGGTTAACTTCGGCTTCACGAAGGATAAATCGAATCTTCTTACTCTATATCTCTGGACTAAAGGGAACAATATTAAATCGACCTGGGATGTTACTAAAGCTGTTGAGAATGCACCCGATCCGCATTATGTGGTTATTATCATCGATACGCCTATTGAGGTATCACCGCCTATCGAAGGGGATGATGGTATCAACCCGGAAGTGAATGACTGGATTATTATTAATGAAACAATCATTCTTTAGGTTAGTCTAAATCAATATTATCATATAATTATAACATATAACTTTTACTTTTATGAGAAAAAAACTGTTTCTATTGTCTTTTGTGGTGGCTTTGCTAGCAAGTTGCAACAATGAGGTTGAAATCAATAAACCTATAAAGACTTTTGAACCTAGCGCGATTACGATCAACTCTTTCGTTCCTAAAATGACGAAAGCAACTGATACCAATGTAGATACTTTGCAAGATAAAGGTATTTCGGTTTTTACATATAAGGCTGGTACTTCTGATATCTTTATGGATGATGTTACATACTCGTATGATGCTACTGATAATTACTGGGTTTCATCTCCTATATATTATTGGCCTGATTATGCTATAGATTTTTATGCTTGCTATCCTTCGGTTATTACCAAAGGGACTACTACTCCTAATGTTTTCACCTACACGGTTTATCCTGAAGGTCAAGATGAAGTGGATGTTGTAATGGCTTTTAAGGGCAATCAAACAGCTCCTGCCTCTTCTAATCCATTGGATATGGTCTTTCAACATGCACTATCAAAAATCAGTTTCGTATTTGAAGTAAAGGCTAATAGTGGACTTGATCTTCAGATTTATACTGCACAATTAATAGATATTATGTCGGTAGGTACTTTTACTTATGACACTACGGCTGTTGCTATGCCTTACTTTACTGTTGCCGATCAGGCTACAACAACCAATCCGGTGCTCAATATAGGTATACTTGAAGTTAAATCGAGCACAACGGATGTTTCTTCGCCTGTAGAAGGCAATTTGTATCTTATTCCGCAATCTTTAACCAATTGGAGTGTTACGCAAACGGATGCAATTGATATGAAAGGTACTTATTTAGAACTAACCGCAACAATTTCGGGCGTGACTAGCTATAATGGCGATATAGCTATACCTATTACTACTACCGAATGGCTGCCTGGATATAGCTATACTTATACTATTGTATTTGGTGGCGATGGTAGTACTGGTGGTGGTGGATATAATCCAAATAAACCTTCTCCTAGCAATCCTGATCAACCCGAACAGATTCTTATGCCTATTAATATATCGGCAACTGTTGAGGAATGGGTAGATGTTTCTCCTGAACCTGTAGTAGATTTATAATTATTATAGTTTTATTATTCTTCAATAAAATGAGGCTATCTGAATTGTTCGGATAGCCTCATTTACTTTTGTTAGTTGTGGGGAATATATGGCGATGATGTTTCTATTTATTCTACTGTGTACTATTGAGTACTATTGAGTACTATTGTGATGCATTCATGTCTTGTATCGGACATATTGTAAATCCCATCGCTTTGTTGCTATGACTCACAAAGTTATCGATCATTGAGTAATTGAACTTGAAACTAGTGGCCTCGTTGTCGGTATTGGCTGTGCTGACATCTATTGCCGACCAGTAATTGCCGGTGCTACCATTTTCTGTAATTACTCCTGTTGATCCATTTACATAACCATTTGCTGTGAGCGTTAAATCAATCTCTTCGGAATCTGAACCATTGCTATATTTAAAGTTGTATGTTCCAAATCCTTTATATACATACCAACCATTATTTACTATAAGATTACCATATGCTCTTTCTATCGGTACTTTAAAGAGTGAGGGCGATGGATCGTATAGGGTTTTATAACCGTAACCATCTGCTATAAACCAAAGGGTATATATATCGTTTGAATACCAACTCTCGGTAGAAGGATAGAAGACTGTGGGGTTTGCTATAGCTTCTTGAACTGTAACGGGTGTAGTGGTTGGCGATATGCTATAAAATGTCGTACCAAACAACGGCTTGATAGTAGATCCTTTGCTTGCTCCTGGTGATGGATCTTTGCGCCCATACTGGAAGTATAAACTACTATAATCAATAAATATGGAGTCTTTGAGCTGATTAAAGGTAATGGTTTTACTAATGTTACTCTCGTTTTGAGTAAATGTTAGACTTACTTCTCGACTTTGGTATACATAACTACTTTCCAAACATTCGCCTATATTTAAGTTGAAATAAAAGATATTGGTAGTGTCTTTTGCCTCAGTGGTTATAAGACGTATCGGTGTTACCCAGATATGCCAACTCCACATGATGTCGCCACTACCATTCTTGATGCCTATTATTGCATTGCCTTGCCTTATGCTGTTGGGCGATACATAGAATTGTATGTTTTGATCGGTCGTTAACTCTACATTGGTAAGCAACTCGGGTGCATCCATCCAAAGCACCTCGACACTGCAAGAGGCATCTATAGGTATCTGCAAATCGGATAACTTTGTGATCTCGTTGCCTGCATAATCGACAAAGTATGGGGCTGTACTTGGAAAACAATCTTCATTGTTGATGGTAGGATTGGATGCGGGTACTCCACTTATTCCATTACCCATCACATATGCTGGAAACTGAAACCACCCGGGATGACTTATCAAATAGCAATTGGATGTGTATAAAGAGTCATTATACTCGGCTATATTTCGTAAATCGTCATAACCGATTGTTGCAGCTTGCTGAAGATCTTGATCGTATGAATTGGCCAATGAAGAGGTATAGGGCGATAATTGCAAATTGAATTGCCTACTGAGGTTTAATCCGCCATCGCCACTAAGTGTACTATAACCTTGCAACCAGGTAGTGTCAGAGATATTGTCTATCGATACTGTCCATCCTAAGTCTCTGGCTGTTTGGTCTACAGCGGTATATTGACTGGTGATACTGAGGTTGAATGTGCCGCCTAAGTAACTGCATTGAGTGGTATCGGGGGTTACTATAAAATTATACTCACCGTGTTTTAACTCATAGGTATATATTTGACCGGCCTCCCAACTCGATATAGTGGATGTTTTTAATGGGACTTGCTTTACATCTACATCCTGGAATTTTATCATGATGTAGGCACTGTCTGACAACTCTTGGGGTATGACCATCAGATATCCATCGGTTGCCATTATATTAGTAATGGAATCGACTGCTTCGGCATCGGGTATCAACCCTATACGATAGGGTTCGCTACTAGGATCATTGAGATCTTGCCACTCCATACTAGTACCGTTATAGTTGAGCGATATGGTTCCTTTTGTAGAGATGTTGGTTACCCACACCGAGTCTATCACTAGATCAGGACCGGTTACTATTACTGCTATACTTGCTAATGCATGAGCAAATTTTAAATCGGCTACTTCATGATTTAAATCTATCTCGGGTACGGCTATCAATAAATCGGGTTGGTCGGCTACTGCATTGGGCATCTCATAGGTGATGGTAGGTATTGAGCCACTCGCTATATTTAATGTTACTCCATTGGTTGGTGTGGTTACATAGGGAGCATATGCAAAGAATGATAGATAACTACTCTGCGGCCAATAATAGGTTTTATCGAGCTGCCACACTTCTTGCGAGTTCTTTTGTATGAGCTTATTCGAGAAGTCATTATCATAATAGCACTCGGCTGGTACACTCGAAGCGCTAAAGCTACTTGTGGTTTGATACGCAAACACACCTATCTCTGTGAAGTCGTCGGAAGAGGATGAATTGATAAGCGAACCTTTTGATAATGGCTCGTTTTGTAGACTGACATTACATCGGATATAATCAGTCTTTTCTCGTTTCTTGTCAATCTCTAATGTATCGCTACACGAACAAAAAATGAGCAATAACAAAGAGAATATGAATACAATATTCTTTTTCATAACACGTGTCGAAAGATTATTTTATATCCAACAAGATAGCTTCGCAATTGTTTGATAATTTTATAGATATTTACAACAATATAGCTTAATTTCCTATATGTTAATCGGCTCTTTGTTCTCACTAAAAACGACTATTTCTAACCTATTTAATTTACAAGGATTATTATACTCTTTGCATTATTATGCTACTTTTCATTAATCATTCACCTAAATCATATCACTATAAACAACTTTTCAATTACTATTTGTCAACTATCCATTTTATTTCTACAAAACATGAATTTACATTATTATAATTACATAATTTAATTACATTTGTAACACTATTTAGCTATTAACAACACATTTCGTGTTTCTTTTGCTTAACGAAACAGAAAGAACATGGACTATTTTATGAAGTATGAAAAAGTATAATTCAGTTATAACCATAGGCCCAATAGTGGCTCTTTTTCTCGCAGCATCTATTGTTAATGATGAATTTTTATCGACTATCTATATTGTAAAGAGCGTCACCTTCTTTTTGATTTTAATTGCTACGGTGGTTTGTATCGCAATAAAGATTAGACGAAATAGATCTAAGTGATTAAGTATATTTACGCATCTAGTTGTTATAAATGCAGCTTTACATATTTAGACATGTAATATATACATCTTACAACAACACTATTTAGTATAAAGTAAACGACAAATATCTAATTTCAGGACAATATGAAAAAGATTTTACTACTATCTTCGTTACTCTGCTTGAACTACGCTGCTAATGCGCAAACAGCATTATCGAACGAAATTGCTTACAAAGTAAAGAATGAGGCTTTCAACAACTCAAAGATCGAAGAGATTGCACAATTCATGACCGACTATCTTGGCCCTCGTCTTGCTGCTTCTAACTTAAAGGTTAGATCTGAACAACTCACCATGGAGAAACTCGATGAACTGGGTTGTAGCAATAGCCGAATTGAATTTGCTGCCGACTTTCCTAGCGGTGGATGGGATAATGAGAAAACGTATGTAGCAATGACTGCTCCTTATTATTGTAGCTTTTCGGCTAATCCAAAGGCTTGGTCGGGCAGCACTAACGGACCGGTTAAGGGCGAATGTATCGTTGCCAATATTCAAAATCAAGAAGATATTGAGAAGTATAGAGGTAAGCTTGCCGGAAAGGTATTGTTGATGCCTACCTCCGAACAATACGAAATGTCTTTTGAACCATTGGCTCGTCGATATACAGATGAACAATTAAATGAAATGGCCAAAGATTCTCGTCCGTACAATCGTAGAAGATCTGTATTAAACAACGACTATTTCAAAAAGAGAGAACTGCTTAGACAACTGTACGATCTACTTAAAGAGGAACAAGTGCTAGCCATCATAAGTGGTAGCGGTACATTTAATGTGCCTAACTCACGCGGTGTGCAATACAAAGTAGGCGATCCTGAACCTATTACCGAAATAGTTTTGCCTCTCGAAGATCATAATCGCATGGTGCGACTAGTTAACAAAGGAGTGCCTGTTGAGATGGAACTGGATGTAAAGAATACATTTACCGACAACCAAAAGGTGAATAATGTAATTGCCGAAATACCGGGTACTGATCCTAAATTGAAGAACGAAATCGTAATGATTGGTGCTCATCTAGACTCATGGCATGGTGGTACAGGTGCAGCAGATAATGCTTCGGGCTGTATCGTTATGATGGAGGCAATGCGTATCATCAAAGAACTTGGCATTCAACCAAAACGCACCATTCGTATTGCACTATGGGGTGGCGAAGAACAAGGGTTATTTGGCTCTAAAGGTTATGCCATGAACGAAATCTTTAATGCGAAAGAGCAAAAGAAACTACCTGGTTATGATAAATTCGCTCTCTATCTAAATATGGATAATGGCTCTGGTAGATTTCGCGGCATCCACCTAGAAGAGAATGATCAGGCTATTCCTTTCATGCAAACATGGGGAAAGTCATTGGAGTCGCTCGGGTTCAAAACATTATCTATCAGAAGCACCAATAGTACCGACCATGTTACGTTTAGCAGATTGGGACTTCCTGCTTTTCAATTCATACAAGATCCACTAGAGTATAGACGTACTTATCATACACCGATGGACTGCTATGAGCGTCTTTCGATAAACGATTTAAAAGTGAACGCAACAATGATTGCTTGGCTTGCTCTTAATGCAGCTATGGATAGCGAACGAATACCGGCTAAACCGGGTTATCCGCTGATTGAAAATAAAAAGAACTAAAAAAGATAAGCGCATATTCTCTTTCACAGAGTATATGCGCTTTTTGTATTATAACTATTTGTCAAAGCCGTGTTATGCCAAACGGTGCTTTCTATTATACAGTTTCGACAGTAATATCTAACTCTAATGAAGTTAGCGAATGGTATAAGTTTTGCAACGAGTGCACATCTGCAACCAATGCTACAGGAGTGTTATCGTGACCTACCAATGTTCTATCATCAAACAACTTAATGATAAGAGCTTTTGATGGATCTTCTTTTTTATAACCGGTTAACCCCTCAGACGACGAGTATGATTTGAAGCCAACGCTTTCTAACATTTCGGCTGTCAATGGAATACTGGTGATAGTTGCAGCATCACTAAACCAACTGCCTTTTGAACCTCCTTCGATTTCTACTTTATAGGAACCTTCTTGAGATGTAATTGATTTCACTACGAAATATTCGTCTGAAAAATCTGCATGAGATACATAATTACCGATTCTTAATTCTTGGATTTGCATATTACCTAGTTATTAAATTAATGAGCTTTTGTATAGTTTGTTTATTTATTTTGTATTCGCAATGAAAGGTATTTAATCTGTTTTTAGGTAGATAATAGTTCTGTGTGCCCTATTTCATTGTTTTACACTGCAAAGGTATGGTGGTTGGACTGCATATTTTGTTAAAATCTTATCTTTAACTATCGAATAAGTATTTTTTATAGTCTGTTGTAATTCTCTTAGAGGTTATTGTACGAGCACACCTATTGGCTCAATGCACGCAAATAAGCTATTAATAGGCTATTGAAGCGATATAAGGATAAATACAATAAGGGTAAGTAAAAGAATAATATTATAAATTCATGTCTAATTTTTGTTTTGTTCTTTTAATAATCACTGCATTAGTTAATTAGACCTATATATTGATGCATTGCGTACTTAACAAAGCGGTAAATATGATTACAATATTTTGGCTTCGCTAACAACTGTCACAACGACTTTATGTATTTTAATACAGAAACAATGTTTTTCTTTTGGATAATACTAGTCGTATTCAGACAGACAAAGTTCGTTTTCCACAAAAACAAAAAAGATTATTATATAGGTGATAATCAATCAATTTAGTATCATTTTGCATGAACATTATATATAGTAGAATGTTGTATTAAAGACTAATAATGTTTATCTATGAAGAAGCTAATTGTTTTTGCACTACTTCTTGTCCCCCTTACAACGATGTCTGTTGAAAAAAGCAAGAAGGTATATATATGCAACGATAAGTACAATACGGAATATCATGCAAACGAGAAATGTCCACGTTTGATTGATTGTGCTACCGATGTAAAACAAGTTGCAATTGATGAAGTTAAGGAATTCAGAACAGCCTGTAAAACTTGCTTCAAGAAGAGAAAGAGATAAGAGTTTAGTACAATTTGTTTAACTCGTGATAAATAGTTTTTTCATAATTACAGGTCCGGTTTTCCAACGTCGGACCTGTTTATCGTTGCCAATAGCCTAACGAGATATACTTCTTCATCCATGAAACTGAATACTAAAATTGATTGGATTTATCTCATCCTGCGAACAGTCTTCATTATACTGGGATTTGTATTGGGAAGCCTATGTTCGCAAATATTCAAAGACACATCGCATACTATGGGAGGCATGCTATCTGCTATCTCTACGGTTATTATCATTAGCGATCCCGACTTGACTGATACCTTTAAAACAGGGTTAAAGCGCATTATCTCTTCGTTTATCGGTGCATTTATCGGTTACCTGTACTTCTTAAAGTTCGGTTACTCGATTTGGGGAATGGCCGCTTGTGTCTTTCTTATCACCCTATTTGCCATTACCTTTACCCTTAAAGGATATAGCCGCATCGCCATTATCGTACTGATTTGGATATTTGTTAAGTCTACCCTATCAGACATCACTCCACTAGAAAATGGATTACTGAGGTTTCTAGAATCTACCTTAGGCGTATTGGTAGGATTGTTGGGTGTGTGGCTACTCCGGTTTCTCGACAAAGAGGTTACCATGCCCAAGAAGTAAAGTGGTTTTTAGTACACCATGCTCTCTACTATCTCCTTAAATACGGTTGCAGGCACCTCTTTTGATTCAGGAAGCTCCGCTTTATCGATTGATACAATGATGGTATATTGTGGCGTTGCCGATGGATAATAGCCACAAAATTGCAATATATATGTATCGTCAAGAGATTTCATAACACCACTTATACCCGATACTTGTGTGTAGCTTGATGCTGCATTGCTACTTAAACCTTCGGTTACACATCGACGAAGCACTCCTTGCAACTTCTCTAGCACATATGTATTGATAACCTGATTATTGATAATCGGGTTGATATCCATGCTAAGCTTAGGCGATATATAGTAACCATTGTTGGCTACAATATTAAAGAAGCTCAATGTCTGAATAGGAGCAATCGATTGCCATCTACCAATGACCAGTCCATCCATCTTATCATCAGTCCAAAAGTCTTTGGCAGGTGTAATATTGTCAATAGAGTGCAATCCCGGTAAGCCTGCAACGCTATCGGTAGCAAAGTAATCCATAGCAAGAAGCCTTTCAAAGAAGGCTTTAGGATCTTTTTTGTATACCCTATTTACAGCTTTGATGATTGCGATATCCGAATTCATCAATATTCCATCTTCCAACGTTATCACTCCATTATCTACCGGAGCTCCATTTTGATAGTCATAATCATGTATATCAAAGTCGTTGCTTAGGTATTCGCCATTGTCAGTATCAATGCTGTCTTTCAAGGTAGTGCCATCTATGCCAAGTATAGCAGCTAGCGAAACGAAGCGCATTAAGGGAGCACATTGTTGTTTCACCAATAGCTGAGGTGCATCTACAAATGCGCTATCATCTTTCTGCAAAGCGACCATCGCTTTAATGTATCCTGTACCTGCATCCATCACAATGGCTTGTCCGTTATCGGCATCCATTTCAGATAGATGTTGCTGTAAGATATTGGTTACTTTGGCTTGTAGCGTAGAGTCTATAGAAGGCGAAGGAGCAACAGCGGGTTGCTTCATGTGGCAAGAGCTCAAACAGAGCAATGCAAGTAGATAGATAACCGATTTCATAGCGATGATTAGTTTATTATTCGTAATTCAAAGTTAATCAAATTATTTTCAAATGATTAATATAAGAGAATAGTTATTACATTTGTATACTATTCATTCAAATACAACGAGCTATATGTTTACAACACAACGTGCTACTACCAACCATATTCAGCTTATCCACGATATGGCACAAGTAGTTTTCAGAGATACGTATCGCGATATCTTATCGCCCGAACAGATGGAATACATGATGGAGTGGATGTACTCTATCGATAGTCTTCGTCGCCAGATAGAAGAGGATGGTCATGTGTACTATATCGGTTATTATGATGATAAGCCATGCGGATATATCTCGGTAGAGCAACAAGGAGATGATTTGTTTCATCTGCAAAAGATTTATGTGATGCCCGGCTTCCAAGGCAAAGGCATCGGTAAGAAGCTGTTCGATAAAGCCATCGAATACATAAAAAGCATTCACCCTACTCCATGTACCATGGAACTGAATGTAAACCGTAACAACAAAGCTTTGCAGTTTTACGAGCACCTAGGCATGAAGAAAGTCAACGAAGGCGATTTTCATATAGGCAATGATTACTATATGTGCGACTACATCATGGCTATTGATATCTAAACAAGATACACATATATATATAAAGAGAAAGCGGAATGTCTCCTCACGAGGCATTCCGCTTTATTGATATAAATGTTTTCTGTTGTTATTTTGCTACACGCTCTAACCACTTAAGCATAACTAGCATAGTGAACATAGAGATAGAACAAGCAACAACGAAGATTGTCCATGTTAACCAAATAGGAATTGCTTGATAAAGCACCGCTCCGATGAACAATAGTTGGTTACCGATAGCGGTAGCACCCAACCATCCACCTTGCATAATACCTTGGTATTTTGGAGGAGCCACTTTAGATACAAACGAGATACCTAGTGGAGAGATATACAATTCGGCTACTGTCAATACAAAGTATGTAGCGATCAATAACCATGGAGTTACTTTAATAGGAGATGTACCAGCTTCTACAATTTCGCTGTGCAAAGGCAAGTGCGAGAAGTAAGAACCTACTGCCATTACCACAAAGCCTAAAGCTGCGATACCCATACCGATAGCGATCTTCTTAGGAGTAGAAGGTTCAGCGCCACGGTTACGTTGCCATGCAAAGATAGCCATAACTACTGGAGTCAAACATACTACGAACAATGGGTTCAATGATTGGAACAACTCAGCACCTTCAAATTTGATAAAGCCTAAATCGATAACCATACCAGATAGATCTGTATATTCTTTAGCGAAGAAGGTAAGTGTCAAACCGTTTTGGTGGAATGAGAACCAGAAGAAGATTACAACAGCAAACACTGCGAACAATGCAAGGATACGTTGACGTACTTCTTGTGCATCCATTTCAACAACAGCACCACCAGCTTGCGCTTTCGCTTTTTGACTTGGATCTGGGAAGTTCTTTTTGTTTACGATATAGATAGTCAACGAGATAGCCATAGCAATGATAGCAATACCAAATGCATAGTGGAAACCTGTTGTAAATACATTCAAATAATCGCCTGCAAATGCAGTATAGTCAGTAACAGGAGCCGAAGAAGCTTTATCTGCCAATGCATGGAAGTTATCTCTAGCAACATCTGTTAGTGTACCACCTAAATGACCATGACACAATGCAGGTAGATCAGCATCGTAGTTATAGCCAAAAGTACCTAACCACCAGTTACGTACACCTACCGCTGCAAATGGAGCGAAGATAGCACCTACGTTAATAAACATATAGAATAAAGAGAAACCTGAGTCACGCATAGACGAGTACTGTGGATTATCGTACATCTGACCCACCAACGCTTGCAAGTTTCCTTTGAATAAACCATTACCAAATGCAATCACGAACAAACCGAAACATGCTAGAGAAAGCATCAAAGTTTTATTCACAACAGGAGTTTGTGAAGGGATTGCTAATACTAAATAACCAACAGCCATCAAGATGATACCTGTCATGATTGTCCCCTTGTAGTTACGTGTTTTATCCGCAATGATACCACCAATTAAGGCTAAAATGTAGATTGAGAAATAAAACGTTGAATAAATTAGACCAGCGTCTGTACCGTTCAAACCGAACTTAGCTTGCAAGAACAATACGAGAATAGCCATCATCGTATAGAAACCAAAACGTTCTCCAAGATTAGCTAAGGCTGCAGCAATAAGTCCCTTAGGATGTTTATTGAACATAAGTGTTTAAAAAATTAAAAATGAATAAATAGTTATGTAAATCGTATCAAATTTTGATAGTTGTGCAAAAATATAATTATTTCTGGATTATTCTGCAATTAAATGTGATAAAATGGCACCCGATTGGTTAATTAAATCGTTGGGTGATAGTTTAATCTGTAATCCCCTCTGACCAGCGCTGACGTAGATATAGTCAAATTCGAGGCAAGTGTTGTGTATGTAAGTCGGAAAATGCTTCTTCATACCAATGGGCGAACAAGCTCCACGGATATATCCGGTTAGCGGCAACAACTCTTTCATCGGTATGAGGTCGCACTTCTTATTGCCCGACACTTTGGCCGCCATTTTCAAGTCAATCTCTTTGTCGCCCGGTATGATGCAAACAAAATATTTCGTCTTATCGCCACACAGCACCAGCGTTTTAAATACCTGATCTACGTTTTCGCCTAACATATCGGCCACATGGGTAGCACTCAAATCGCTCTCGTCTACTTCATAAGGTATCAATTCGTAATTGATCTTTGCCTTATCGAGCAGACGAGCTACATTTGTTTTATTGATTTTCATCGTGAATATCTCTTTTTATTTCATGCCCAACTCTTCGCGAAGGAATTGAGGCGTATAACCTTTATCGCTCATGGCAACCACCTCGGGTGTACCGTGGCTCAACAGTTCGCCACCACCTTTACCACCAAGAGGGCCCATATCGATTACATAGTCGGCCATCTTTATCACATCGAGGTTGTGCTCAATGATGATTACCGTATTGCCCTTGTCTACCAAACGATTGATAACCCCCATCAACACACGAATATCTTCGAAGTGCAGACCGGTAGTTGGCTCGTCGAGTATGTAGATTGTCTTTCCGGTATCGCGTTTAGACAGTTCGGTAGCCAGTTTTACACGTTGGCTCTCACCACCCGATAGTGTAGTCGATGATTGTCCGAGCTTGATATAGCCCAAACCAACATCTTGCAACACTTTGATTTTATTTAGAATCTGAGGTACGTTTTCGAAGAACTCAACCGCACGATTGATGGTCATATCGAGTACATCGGCAATTGATTTTCCTTTGAAGCGTACTTCAAGCGTTTCGCGGTTGTAACGTTTGCCATGACAGATTTCGCAAGGTACATATACATCGGGCAAGAAGTTCATCTCGATGGTTTTGTAACCATTACCCGAACAAGCTTCGCATCGACCACCCGACACGTTGAACGAAAAGCGTCCTGGTTTGTAACCACGAATTTTCGCTTCGGGCAACCCAACAAACAAGTTACGTATGTCTGAGAATACACCTGTATAGGTAGCCGGATTAGAACGAGGAGTTCGTCCCAATGGCGATTGGTCTACATTGACCACCTTGTCTATGTTTTCTAATCCTTCGAGCGCATCATAAGGCAATGGATCTTGCAACGAGCGATAGAACTTTTGCGACAAGATAGGTTGCAGCGTTTCGTTAATCAGTGTAGACTTACCACTACCCGAAACTCCGGTAACACAGATCAACTCGCCAAGCGGAAACTCTACATCAACGTTTTTCAAGTTATTGCCTCGCGCACCACGCAACCATAGCGAATGGCCATTGCCTGTGCGTCGTGGGTTTGGTATTTCGAGTTGTATCTTACCATTGAGGTATTGCGAAGTCATGGTGTTTGTCTTCAACATCTCTTGCGGAGTACCGGCAAATACCACTTCTCCACCCTTACGACCGGCCATTGGCCCCATATCGATGATATAATCGGCAGCCATCATCATGTCTTTATCGTGCTCAACCACAATGACCGTATTGCCCAAGTCGCGCAGTTCTTTCAATGAGTTTATCAAACGAACATTATCGCGTTGGTGCAAACCGATACTTGGCTCATCGAGGATGTAAAGCACGTTGACCAACTGCGAACCGATTTGTGTTGCCAAACGAATACGTTGGCTCTCACCACCCGATAGCGTAGCCGAACTACGGTCTAAGCAAAGATAATCCAAGCCCACATCGAGCAAGAATTTCAAACGAGTACGTATCTCTTTCAAGATTTCGGTTGCAATCTTCTTTTGCTTGTCGCTAAGATATTGATCAACATCATCCAACCAAACATACAGTTCGCTGATATCCATGTGTGCCAACTCGCTGATATTCTTATCATGAATACGGAAACTCAAAGCCTCACGATTCAGTTTAGCACCATGACAGTCGGGACAAGCAGCTGTTTTGGCAAACTGGTCGGCCCACTTCTGTGCGGTAGCCGATGCATCTTTCTCTTGCAACATTTGGATGTACTTCACCACCCCTTCGAACGTAACGAAGTAGTCTGAAGAAGTACCCGCTACCGAACTTTTTATCTTGATACGGTCGTCGGCACCGTAAAGTATTTCTTGTATCGCATCTTCGGGCAGCTCCTTGATAGGAGTTTTCAGCGTAGCATCATTGCGTTCTAGCAAAGCGGCTATCTGCCAAAAGATCATCGAATTTTTATATTTACCTAGCGGAGCAATTCCCCCTTCGTAGATAGAAAGCAAACGATCGGGAATCACTTTGTCGATATCGATTTGGTTGACTACACCCAACCCCTTACAACGCGGACAAGCCCCTTGTGGAGAGTTGAACGAGAAGTTATGTGGTGCCGGTTCGCGATAAGACAAGCCGGTCTTTGGGTCCATCAACTGCTTACTATAGTGGCGCGCCTCATTATTGTCGGCATTGAGAATAAGAATCAAGCCATCGCCTTGACGCATGGCAGTAGCCACACTCTGTTTCAGGCGTTTATCATCCGTATCGCTCACCACCATCTTATCAATCACCACCTCAATATCGTGGTTTTTGTAACGGTCGAGCTTCATGCCGTGCGTTATCTCGCGCACTTCGCCATCGACACGAACATACAAATAGCCCTTCTTGCGCACTTGCTCAAAGAGTTCTTTGTAGTGCCCTTTACGAGCACGCACCAAAGGAGCCAGCAAGTATATTTTCTTGCCGTTATAATCTTTCATAATCAGATCGAGAATCTGCTCTTCGGTATATTTAATCATCGCCTCGCCCGAGTCGTACGAGTAAGCGATACCGGCACGTGCATAAAGCAAGCGCAAGTAGTCGTAAATCTCGGTAGTAGTACCAACGGTAGAACGAGGATTTTTGTTAGTTGTTTTTTGTTCGATAGAGATTACCGGACTCAATCCTGTAATTTTATCGACATCGGGGCGTTCAAGATTGCCCAGAAAGTTGCGCGCATAGGCCGAAAAAGTCTCGATATATCGACGTTGGCCCTCGGCAAAGATGGTATCGAAAGCCAAAGAAGATTTTCCGCTACCGCTCAATCCGGTTATCACAGTTAAGCTGTTGCGTGGTATTTCGACATCAATATTTTTAAGATTATGCACACGCGCACCGTATACACTAATTTGTTCTGTTTCCTGCATACAATCAAAAAATCATATAGTTCTTTAGTTCGCCAACCGCCCCAATTAAGAGCCTTATTTGGTGTGTCGGCTTACTGCTTGATAGTTGTTAATAAAACACGTGTAAATAGTTAACATTCTACGTGATAAGTGTTAACACTTAACATGTAGAATGATATAGTTTACCGAAGGATATTGATATCTCCTTTATGGTTATATACTACGCCATCGGCTCCCACAGCTTTAACCACGATGAAGTAAACGCCATCGGGCACTTGCTTGCCGTGAGCTGTTCCGTCCCATCCTTCGTCAATATTGGCCAGGTTCCAGTTGTAAAGATTCTGTCCCCAACGATTGAATACGTGAGCTTCGAACTTAACGAGCGATTTGTGGGTTACGTTAAACACATCGTTGATGCCATCGCCATTGGGCGAAAAAGCATTGGGTATCTTCAGTTCTGATTCGGCAATCTGTATCACGAATGCATCCGAAACATCAGTTACGTCGGTCTCTGTATCAGTTACCTGCAAGCGCACATAGAAGCGTCCCGAGGTGGTAAAGGTATAGAGTGTTTCCTCTTCAAAACGAGTTAGGTAAATGACATTAAAATCGGGGTTCTCTGAGAAATTCCATTCGTAACGCAAAGAAGGAGAAGGTTGGTCGACATTGGCCGAGAAACGAAACTCCAACGGAGCTGCTCCGGTATAATCGTCGCCAGCCTGCATCACATAAGGGTCTTCGGGCACCGCCCCATTCTCTTGGATAAGAGTGGCTGTAGGACTCATTTGTGCCCATGCTCCGCAAAACGGAAATAGCAATGCGGAGAAAATTATATAGGATAATATTCTTACTGACATAATATCTGCAAATTTAATGTTTCCGCTCGAAATATTATATTAAAGAAAGAGAATAATAATTTCTTAACTCAATTATTATTAAAATATAAGGTGGAAATAGTATCTTTGTTGCTTAATTTCAGAAATCAAATAGAATATTTTTTAATGAAACCGATCATCAGACAAATACTATTTCTACTACTATTCACAGGAATATCTACGGCATCTCTTTATGCACAAGAGAATCAATCATACTTTTTGCACACCATCGAAAAAGGACAAAGCTTATACTCTATCGCTGCTATGTATGGCTTAAACCAAGAAGACATCGTGCAGATGAATCCGGGTAGCAACGAGAAAATATATGCAGGCATGGCATTGAGAATACCTAAGTCATCGCCATCTGCTCAACAAAAAGAGACATTTCATACCATTCAGCAAGGCGAGACGCTCTACAAGCTGACTACCATATACAACCTATCGGCTAAAGAAATTACCGAAGCCAATCCCGGACTAAGCGCCGAGAACTTTCGCATTGGTCAAGTGGTTCGTATTCCTGTGCCAGCAACGCCAACAACTCAAGTGGTGGTTGAGCAAACATCGAGCACAGACATTCCTGCTGCGGTAAAATCGAAGTGTAAAGATATGCACAAGGTGCAACGCAAAGAGACAGTATTTAGCGTGAGCCGCAAATACGGCATCACCAAAGAGGAACTGATTGCTGCCAATCCGGAGTTGGCAAATGGCATGAAGCGCGGACAATTTGTGTGCATCCCTTATACAGGTGCTCCCGGCGAACTAACCGAGAAGTCTACTTCTAAAGGCAAAGTTCCTACTACTGGCCCATCAAACTCGGAGTTATTTAGCGAAAACGAAGAGAAGGCAAAATCGTTTAGCACCATTAAGGCTGCAGTGTTATTGCCTTTCCAACAAGATAAACGCATGGTAGAGTACTACGAAGGTTTCTTGCTTGCTGTAGATAGCTTGAAACGCGAAGGCATTTCACTCGACATCTATGCTTACAACCTGACCGATACTGATGCATCGCTTAACAGCATTTTGGCTAAGAGCGAAATGAAGAAGATGAACATCATCTTTGGCCCTATGCAATCGAAACATACCAATAGCTTGGCTGCCTTTGCTAAGCAAAACGATATCACACTCGTTATTCCTTTTTCATCGAAAGAAGACGAAGTGTTTAGCAACCCTAACGTGTACCTAATCAACACGCCACAGTCTTATCTTTACTCGGAGGTATACGACCACTTTACTCGTCAGTTTACCAATGCAAACGTGATACTACTCGATGCAGGCGAAACTGCCTCTAAGAACAAGAGAGAGTTTATTGATGGCTTGAAAGCTGATCTTGCCAACAAAGGGGTTACTTACAAGGCATTGCCTGAAGGCGCTTCGGTTGAAGGTTTGCAAGGTGCTTTGGTAGAAGGTAAAGAGAATATCTTTGTACCTACTTCGAGCAGCGATGTTTCGTTAATCAAAATCATTCCTCAACTCACCATGTTGACCAGAGAAAACCCTGAGTACAACATCAGTCTATTTGGTTATCCTGAATGGCAAACTTACACCAAAGACCACTTGGATAGCTTCTTTGAGTTGAACACATATTTTTACTCGGCATTCTATACCAACAACCTGTTGCCTTCGGCGGTAGACTTCACCAACAAGTACAACAGATGGTACAGCAAAGACATGGACAATAGTTATCCAAAATACGGTATGTTGGGCTTCGACACAGGCTACTTCTTCTTGAAAGGTCTTTCGCTATACGGCTCTGAGTTCGAAGATAACATCGGCTTTATGAATGTACGCCCTATACAAACAGGTTTCAACTTTAAACGCGTAAACAACTGGGGTGGCTTCATCAACAAAAAGGCTTTCTTTGTGAATTTCAGCAAAGATTACGAACTTATTAAACTCGACTTCGAATAGACATGATAAAGCTAAAAACGATATTCGCAATCATAGGCATCACACTGCTTTGTTCAGTTTCGGCTTCGGCTCAAATTGGCGATATAAGAAACAACATTGCTATCGGGGTAAATGGTGGTGTAAACTACAACACGGTGAGCTTTGAGAAACATCGTGTGCAACAAAAGGGATTGTTCGGACCAAACATTGGTTTGACTGCTCGCTACATCTCCGAGAAATATTTTGCCATGATATGTGGGGTACAAATAGAACTAAACTACTCGCAACGTGGTTGGGACAAGAAGTTTGAACTTAACGATGGATCGGGCGATACAGACCCTACTCGTGGTTATACTCGCAAGATGAATTACTTGGAACTGCCTTTCTTGGCGCACTTGGCGTTTGGTAAAGATCTAGGTGCTCAGTTCTTCATCAATATCGGCCCACAAATCGGTTACTTGATAAGCAGCTCTGAAAGCCACTTTGGGTTGAGCGCTACCGAACTAGAAAGCGAAGAGTACGGTATGCCGTTTGATAAGAAGTTTGACTACGGTATAGCCGGTGGTTTAGGGGTAGAAATAAAAACCAAACGTGCAGGCAACTTCTTGATTGAAGGCCGCTACTACTTTGGTTTGGCCGACTTCTACAATAGTAATAAGAAGGACTATTTCTCGCGCTCGGCCAATAGCAGTATCATTGGTAAAATAACCTATCTTTTTGATATCAAAAAATAACAATACATCGTATTAGTATAGCAAGAGCCGGATGGTATAAAACCCTATCCGGCTCTTGTTGTTTCTATATGACGATATGCTGTTGCGCAACAGAGTTTTTTGTGCTTTTTAGTTAGTTTAATAGAACTTATTCTTATTTTTGTATAAACGCATAGATAAACGAACTATTGTAAACACAATTATTATAACTCCTATGAAAAATCTCTTATCAATAATCGCGCTATTGGTAGTGCTTGCCGCTTGCAACAACAAGCCAAAACAAGAATCTTACAATTGGAACGACGATCTGAAACATCGCCTCTTGGTAGACTTCAACAAATCGGAAGCACAGGTGAAGGAGTATATCCAACGATATATACCCGAAGTAACCGACCAACAAATGCGCCAATGGGAAGAGAGCAAGGCATTGGAGTTTATGGTGATTGATGGTGAGAAACGATATTTTCGCAATGCGGGGCCAAACTTATTTCGTGTTGACTCGACTTGCTACTACATCAAAGCGGCCAAAGATGGTGTTCAGCTTAGCGGTAGCGATGTAGTAAACAAAGAGTATCTGCCTAAAGTGATGGCGGCTGTCAAGCAAGAGGGCAAACCCATTGTTGTTCCGCAAAAGATGCGCGTAACCTATACGCTTACCGTAGACACAAATGCTGTGCCTGCCGGTGAAGTAATCAGATGTTGGTTGCCATTTCCACGCAATGATCAGCCTAGACAACAAGATGTAAAACTGCTATCTACTAGCGAAGCGAACTATACGATGGCTCCCGAAGAGTCGATTCATAGCACACTCTATATGGAGAAACAGGCGGTTCAAGATGAGCCAACCGTTTTTTCGGAAACATTTGAATATACATCCAATGGCGAATGGTATCAACTGACTGCCGAAGACGTACTACCCTACGATACGGCATCGGCTATCTACAAAGAGTACACAGCCGAAAGAGATAAACACATCGTCTTTACTCCGCAGATGAAAGAGTTGGCTGCCCAACTTACCGAAGGTGAAACGAATCCTTACCTAAAGGCAAAGAAGATATTTCGCTGGGTAAACGACAACTTTCCATGGGGTTCGGCACGCGAATACTCTACAATTGAGAATATTCCGGAGTATGTTTTAGAGAATGGACATGGTGATTGTGGGCAAGTAAGCCTTTTATTTATAACTTTATGCCGTCTTAACGGAATACCTGCTCACTTTCAGAGTGGATTTATGATGCATCCGAAGGCGTGGAATCTACACGACTGGGCACAAGTCTACTTCGAAGGTATTGGTTGGGTACCTGTAGATCAATCGTTTGGAGTACCTCCTTTTGCCGAAAATGGCGAGGATGAATACTTCTACTTGGGTGGTATAGAGCCTTGGCGAATGATTGTGAACAGCGATTATGGTATGCCATTGGTTCCCGAGAAGATCTATCCGCGTAGCGAAACAGTCGATTTTCAACGTGGAGAGGTAGAATGGAAAGGTGGCAATCTTTATTTCCCACAATGGGACTATACCATGAAGATTGAATACCTAAACGAGATTTAATTATATCGATTTAATAAAATAGAAAATGAACTACGGTTTTGTAAAAGTGGCTGCAGCTATACCACTGGTGAAAGTGGCCGACTGCAGATACAATGTAGAACAAATCAAGATGCAAATGATGGAAGCCAACGAGATTGGCGTGAAAATCATTGCTTTTCCTGAATTGTGCATCACGGCTTATACTTGTGGCGACTTGTTTGCGCAACAGGTTTTACTCGATGAGGCTGAACTGGCTTTGATGCAATTGATTAACGACACTCGTCAACTGAATATCATATCGATTGTTGGCATGCCTATTGTCAACAACGGCACATTGCTCAATGCAGCAGTGGTGATACACCAAGGTAAGATACTAGGTGTAGTGCCAAAAACATATCTTCCTAATTATAAAGAGTTTTATGAGCAACGCTGGTTTACCTCTTCGATTGAAGTAAGCGAAACCACCGTACGCCTATGTAGCGAGGTTGTTCCAATGGGCACAAACTTATTGTTCGAGACTCCCGAAACGACTTTCGGCATAGAGATATGCGAAGATGTTTGGGCGGTAACTCCTCCTAGCTCAGCACTATCACTTCAAGGTGCCGAAATCATCTTTAACCTATCGGCTACCGACGAATGTATTGGTAAGCATCACTACTTGCGCACATTGCTTAGCCAACAATCGGCTCGATGCATGGCAGGCTATGTTTACTCTTCGTGTGGGTTTGGCGAATCGACTACCGACTTGGTCTTTGCCGGCAATGGTTTGATCTATGAGAATGGTAGCGAACTAGCACACAACGACCGTTTCAGCTTTGAAGCGCAACTAGTTATCAGCGAAATTGATGTGGAAAGACTTCGTGCTGAACGTAGACAGAATACCACTTTTGCTGTGAACAAAGGCAACAACCCTGCGAAAGCTGCGGTGCGTATTGCTACTAAACCGGTGTATGATGCACCATTCACACTGACACGCTCGTTTGATATGCATCCATTTGTACCGAAAGGTCGCGCACTCGACGAACGCTGCGAAGAGATATTCTCGATTCAAGTATCAGGTTTGGCTCAACGCTTGGTGCATACCCATGCGCAAACTGCCGTAGTGGGTATATCGGGTGGATTGGACTCTACCCTAGCGCTCTTGGTTTGTGTGAAGACATTTGATAAACTCAATATTCCTCGCGAAAGAATTGTGGGTATTACCATGCCCGGCTTCGGTACTACCGACCGTACATACAACAATGCCATCGACTTGATGAAATCGTTGGGTGTAACCATTCGCGAAATCAGCATTAAGGATGCGGTAATTCAACACTTCAAAGATATTGATCACGATATCAATGTGCACGATGTAACTTACGAGAACTCGCAAGCACGCGAACGTACGCAACTGTTGATGGATATAGCTAACCAAACCAATGGATTGGTGATTGGTACAGGCGACTTATCGGAGTTGGCTCTTGGTTGGGCTACCTACAATGGCGACCATATGTCGATGTATGCCGTTAATAGTAGCATCCCAAAAACATTGGTAAAACACTTGGTTAACTGGGTGGCCGAGAATGGTATGGATGAGAAATCGCGCCTTACGCTACTCGATATTGTGGATACGCCAATCAGCCCCGAACTAATTCCGGCTAACGAGAATGGTGAGATCAAACAAAAGACTGAAGACTTGGTGGGCCCTTACGAGCTGCACGACTTCTTCTTGTACTACTTCATGCGTTTTGGTTTCCGCCCTGCGAAGATATTCATGCTTGCTGCTCGTTCATTCGAGGGTGTGTATGATGGCGAAACGATTAAGAAGTGGTTATACATCTTCATACGTCGCTTCTTCAACCAACAATTTAAACGTTCGTGCCTACCTGATGGCCCGAAAGTAGGAACAATCTCTATCAGTCCACGTGGCGACTGGCGTATGCCAAGCGATGCTACATCGACTGCTTGGTTGCAAGAGGTTGATACGATTGAATGCTAATTGAACTCAAATATCGTAAAAGCTCTATTTGGATAAAATAGAGCTTTTACTGTATATACATATATTGATAACACAAATACACTTATGAAAAGCTTTTTAAAAACACTACTTGTTTTCTTTCTATTCGGAATTTTCGGTTTTGCAATAGCGATAACCTGCATACTACTATTCACAGACACTACTTATCCTCAGATGATGGAGAATTTAGGAAAAGCGAATGTATTTAAAATCCTCTTATCGTGCGCTATCTCTATCGCAACCCTATTCATAGCTGGATTCCTACAAATCATTTTTCACGAAGGTGGACACCTTATCATGGGACTGCTCAACAAGTTTAAGTTCGTATCTTTTAGAGTGGGCAAACTGACTTTAATAAAATACAAAGGCAAATACAAACTAAAGAAATTTCATATTCAAGGTACAGCCGGTCAATGCCTATTACTACCTCCCGAAAGTGGAATCAGTCAATCGGCAGCTATCTGGTATTTGGCAGGTGGTGTATTACTAAATCTACTCACAGCAGCCATCTGCTTTGCTTGTTGGTTTGCTTTTGATAATCTACCCATGTTTCTCAATATGTTTTTGCTCTACTCATCGATAGTCGGATTATTGCTTGCATTGATGAACGGCATTCCAATGAAGGTAAGTGGTGTGGCCAATGATGGGTACAACATGATTCTGATCAAAAAAGATAACCAAGTTATCAATTCACTAATGGCACAACTGAATATCAATGCGGCATTGCAAGAAGGTATTCGAATCAAAGATATGCCTCAATCGTGGTTCTTCAATCCGGAAGTAAGCGACTATAAAAACATCTTCCAAGTAACCGAGAAACAACTTTATGCTGCTCGTCTATTGGATGAAGGCAACTATGAAGAGTCTTATATTATTTACAATGAACTAGACCAACACAAAGACAAAATAATTAGTTTATTGGCCAAAGAGATTGCTTGCGAACTGCTTTTCATCGAGCTGTACCACTATCAAAACATCGCTCGTGCCAACGAACTATATACCGACGATTTAAAGAAGTATATCATTGACAACAGCAAAACCATGTCGGGCAAACAACGCCTTCTTTGCACATTAGCTTACTACAAAGACAATGATTGCAACAAAGCAAAAGCCATCTACGAAGCGACTCTTAATAACAAAGAGAACTACCTACTACAAGGAGAAGTAGAGTTAGATTTGGAGGTTATGGAGAAGATGGTTAGTGAGTGTTAGTCAAAGAACAATGGATATTAAAAAATGAGTCATCCCCATACAGGGAATGACTCATTTTCTATTTTATACAAACTCAATCAATAACCGAGTTCAAAATC
>CAMTPH010000022.1 GCA_947074345.1 uncultured Bacteroides sp. | reverse complement strand
TTTGAATTGCTAATTCGCGAGTGGGAGTTAAAATCAATGCTTTTATAGAGTGATGTTTCTCTCTCTTAAAAGAGAAATCTTTTAATTGTTCTAAGATAGGAATGGCAAAAGCAGCTGTCTTGCCTGTACCCGTTTGAGCTAAACCTAACACATCCTGTCCTTTTATTGCAACAGGAATAGCACTTTTCTGTATAGCTGTTGGGGTATGATAGTTTTTTTCATTAATTGCCCGAAGTATAGATTCGGAAATGTTTAAATCACTAAATGTCATTAATTAAATTAATTTGTTAATCGGAATAGTTAATCCTACCGAATAATGAATACAATAATAATAGGAACTAACTATAAACAGTTGAATTAATAATGATTTCCGATTTAATGAGGATTGTTTCTTGCTGATTGAAACGATGCAGTATAAATATGATTCAGTATAAACTCTATTGTTTAGGATACAAAGATATTAATATTTAATTGATAATTCTAATTTTCATCATTTATCATCAATACTTTAATGTTTATTACAATCTAAGATTCTCATAAACAATAAATTGATGTGTGAAATGTAATCTATATTTTATCCATTACATGAACATTGGAGTAATGATTTTGGTGATATAATAGCCACCAACCATTAACCAAGCAAATAATATAAACGCTAGTATAAAGGGTTTTGCGCCAGCTTTCTTGAATTTATCGAAGCTTGTTTCGCAGCCCAATGCAACCATTGCCATAGTCAATAAGAAAGTATCAATGTTATTGACCGCTGTAATGGCAGGTGTTGGGAAGTGAATTACAGAATTTATCACTATAACCAACAAAAAGCCTAATGCAAACCAGGGTATTGATACTTTTTTCTTTGCGGCAGCCTTATCGCCACTCTTATTTGATGCTGCTTTGCGAGCAGCCCACCAACTCAATAATAATAAAACGGGTACCAACATCATTACTCGAATCATCTTAACGATGATAGCAGTGTTTGATATATCTTGTCCCATTGAGTTACCTGCTCCTACTGTATGAGCAACCTCATGCACAGTTGCTCCTGTATATATACCCATTTCTTCGGGAGTAGCAGATACTACACCTTTATTATATAGTACAGGATATATAAACATAGCAATTGTTCCAAAGATAACTACTGTAGCAACTGCCACAGCTGTTTTGTATGGTTTGGTCTGTATCGTCGATTCGGCCCCAAGTATGGCGGCAGCCCCACATATCCCACTACCTATTGAGGTGAGAAGAGAGATATCTTCGTCCATTTTCATGAGTTTTCCTAGATAGACACCTCCTATAATAGTGATAACTACTATTAGCACATCGACAATGATGCCTGGAGCACCTACTAACAAAATATCTTGAAACGTTAGTCTGAAGCCATATAAGATAATACCTAGCCTAAGAAGCTTTTTTGCACAAAACTGAATACCCGGCACCCATGTTTCCGGTAGATGATTTCTTAGACTATTGGCGTATACCATACCTAATAAGATACCAATAATCATCGGACTTAATGAAAGTTCTGAAATAACTTTGGTTTCGGCTATATAGAATGAAGCGCAAGAAAATAATGCGATTAATAAAATGCCATGAAGCATGCTGCCTCTTTTCTCATTAAACATAGGCTTGTTAAATTGTTACTTTCAACATAACAAACAAAAGGCTAATATGTTGATTGCTCCCTGTTTTATCTCTTTTAAATCGCTAAATAGCAAACTGCTCAATGCTGATATCAATAAAGGCAATTGGTGTTGGCGTAAGTATATGAACATATATAGTTGTTTTGATAAAATAAAATTGAAATAGTTGCGCATATTTTAAATTAGCAGTAAATTGCCTAATATATATAACTTGTTGATGATGTGGAGAATATGAAGTGAATAGTCAAGCAAGATATCTTTTACAAATAATATAATAGAAAATAATTAATCGGTTTATCTATAAAGCAGATAAGCATGAAGACTAATTTGATGTGGATTTCTATATTGAGTATAATTTAAAATTCTAAATAACTATGTCTACTACAGCTTTAAAGCACAATACCTTCGGGCATTTATTGGTTGCAAAGATCTTAAACATTATCACAATGTTTAGTTGCGTTCTTATTCTTGTATTATTGTCGGTCGAAATACTAAAAGGACCTTCTGCTATGCCGCGCCAAACTTATTTAAATATTCAGTTATTTATATGCATTCTCCTTTTAATAGATTACTGTTATCAATTCTATTTAGCTCCCAATAAATGGAAATTCTTTATTAGTTACTTTGTTTTATTGTTGGTCTCTATACCTTATTATAATATAGTTGACTGGTTTGATATTTCTATAACGGCCACTCAAAGTGTTTTACTACGTGCCATAGTGTTTATACGTGGTGGGTATGGAATGGTTATTATGATTAATTGGTTTACTAAAAGTAAAGTAACCAATATGATGATAACTTATTTAATCATGTTGGTTGCTATGGCCTATTTTGGTAGTTTGGTTTTTTATTCCATTGAAAAAGGGCTTAATCCATCTCTAAAAAGCTTTGAAGATGCTGTGTGGTGGGCTTGTATGGACGTAACAACGGTAGGTTGTGCCATCGAACCCGTTACGCTTTCCGGAAGAATATTGGCAGTGATACTGGCGGTTATGGGAATGAGTATGTTTCCTATTCTCACTGTTTACATTACTAATTACTTTCAAAACCATGTTAAGGTGCAGTCTGCAGCAACTAACAATGATTCGACAATGTAGAATAGTTAGTGCTTATCAAGCATTACTTACATAGTAAAAGTTAGATTCGTCGGTATACAGGTAGAACTTCATCTCTTTATTTTTTACTTATACCAAATGAAGCGATAACTGTTAACAACTATCGTGCTAAATGTATATAAATAACAGAATAACTGTTAACAGTTATCACATTGGTTTTAAACTCTTGATTTCTAAATTGTAGATATCTGCTACATTATATATTTAGTATACAATAACTAAATGTCCTATTATTTGTAGTTTAATATATTGTATCAGATATCTTTCAATTTTGCTTTTTATGCATACTTTTGTAACTTATAAACTATTGACAATAGAAAGCATCGATGCAGCTATAGATGTATTTATCGTTAGCGCTGAAACAGTTGCTTTTCAAAACAATAAATATTTCATAATACTTAATCTACATTCTAAATGAACACTTATAATTTTGATAAGATAATAAACCGTAAAGGCACCGGTGCTGTCAAAGTCGATGCACTTAAAACTGTCTTTGGCGATGCAAACCTCATACCATTATGGGTTGCTGATATGGATTTTGAAACACCCCAATTTATAACCGATGCTCTTAAAGAAAGGCTTAATCATTCGCTATATGGATATACCCTTGAGCCCGAAAACTATTGGCCAACCGTAATAGATTGGATTAAAGATCATCATGGTTGGGAAGTACAGCCTAAATGGATAACTTATATACCGGGCATTGTAAAAGGTATAGGTATGGTAATCAATGCTTTCTTGAAAGAAGATGAAAAAGCAATTATTCAGCCACCTGTATATCATCCGTTTCGATTAACCACTTTGGCCAATAAACGCGAAGTGGTCTATAACCCTTTGCATTTAAATGATGATGGGTCTTACTCAATGGATTTTGAAAATTTGGAACAGGTAATTGATGATAAGTGCAAATTATTAATACTCTCCAATCCGCATAATCCCGCAGGTATTGTTTGGGATAGAGAAAGCTTAATTCGTTTGGCTGAAATCTGTCATAGAAATCGTATAATCGTTATATCCGACGAAATTCATTGCGACATGGCGCTTTGGGATAATACACATATTCCTTTTGCAACTGTGTCTAACGAAGCTGCCGATTGTAGCATAACCTTTGGTTCGCCTTCAAAGACCTTTAACATTGCAGGAATAGTAAGCTCTTATGCTATCGTACCTAATAAATCGATTCGTGACCATTTCTTTGACTGGTTGGCGGCAAATGAACTCAATGAACCTCATCTTTTTGCACCTATAGCAACGATAGCTGCTTTCAAACAAGGCGAAGAGTGGCGCAAAGCAATGCTTGCTTATGTGCAAGATAATATTGACTTCGTAATTGATTATTGCGCAAAGTACTTGCCGCAGATTAAACCTTTACGTCCGCAAGCCTCTTTTCTTGTATGGCTAGATTGTCGTGAATTACATCTTTCGCAACCTCAATTGGTCGATCTATTTGTGGGTAAAGCCCACTTAGCACTTAATGATGGAGAGATTTTCGGAGTAGAAGGAGTAGGGTATATGCGTTTAAATGTAGGATGTCCAAGAGCTACTCTACAGCAAGCACTCGACCAGCTACATGATGCAATCAGTGAATAATAATATGTTATAATAGAACGTTTTCTATATAAAACTGTTTTATATAGAAAAGTCTGACAACATTAAAACAATGCATATGAAGAAAATAAAAGTGTTTTATCAACCTCGTTGTCCGTTTTGCAAGATGGCATTTCGCTTCATTGACGAACTGAAAAAAGAAAATCCAGAGTTTAAGGATATCATTATTGAGACTGTCGACGAACTGGAAGAGCCTGAATTGGCTGATACGTTTGATTATTACTATGTGCCAACCTTTTATGTAGACGATAAGAAAGTACACGAAGGTGGTATTTATAAACCCGAAGTAGAAAAGCTACTAAGAAAGGTGATTGAATAAGATTTTACCATTTAGATATCGATAGAACATTAAAGATTAGACATTTATAATTGCTGTGAACTTTTGTTTTGCTTGGCAGTTATAAATGTCTAATCTTTTTTTATTATGAGTCTATTAGATATAAAACATTTCACTAGAACACCGGTCGATAGGATAAAGAAAATGGACTGTGGAGATCGTATCGAACTTTTAACTTATAAGAAAGATCGTAAAGTGGTTTTGATTAAAAAAGAAGAACACCTATATGATGTGTTTCAAGATGGCTTCGAAATAAAAGAGTTTCATGATGTTAAGGAGGAAAAGTTAGAAAAGCTATTGAAGCAGCTTCAACAAATCGAATTTCCTCGGAGTAATAGGTATTTCCTAGAGATATATCGGGCTGACAAATGATGTATTAAATAGCCAAGACATGCTTTGCAAAGCAATAAATAGTAAGCGTTTTCTGATTGTTTAAAATTATTGTAATACATAATCTATGGTAATTATTTAAACAGGTAATGTTCGTTTTTTTTCATTATTATAATGAGCATAATGATTGATGTGTTTTAGTAAGTAAGTGTTAAAATTGCACCAGAAATATAGGCTAAAAAGGCTTTAATATCAAAAATCATATAATTAATATCAAATTTCACATATATATTATAATGCATTCAATTTAACTTTGCAATAGGTCATTGAACAGGCCTTTGTTAAACTAATTAAATTTGATTGCTATGAAAAAAAGTACATTACTTTATGCTTTTTTATTAAGTTGTGCAGCTTCTACAACCAATGCACAAAATTCATTGGTGTGGACTAATTCCGGTAGTACTGGTGAATGGAGTATTATTGCTTCAGAATGGGGACTAGATCCTGGTATCGGTGTATTACTTCCTTCTGGTTGGTTAAACAAATATACCGCTGTTTTTGATGGACGTGGTTTGTTTGTCGATCAAGATGGAAATCCATTAACAAAAGAATCAATTAAACTTTCAGGTGAAATGGAAGTTGCTGATATCATTGTGAGTGGTGATAAAGATTACTCTATTACATATAAAGATGATAAATCTACCGATAAGATTATTGGTGATGGTACCCTTACTAAAAGTGGTTCAGGAAACTTTACACTTAATGTTCTTAATGAATTAAAAGGTGGAACAGTTGTTAAAGGTGGTGCAGTTATAATGGATAAAACCGATTCTCCAAATGTATTTGGTGATAAAGTCGTTTTAGAGAATGGTGCAATATCATTGGCTCCTACTACTATTTCAGGAACTTTCAAAGTAACTGTGCCTATTACTATTGCTGAAGGTACTTCAGGATCAATTATAGCAGGTCGCTATGCGCAAATTTGTGGACCTATTACAGGTAGCAATGATTTAACCATATATTCTGGTGGTGAACGTGTTTATTTTACCTCTGATAAGGCAGGTAAGGAAGATATGACTATGTTTGATAACTTCACAGGTAATTTAATTATTGATGTAAGTAATCAAACAGCATCAGGTAATCCTGGTTATACTGGAGTTCAATTTACAACGACAAAAACATTTGATGGTGTAAGTGAAATGACCAATATCGATCAAACTTTTGCTAATACAAAAATAACACTTAAAGCTAATGCTGGTTTAACTTCGGCTAGTGGTGTAAGATGTTATGCTATCGGCGAATTGCAAGCAGAAGAAGGTGGATTCTTATATGGTTATGGATCAGGTGGCTCTACTACTCCTGTAATTTGGTGGTCAATTGGTCATTCTAATACAGATGTTTTAGATTTGCCTCTATGGTTAAGAGATGGTAGAAAAGATAATAAAAATAAATTTGGTGTTATCAAAGAAGGTACAGGTACTTATATTATGACCGGTACTAAGAATGCTGCTACTGGAACTCTCTTCCAAGGTATGCATGTGAAGAATGGTAAATTGTATATCAATACATCTGCAACAGATGACGCGATAACAGCACTTTGTCGCTCTACTAAAGCCTTAACTATTTATCAAGGTGCAGTAGGTGGTGGTAATGGTAGAATTACTGGTGAAGTTACTGTAGACGGTGGTACACTAGAAGTTGGTTGTAACGGCGCATATGGACAATTGATTCTTGATGATATTGCTGGTGAAACAACAAAATCGCCATTGACTGTGAAGAATGGTGGTTCAGTTGTTATGAAAATAGCATCGGCATCGCAATATGACCAATTATCTACTAATCATGCAGCAACATTCAATGGTAGCAAAATCGTTGTCAAAGTTGATCCTAATTGCGCTATCAATGAAGGTGATGAATTTACTATCTTAACTTCAGCTGTAAAAACTGCTGGTGATACTTATGAGGTAGAATTCGATGGTACATCTCCAGTTGCTCTTTCATATGAAGAACAAAGCTTTGAGTCTGGCACTACTACTGATGCAGAAGGTACAGTGACTCCTGTTAATGGATATAAATTGGTGGTAAAAGCAGGTAGCACAACAGGAATTGTAAATGCTTCTTTGGAAAATGCTATTAATGTATTTGCTTTTGACGGTAAAGTATTTGTTGATGGCAGTGATATCGTATCAGTAGAAGTCTTAAATATGCAAGGACAAATTGTTGCTTCATCTACAGAATCAACACTTTCTTTGAATGTTGTTAAAGGTATATACCTAGTAAAAGTAAAAACACTTTCTGGCTCAGTTACTAAGAAAGTTGTACTTTAAGTAATCATAAAATTGAAAGGCCGAAAAGGAAATGTTACTCTTTTCGGCCTTTCATGATTTCTAATTCGATAAGCTCGATCTCTTTGTTAATCCTTAATTTTATTATTATGAGTTCAGTATCATCTTCATGGTATAATAGAATAAAACACGTTGTTATTTTATCCTTTGTTCTATTTATTCAATTCTCTTCAATTATACATGCTCAACAGTTAGCATTTCCAGGTGCTGAAGGGTATGGACGCTTTGCATTAGGTGCTAGAGCAAGTAGCAATCCAACAGTCTATCGTGTCACAAATTTGAATGATTCAGGCACAGGCTCTTTCCGTGACGCAATAAGTCAACCAAATAGAGTTATCGTGTTTGATGTGGCTGGCGTTATAAAAATTAATTCTAGACTTATTTTCTCAAAGAACCTAACCATTGCAGGACAAACTGCTCCTGGCGAAGGGGTAGTAATATATGGTAATGGTGTTTCTTTCTCTAATGCTGAAAACATAATAGTTCAGTATTTGCGTCTACGTATGGGAAAAGATGGTGATTCGGGCAAGGATGCCGCAGGTATAGCTAATGGTGGAAATATGATATTTGACCATCTGTCTGTAAGTTGGGGATTAGATGAAACTTTCTCTATTAACTGGGATAGTAAAGGTTTTGAACCTTACAATATTACTATACAGAATTCGATAATGGGGCAGGGATTTGAACCTCACTCTGCTGGAGGACTATTGCAAACTGATGGAGGTGTTACTGTTTATCGTAACTTATATATCGATAACAAAACACGTAATCCTAAAGTAAAGGGATTAAATCAATATATAAATAATGTAGTTTATAACTGGGGTAGTGGTGGTGCCTATATTTTAGGTGATACAGAAGCTCCATCGTGGGCCGAAATAACTGATAATTATTTTATTAAAGGGCCTACAGGAAGTACAAATGCATTTACTCGTGCCAAAACAGCTTTTCAAGTATATCAGAAAGGTAACATGATTGACTATAATACAGATGGTATATTAAATGGATATGAAGCATTAGAAAATGATTTCAGAAGAGATACCTCTAATCCTGAAAGCGAGAATGTTACGTTTGTAAACTCGATTAATGATTTTGACTATTCTGAATATAGTAGAAGAAAATTAGATAGTACTACCGGTACTAAGGAAATTGTTACAACTACTCCTGAATTGCATCCTAGAATTTCTAACGAAATGTCTGCTACCGAAGCATATTACTGGATAGTTAATAACGTAGGTGCTTCATTGCCTGTGCGCGATGAGGTTGATAAATATATGATAAATGATGTTCTGTCTCTTGGGACTAACGGTTTTTTAAAAAATAATGAAACAGAGCTTGGCTTGACTGGTGGTGTAGGCAATGTCTTTAATGGTGAATCACTTCTTGATTCTGATGGTGATGGTATGCCTGACAGTTGGGAAGATGCTAATAATCTTGATAAAAATAATCCTGCAGATGCTGTTACTCTAGCTGATAATGGATATCTAAATATTGAAAACTATATTCATAGTATTACTACGAATGTTCCTTATATAAAGTATCCTACGAATCTACAATTATCAGCCAGAGGTACTGATTATCTTACTTTCAAATGGATAAACAATGAGGTTGATGCAACAAATGTAATTTTAGAATATGCAATTGGAGATGGTGAATTTAACTCTATTACATTAGATCCAACTATCTCTTTATACAAACTTGAATCGCTTTCTCCCGATCAAAGTTATTCAGTTCGATTGAAAACGGTTAAAGGTGATATGAAATCATATTATACACCAACAATAAGTGCAAGTACCATTGGTGTACCTAATCCTCCTATAGCATCAATAAATCCTGTTCCAACAAATGGAACAGAAATTACTGAATATGTATCTACAAGCTTATCTTGGGATAACTTAACAACTATTTGGGGTGGTCAGGTTACTTATACAGTTTTCTTTGGTGAATCTGAAAGTCAAATGGTGCCTGTTGCAACCGATATAACTGTAAAGAAAGTAACTGTAGACTTGAAACCTTCAGCAACCTATTATTGGTATGTTGAGGCCAAAAACGCGATGGGTACTTGTAATAGTGATACTTGGAGTTTCTCAACTTATCAAAAACCTATTCGTACAAAGATTGCCTATTATTCATTTGATGAGAGTGATGGTTCTACATTAGCAAATGTATATGGACCTGATGCTTTTGCCAAAGATTATACTCCTACATGGATTAATGGTATTAAAGGTAATGCCGCGAATTTTAATACCCCAAATGCTGCATTTGTTCAAGAACATTATGATGATCTGACATTAGGTAACGAGTCTTTCTCAATTGAATTCTGGATCAAAGCCGAAGGTGGTACTGTGGATTGGTATTTACTACATAAAGGCAGTCATGCTACTACAAGTTACGAAGGCGCAACCGGTAAATGGTTTGGTATACAATATCAGAAAAATACGAAAAATGACCGATTGACTTGGGCTATTGATGATGATAAAACAAAGACCGACTTAAATGCTACTAGTGCTACAAGTAATTATTTCAATAATGAATGGGTGCATTTAGTTTGTGTGCGTGATGTTGAGAATAAAGAATTGAAGATGTATGTGAATGGTGCATTAATAGGTACTGCAACCGATAAGACAGGAGATATCGGAAATATAGAAAACATGGCTATTGCTAATTGCAATACAGCATATACAAATGGTTTCCAAGGGGCGATGGATGAATTATCTATCTACAAAGATGCATTGACACCAAGCGAAATTACTGAGTTATATAACCAAGGAACTGCTACTCATATTGTAGATATAGAGCGTAGAGGTGATGTAAAAGTTTATCCGATGCCATTTGTTGATGAGGTGTATATCTCAATTCCTGATACAAACATAGAAAATGCACAGTTCTATATTACAAATACTGCAGGAGCTGTAGTATATAGTTCGGCAGTATCTCTTAATAATGGTGTTGCACATATTAGCGGCTTGTCATTCTTACCTTCAGGATATTACGTTTTCAGACTTACTGATGGTCATGAGAATATATTTGGAAAGCTTGTAAAATAATTAATCTACAATACAATGAAAAAATATTTGCTTGCAGGAGTTATTTGTCTTTCTCTCTTTTCATGCCAACGTGAAATTGATAAATATTACGAAACGCCAGATTGGTTGAAAGGTAATGCTTATCAGGTAATGAAAGATCAAGGTAATTTCTCTATGTTCATGAAAGCTGTTGATAAGAGTAGTTTTGCTACACTTGTCAATGGAAAAGGAATTGTAACTGTGATGGCGCCTACTGACGATGCCTTTCAATCATATTTAGCTAAACATGGTTATACTGATGTCGACCAAATCGATTTAGTAAACCTAGATAAATTGGTTGGTTATCATTTGATTTACTATTCTTATAATAAAAATAATTTCCTTTTCTATAACCCTAATGGAATAGATGCAGATTTGGAATACCCTGGTTATTATTTCAAATTTAGAACAAAGAGTCGTGATGCTATTTCTACAGCAGTAGATAATGCATATAATGGAACGGTTAGAAAAATCATGCAAAAGGAACGTTTTATTCCTGTGTTGTCAAATTACTCATTAGCAACAATATCTTCTTCTTCTAAAAGTGAATATGAACGCTTATACGAGGGTTCGGTTTTTACTGACGAAACTGATGGCTTTAATATAGCAAATGCACGAGTAATTGGTGATGAAATAATCACAGATAATGGTTACTTGTATGTTATCGATCAAGTTATCGAACCACTAGAAACGATTCATACTGAATTAGCAAAAGAGAATTCAAAATATTCACTTTTCTTATCATTATATGATCGTTTTGTGAGTTATGATTATGATCCAGATGCTACATCTGATTATGGTAAAGGTGATTCTTTATTTGTTAGATCTCATCTGTTATTGCCACCTATAGCGTGTGAGTGGACTAATCAAACTGCATCTTCTGTTCCTGATTATGCGCAAACTGCTGCTTTGTCAAGCATATCATATTGTGTGCTAGCTCCGTCAAATGAATCTATTCAGAACTTTTATCAAACATATTGGTCTGATTCTTTTGCTTCAATTGATGATGTGAACTTTATACCTCTCTATTATTTCATGAACAACCATGTTTTATCTATGATTGGTAAAAATATAACTGTTGAATGGATGCAAAATTACCTTAATAAGATTGATGCTTTTGATAATACTAATGGGCAAATAAATTATGTTAAGCCATGTTCAAATGGGCTAGTTGCTGGAATGGATAACAATGTAATAACCCCAGAATATTTCTTAACACCTATTTCGCCTGCTCTTTGTAAAAAAGAGTATAATATGTTTGCTTACATCATTAATAAGGCTGATATCTTTTCAAAATTTAGTTCTCAATATGAAAGCTCTTTTAATGTATTCTTTCCAACAGACGAAATGCTTAAAAGAAGTGAGTATAATGGTGACTTTATTCAATATATGAAAGGGAACCCATACATTATAAATGATGAAAAGGTTTTGGTTGCCAATAGTTCTGATGGTACATTAACTAATATCTCACGCTCTCAAGCTCAAGATATTGGAGGAGCTCATATCGCTGATGGTGTAATTTCTAAAAAGAATGATAATGAACTTATCTACTCAACTTATAATGATTTTGAGTACTTGTATCTAAAAGGTGATAAGATTTATTCTTCTTATACATGGAACTATGAAGCATTAGGATACGATAATCCAATACCGTCGGTAAAATTGATTAAAGATTATGGTGCAAAAGGAGCTGCATACGAACTTATAGGTGAAACCGGAATAACGGGTCTTTTGCCCGATCAAGGTAATTTTAAGGATCGTGTAACTCAAGACCGAGTGTTTTATAATGGTTTCAACCTTTATTTGAATATGTCTAGTATAAGCAAAACAGAACCAGCTTTTAGTTTTCTGCAAGGTAATCGTTTTATTGTTTTCATTCCTACACAGAGTGCTGTGCTAAGTGATGTAACTGGAAATAAATACTTTCCGATGACTGGCTCAATGGATATGAAAGATAATTATTTGAAATCTTTATTTGTAGATGTTTCTGCAAACGGTATGCTTGATTACCCTTTTGGAAATATTGGAACTAATTCAGAAGTGTTGTTGTCGACATTTGGAACTAATAAAGCAGGTGAAAAAGTAGAAATAACTTTAATAAATGATTTAGATGGCAATTTGAAGATAAAAGATGCTAAAGGCAATATTGCTAATGTCATTTCATACTTTCCATATATTTATACAGATGGAGCTGCGTATATTATTGATGGAGTTTTAGATCTACTAAACTAAAATATAATACATATGAAAATATATAGACATACAATACTATTATTGCTTTTATTATTTACATCTAATTTGTCTGCTCAAGTTATCTTGACTGGTACTGTTACAGACAAGGTGTTTAATGAACCATTAATGGGTGCTAATATTTATGTTGTTAATGCTTCTAACCGTTCTTTAGGAGGATGTATTACTGATATAAATGGGCAATATCGACTTTCTATTCCAAATCAAAAAGATCTATCGATTGTCTTTTCTTATATTGGATATAAAACTCAAACGATTAAATATACAGGACAAAAGGTCATCAATCTTTCTATGGACGAAGAAGGCATGGCATTGGAAGGTGTTGAGATTACTGCAAAAAGAGTTGAACGTAATGCCATGGGACAATCTTCTCGTGAACTTATTTCTGCATCTCAAAAATTGCAGATGAGTGGGCTTGAAAGTGCTCCCGTAACTTCTGTTGCTGAAGCCTTGCAAGGTGCTATGGCTAATGTGGATATTCTGACTGGAGCTGATCCTGGATCTGGTAGTTCTATTCGTATTCGTGGAACTTCTTCTCTGAATGCTTCAAGCCAACCTTTATTTGTAATTGACGGTGTGCCGATGCCTGTGGATGTAGCTGATGACTTTAGCTTTGCTTCTGCCAATTCAGACGATTATGGATCATTGCTTAATATATCTCCGGCTGATATCGAATCAATTGAAGTATTAAAAGATGCCGCAGCGACTGCTGTTTGGGGTTCTAAAGGTGCCAATGGTGTTTTGTTGGTTAAAACAAAACGTGGTAGTAAAGGACGTTTGCAATTTAACTTCAATGTTAAATATGAGTTTAGTAAAGAACGTTCTGGCGTAAAGATGTTGAATGCCAATCAATATATATCAATGATACAAGATGCGATATATAATACTGTTTCAGATTTAGGAGCATCAACAACCAAATCTCAAGAGTATTTGAAGCTATTGTATAATACAAAGGAAATTGGATATGATCCTGAATGGAAATACTTTAATGAATACAATCAAGATACGAATTGGTTGAATGAGATTACACAAAGTGGATATAATTCAGATAATTCATTCTCTATTTCTGGTGGGGGTGATAAAGCTAATTATCGTTTGTCTTTAGGTTATTTGAAATCAGAGGGTACAACAATTGGAACAGGATATCAACGTTTCAGTACAACATTCAATACTGATTATCAATTTTCTAATAAATTAGATTTGTCATTGCAGTTTAGTTTTTCGCGTGGCGTAACTGATGCAAATTATCAAGATGATACAAGTCAACTAAAGAGTGCATCTGTACGTGGACATGCTTTGACTAAAATGCCTAACATGAGTCCATACATCATTGGTCCTGATGGCAACCGTACAGGTGAATATTTTACACCTTATGAATCTTTCTCAATGACATTTGCTAATAATAAGATTTATAATCCGGTAGCAATGGTCAATGATGCTTTGAATCGTAGTATAGCTACTAATAGTCGTATCAATATTGTTTTGCATGCGAAGTTATTTAAAGATCTTGATTATTTCGGAACAGTAGGTTTTAATGGACAATTTAGCAAGACAAATCGTTTCTTACCTCAAAGTGTTACGGGAGTTGCTTTTGAACATGGCTCTTCTGCACTTAATTATGATATAGGAAGAGATGTATTATACTTAACAACAGAAAATAGATTAGTATATAATAATACGATCTCAGATAATCACAAAGTACTTTTGATGGCTAATTTCCAAACAGCTGACAAGACATCGAGTGGTTATAGTAGTAAATCTGCAAACACTGCTTCTTCGAGTATTATTTCGCCAATAGCTGGTGGTACTACTTTAGGAGGTGGTTCTGGTAGAGTTATAAATCGTGACATGGGTTTGACTTTAAATGCTCAATATATATTGTTTAGTAAATATATGTTTAATGCAGGATATCGTTTGGAAGCTACATCAGCAATGGATGCGAATAGCCGTTGGGGTAACTTTCCAACCTTTGGTATTGCTTGGCAATTAGGAGATGAAGAGTTTATCAAAAAACTAAATTTTGTATCAATCTTAAAGTTACGATATAGTTGGGGACAATCAGGTAACTCTCCTTCGGGAGCTTCTCCATATATCGGTACTTTTTCTGCGGTTATTCCTGGTTATGGAGACATGAGTGCTATTAGGCCTACAAGTCCCGACTTAAAGAACCTGAAGTACGAAACAATTACATCAAATAATATTGGGATTGATTTAGGGCTATTCAATGATCGTTTTAACTGTACTTTTGAATTGTATCGAAAAGAAACCGATGATTTGTTGCAGAAGAAAATGAAAGTGCCTTCATCTACTTCTCTTTCAACTGTTGCTTGGTATAACTCAGGTAAAATTAAGAATGAAGGTTGGGAGTTTAATCTTGATTTTAATGTATTGCGCAGTAATGATTGGAGCTTTAACTTTGGATTTAACATCTCTCAAAATAGAAATGAGATCCTTGAACTACCTGAAAATAAAAACGATGAATACTATAGTTTCGGAAACAAGAATTATGCTTATAGTGTAATGATGGGTAATCCGTTAGGCTCTTTCTATGGATATAGATATAATGGAGTGTATCAGAATGTAGAAGAAACATATGCTAAAGATGTCTCAGGAAACAGAATTTTAGATATTAATGGAAAACCTGTTGTCATCAAGAATGGTAATCAGAAAGTTTATCCTGGGGATGCTAAATATGAAGACATAAATGGAGATGGTGTTATAAATGAAAACGATATCGTTTATATCGGTAATAGTAACCCAAATCTTACTGGAGGTTTTAATTTCAACTTACGTTATAAAAAGGTTACGTTAGTGGCTAGTTTTCATGGTCGCCAAGGACAGAAAGTTATAAATATGGCGCGTATGAATATGGAAAATATGTATGGTAAAGATAATCAAAGTTTAGCTGTTCTACGTCGTTGGAGAAGTGAAGGTGATGACACTGAAATACCTCGCGCTTTATATGATAAAGGTTATAACTATTTAGGATCTGATCGCTTTGTTGAAGATGCTTCCTTTATTCGTTTGAAAACGTTGACATTGAAATATCAATTTCCTAATCAGTGGCTAAAACAAATAGGTGTGAATAAATTGGAGTTATACCTTACTGGATATGACTTATTTGTTTGGACAAAATATAAAGGTCAAGACCCTGAGATTAATTTATCAGCTGCCAATGATGGTACAGTAGCCCAAGTTGCAATTGATAAAAGTAATACTCCAAAATCTTTGAGAATAGCATTTGGATTAAACTTGAACTTTTAAAACCGATTAAAATGAAGAAAATTTATTATTATATTTTTGCTTGTATAAGTATTTTCTTATTTGGTTCATGTAAAGATTATCTTACAGTACTTCCCGAGAATAACCAGAGTAGCTATGATTTCTGGAAAACAAAGCAAGATGTTGAAGCAGTACTAGCAGCCGGATATATCAACGTAAGAAGTAGTGTAGAAACACTCTTCTTATGGGGAGAAGCAAGAGGTAATGGTATTAGTTATTTATCGTCGTCGGGTTCTTCATTGCAGAAAGCTGCAAGAAAGCTCCGTGCAATTGATATCCTTCCTGATAATGATCTTTGTGAATATGGAAAAGCTTATGATGTAATCGCAGTCGCAAATGCTGTTATTAAATATGCTCCCGATGTCGTATCACGCGATCCATCTTTTAATGAGAATATCTGTAATTCTTTTATGGCCGAGGCATATTTCCAACGTTCTCTATTATACTTCTATTTGGTAAGAACATTTAAGGATGTGCCCTTCGTTGTTTTGCCTTATGTTGATGATAGTGCTCCTTATGTTATGGCTAAAGAAGATGGTGTTGTTATTTTGAAGTCTTGCATTGAAGACCTAGAAACGTACATAATTAACGCTAAAGAGTTTTTCCCAGAAGTAGATAACGATAACCCAATTAATACAAAAGGAAGAGCTACAAAATGGAGTATACATGCTCTTTTGGCAGATATTTATTTATGGTTAGGTGACTATGATGCATGTATTAAACACTGTGATGCGGTAATCAATTCAGGAAGAGTCGGATTAATCAAAAATGGATTTGTAAACTACTTTCCAGGGAATAGCAATGAAAGTCTATTCGAGGTTCAATATAGTAATCCAAAATCACAGACAAATAGTTTTCTAACATGGTTTAAGAGTTCAAGTGATGGGTATTATGTAGCATCAGAATATTTAACATCACTCTTTGATAATGAACTAAACGATAAACGTGGATTGGGATACTCTATAAACAGTTCCGGATATGTATGGAAGTATTTGGGTGTTGATAATGTTACTGCAAGAGTAGCCTCAGAGAATGATCAAAACTACATTCTATATAGATTAGCGGACATTTATTATATGAAAGCTGAGTCTTTAATTATGAAAGGTGGAGCCTCCAACTTTGATGAAGCAATTTCTTTAATTGACTTAATTAGAGAACGTGCCGGAGTTGAAGGAAAAAACGTTGCCGACAATAGTTTAGATATGATAAGGTTATTGTTGGAAGAAAAACAGAAAGAATTCTTTGCTGAAGGTAAAAACTGGTTTGATCTATTACGTATAGGTTTAAGAAGTGAACAAGGATTAGATAGCCAATATAAGTTGCTTTTTATCGAGCAAGCACTTAAAGCTGTTGGTGGTGCTCAACAATCTTTAGGTAGAGCTACCTTAACAAATGAAGGTTCATGGTTTTTACCTTTTTCAGAAAGTGAATTGCAAAAAAATCCTTTGCTTGTGCAAAATGAATATTACCAAAGTATTAGTAACTAAATATATATGGATATGAAACATTTATTTTTAATTTTAATATTCTGTATTTTAGGCGGAGCGTGTTCAGACCCATATAATAATGATGTATTTAAAGAGGCTGATAAAATGCCCGCTGCTAATTTACTAGAATCAAATTCAGAGCACTACTCTTCATGGGTAGAACTATTATATCATACAGGTTTATTTAATACGTTGAATCTTGATAAAGAGTATACCTGTTTTGTACCTGACAATGATGCAATGGCTGAGTTTATGACGAAAAGAAACATCTCTTCTATATCTGAAATTAATCAAGAAGAAGGAGTTAATCTTGTACGTTATCATTTGATTGCAGATAATAAATACACTACTTCTGACTTCTCTGATGGAATGTTTCCAGACTCAACAGCTAGTGGAGATTATTTAAGTCTCGATATTCGTGAGGGTGGATTTGATGCAATGTATATAAATAATGAAGCGCGTATTAAGAGTTTTAATATAAAAGCTACCAATGCTGTGATTCATACACTTGATGCTGTGCTTACACCTGTTAACGGTACTATAATGGACAATTTAAGTAGTGATTTCTCTTTAATGAAAAGTTTTATTGAATTAACGGGTTATGATACAATCTTGTCGAGTTTATTTAATATGGGAGCTAAATCTCGATATACTCTATTTGCGATATCAAACTCTATCTTCCAAATAAACAACATTACTGATGTTCATTCTTTGGCCACATATTTAGGAGAAAGCAATGACAATTATAAAGATCCTAATAATAAGGTAAACAGTTACATTGCATATCATATAGCGAATGCTGCTTATTCTTACTCGGTTTTGAATGCAGATATAGACAATTCAAAATCTAAGAATATTCCGATGTATGCAAAGAACTCATTAATTAGTTGTTCGTTGGTTGATGATGAGTTTTATTTGAATTATGATAAATCTAATAATACAGGAATAAGTGTTATAGAGAAAAACATAAACTGCAAAAATGGTGTAATACATGTTATTGATAATTTGATGGAAATAATGATACCTTCTGCTGCTACTGTAAAATGGGATATGTCTGATTATCCAGAAGTAGCAACACTTTGTAGTAAATATCAATTAGCCAATCAATCATCAACATATATCGAAGAGATTGGTCTTTACACTCCAGCTTCATATAAAAGCTCTAACTCATCATACTCTTACTATTTAGCAAATAAGAATGAAGTAGCATATAAGTGTGTTAACTACGATTGTCTATACTTATCGTTAAAGAAATATGGATGGATAGAAATGGAAACACCTATGATTGTAGCTGGAAAATACAAAATATCCTTAGCTCATTATAATTATGCAGCAAAAGACAAATCGGGAAAATGGTCAGTTATTATTGACGGAGATTATGTCGGAGTCCAAGTCAATACTGTTGGTTTATCTACTTCCAAAAGTACCTATGAAACTGTAGATATAGGCGAAATAGAATTCTTGGAATCAACATCTCACACTGTTCGCTTCTTGGCAGGTGATGATATTGCCAGTTATTTAGATTGTTTGATATTTCAACCGATAAAATAATTACTATGAATACATATAAAATATATTTCAGTTTGGTATTCTTAATTCTTCTACTGGCAAGTTGTAACAGCCGTTGGGATGAATACTATAACACTAACACAACTGTGAGTGAAACAGAAAGCAATGAAGATGTTAAAACATTCTTTAAGAATACACCTGAATTCAGTAAATTCTATCAAGAGATAGAGTCTTGTGGTTTAGATGTTGAGTTAGAAAAAGATCAGCAAATGACTATCTGGGTTGTTGATAATGAAGGAATGGATAATTCTGATATAATCCCCAATGATACGGTTCGTATTAAATATCACATGAATTATTTACCATTCTTATATAGCGACCTTAAAAGTGGTTTACGTATACCAAGCTTAAATGGTGTTTATCTACAAATAAATCATCAAGGAGGCGATGTATATGTCAATAAATCAAAAGTGGTACATAGCTATAAGTTAAAGAATGCGGTGGTACATGTTATCGATCGATTATTGAAATCGAAAGTGAATATGTTCGACTATATTGTAAATCTTCCCGATGATTACTCTATGTTTAGAGATTCAATCATTAAAAACAATATAATGTTATTTGATAAGGTTAACTCTACACCAATAGGGGTAGATATAACAGGTAATACGGTTTATGACTCAGTGTTCTACGTATATAATCCTTTGTTTGAAAAAGCACAATTCAATTCAGAGTTTAAACAGTTCACTTTGTTTTTGCCCAATAATGAAACCCTTCAAGACTGTTTTGAAAAACTTACTAATCAATACAAGGCAATGGGTAAGGTTGTTACGGCTAATGACTCTTCTTTAGCGATGACATGGATTAAAGAGGCCGCTTTTTATAATGGCGAGTTAACAAGCTTTGGTGACTTAGATATCAAATCATCGTTTGGTCGAATATGGCGTCCAACTATACAGAAGATTGATATCAACTCTCTAGAAGAGTTGAGTAATGGTTTAATGTATAAGATTTCGGATGTAAAAATTCCTACCAACTATATCCTTACAAGAATCAAGTCTTTAGTGCATTACTATGAATACTTGACTGAAGAGCAACAGAAGCAATATTATACCTTCATGAATACTACTAAGATTAGTATATTTATGGATTCAGCAACGCCAAAACCCGAAATATTACCAAACTACTATATTCTAGATTTGACGGGTGATGAAGATTCCAATGAGTTTTGGGTAGAGTTTCCTCCTTTGGAACGCTATACTGATGCAAACAACAACTATAAATCACGAGTTATGACTGTTCCTGTCGGTGAATACGATTTGTATATGGGATTTCATAGTCAAGGTCATCCATATATTAATGTCTATTTTGATGGGAATACAGATGGTGAATCTTCTTCGGCACCCGAAAACTTGAAGTTGATAGGATCTAATTTATCCATCGTCAACTCTAATCCTTGGAACTTTGACCGTGTCAATGAAACTACAAATGATTTATATGGTGATAAAGTCGTAAAATGGGATGGCCTCGGCGGGCTAGTTGGAACAGTAAAAGTAGAGGGCGAAGGAATGAGCTCATTTAGAATACGAGTTGCATATTATAAAGGAGATAGCAAAAGGCTAAGAATTTATCATTGGTGCTTGAAACCCTCTTCTAGCAATTATTAATCTTAAGATCTGAAACAATGAATAAGTATAAATATATATTGATTATTTTCATTATAATTAGTGGATACATAAACATTAATGCGCAAAATGGTAAGATTGATATTAAAGGAACAATTGTAAGTTCTTATGGAGATGAACCTGTATCCAACGCAGTAATCACTTTTGATAATGGAGATGAGATAATACAAAGTGATGAGAATGGACATTTTACCATTAATAATATCTCAAGTAAGTCGACTTTGAATATTTGGTGTCCAGGTTTTTATATAAAGAAAGAACCGGTAGCCAATCGTTCTAGTATTAGAATTGTCCTTATACCAGATGATTTCGTAGGCTATTCTGATAAAGTTGTTGTACCCAATCAAGGAACAAAATCATTGGATGGAAAAAGCACTAACGTTAATTCTGTATCAAAAAACGATATAGCACTAAATTTAGATGATGTAGCTCAAGGATTTGCTGCTCTACCTGGTGTAGAATTGATAAGCAAGAGTGGACAGCCTACTGAGGGTTATTATTTCAATATTCGTGGTGTTAATACCGTGAAAGCTAATAATACTCCATTGATTGTTGTTAATGGTATTCCTTATTTACCAGACTTGAACGAGTCGGGTGTAATTGGCGGATTTTCATCTAACATTTTTGAAATCTTAAACATCAAAGATATAGAGAATATTACGATACTTAAGGGTAGCGAAGCAGCATTGTATGGATCAATGGGTTCTAATGGAGTCATATTAATAGAAACAGATAAGGCTGTGAATCTAGATACAAAGGTCGAATTCATTGGGCAATATGGAGTTGCTATTCGTGATAAGAAACTACCTCTTCTAGGTGTTGATGATTATAAATCTTTAGTTGGAAATGTTGCCTTGACCAAATACAAAGATATGTCAGACGCTTTGGCTGCCTTTCCATATTTAAAGGATGATCCAAATTACTATTATAACTTCTTATATAATAATTCGACAGATTGGCAAGATGAAATCTATCGTACTGCATTTATTACCGATAATGTTTTAAAGATAAAGGGAGGAGATGCTATTGCAAAATACGATTTCTCTTTAGGAGTACGAAACCATCAAGGGATTATAAAAAATACCGATGCGTCTAAGTATTACGCAAGAATGAATGCCGATGTAAATTTAAGTAAAGTAGTTACATTATTTACTACTATCTCTTTTGCTTATACCAATAACAAGAACATAGAACAAGGAATGGTTCTTGAAACTAATCCACTTCTAGCAGCTTTCAGAAAAGGGCCATTGTTTTCGCCATACGAAAAAGATGACGAGAATAACACATTGCCTGATTTTGCTTCTATTAGAGATGAAGACAATAACCTGATTGTCAATAATAGTGTCAGCAATCCTTCTTCTGTAGTTAAAGATGTTGAGATGAAAATGCATGCATATGATATCTTATTGAATGCAGGGTTGCAATACCAAATACTCAATAACCTTAAACTAAGAGCTATATTCGGTTTAAACTATCGTTTAAGTCAAGAGGATATTTTTATTCCAGGTGTAAGTAAAAAGACAGTAATGCCACTAAATGATTTATTGGCCAACAATACCGTGCGTTCTGCTGAAGGAACTACGTTAAATACATATTATGCATTAAACTTGGCTTACGATAAATCATTCAATAATGTGCATAATATCAATGCGATAATAGGAGGTCAGATTGCTTTAAATCATACAAACTACAATGCCGGTACTGGTTATAATACAGCAAACGACTTCTATAAAACATTAAATAATGTACCCTCAATTAGTCGTAATTATCTAGGTTACATTAATAAGTGGAATTGGATGAATTACAACCTATCAGTGAAATATGGATATAACAGTCAGTTTTTTGTTGGCACTAATCTTTCAGTAGATGGTTCTTCTTCTATAGGCAAAGATGTGTCACGTTTCAAAGTATATCCAGCATTCAATGCTGCATGGAATATTCGCAACTCTTTATTGAAGAATGTAAATGTAATAAATGAGTTGAATTTAAGAGCCGAATATGTTTTCACAGGTAATAGTCAATTCACATCTGATATTGGTAACTACTATTATCAAAATGTACCTTTCAAGGGCTTCTCCGGATTAGTGAGAGCAGGTGTTCCTAATACATTTATTAAGCCCGAGTTGACTAAAACATTTGATGTAGGTTTAGATTTGTCAATACTAAGTAACCGTCTTGCTGTTACATTCGATTATTATAAGAGCAACACCAAAGATATGATTATGCCAGTGGCAATATCTTCTGTATATGGTTATAATTATATTTATGATAACATTGGAAAGGTAGAAAATCAAGGAGTTGAATTGGGCGTACGTTTAGGTATTATCCAAAATAAAAATATCAAATGGTATGTTGGTGGAACAATAACTACCAATGATAATAAGGTGAAAGGTATTGGAGCAGAAGATCCTATTATCTTTAGTTTAAGTGATGGAGCATCATTAATATCACAAGTTAATATGCCTATCAACTCTTTCTATGGTTTTCAAACAAATGGAGTATTTGCTTCAGAGAGTGATGCTGTTGCAGCCGGAAAAGATGGTAAACCCTTATTAAACTCTATTGGATTACCTTTTGGTGCAGGAGATGTATCTTTTGTTGACCAAAATGGTGATGGAGTTATTGATGATAAGGATAAAGTCTCATTAGGTTGTGCATTTCCTAAATATTATGGAACCTTTTACACTAATTTCCAATATAAAGGATTTGAATTATCTGCTGTATTTGGATACAGTAAAGGGGGAAAGATGTATAATGCAGTAAGACGTTCATTAGAATCGATGTCAGATTTTGGTAATCAACTAGTCTCTGTAAACAGACGTTGGACACATGATGGACAAGTAACTGATATTCCTCGTGCTAGTTTTGGTGATCCAATGGAAAATAATCGTTTCTCTGATCGTTGGATAGAAGATGCATCTTACCTAAAGCTTAAGCAAATTATGTTAAGTTATAGCTTTAACTTATTTGGTGGAACAACCGTTTTTGCTTCTGGAGAAAATCTATTTATAGTAACTAAATACTTAGGTTTAGACCCTGAAATATCTTACTCATATGATAACTCTATGCGTGGATTTGATTATGGTAAACTAGCAAATCCGATATCATTTAAACTAGGTGTTAAACTACAATTCTAATAAAGAAAAACAATGAGAAAGAAAATAATATTTTGTTCGGCATTAATTCTGCTTATGTGTGGTTGCCAAGATTTCTTCAACCCTAACACTGACGATAAGCTACTTGAAGAAGATTATATTGGAACATCTTATGAGTTATATACAGGCTATATGGGCTTGGCGGCATCTGTTCAGCAAGTAGTAGACCAATCGTTCTTCTTAGAAGGATTGCGTGGAGACTTGCTTGAACCAACAGAAAATGCACCCTCGTATATGTGGGATATTTACAATTACAAAGATCTTCAAGAACCATTTGCTAACAATGAGTTAGCAGATCCTAAAGGCTTTTATGCGCTTATCATGAATTGTAATGACTATTTGAGTCATGTTTTTGATTACAAAGCAAAATATCCTACAGTCATGTCGGATAATGATTACAAAGGAATGATTGGTGGCGCTTTACGTTTTAAGTCTTGGGGTTATCTGATGTTAGCAAAGATCTATGGAGAGGCTGTGTATCTCGATAATCCTTTGGCTTCTTATCAAGACATATCTAATTATCCATTACTCAAGTTTGATGCATTGATTGATAAATGTATTGAACTAGTCGAGGTTGGTGTTAATGGCATTGATGGTAGAGGTGATATACGTTGGTCTAATACCTTATATCCAGGTCAGAACGACTCTCCTCAATCTTTAGAATGGAATAGAATTTGTCCCACTCCAGAATGTCTGTTGGCTGAGAGTTATTTGTTTAAAGTCAAGAAAGAAAACTCTTCTGAACAAAATAAAATGTATTATCAAAAAGTGTGGGATAACTGTGTGTCAATTATCCAATCAGGAAGTACAGAAGCAAGTTTCACATTAAACAAATCAAAATATGAAGGTTCGTGGATTCAGTTGTTTTCTACTACTGCATACAATCGTCAAGATCATATAACTGTCGCTTTTTATGATTATGCAAACAATCAGACCAATCGTATTATTGACTACTACTCAAACTCATTCCCTAATAAATACTATTTGCGACCATCAGAGTCGGCAGTAGTTAGATGGGAAGAGAGTGGCGATAAAGATTTAAAATTTAGAGGAATCAACAAGTCCTATAAGGAGAGTACAGAAGGACTTATCTTCTATAAATTCTTGGGTGCTCATACATCACAAGATTATATTTATCGTAATGATGTTCCTTTATGTTATTACAAGGCAGCTGATATTCATTTGTGGTTGGCAGAAGCTTGCGCCGGATTAGGTAAGTATAGAGAGGCTCTTATGTTCCTTAATGGTCAGTCGTCGTCAAAACAGAATTTTGGTTCATTGTATAATAAGAATACAAATGTCTTTAATCCTCCATTCGAAAGATATCCTATCAGTCTATATGAGTGTGTAGGTAAAGAAAGTCAGATGAACAGCCAAGGCGTACGTGGTAGAGTAGCAGCTTCAGCAGTTGGAGAATGGATATTAAGTGAAGATGAAAATACCAATGATGTGATTGTTGAACCTGAATATGCATATTGGATGGTTGATTCATTGTTGGTTGTAGAATCAGGGCTTGAATCGGCTGGTGAAGCTAGAACTTATTATTCAATGCTTCGTTCTTCTCGCAAATTTGGAGATTCAGCTCGTGAAGTATGGGCAGATAAAGTAGCAAAGAAATACATTTCTGGGTCTGCCATAAAAGGAGCTTTAATGACTACTGATGATAATTGGTTTATTAAATACGACCTTAAGATCAAGAACTAGTTTAACAAAGAGTTTTTTTAGTATTTGATTTATCCCTGAGATAATAATTGTTATCTCAGGGATTTTTGTAGGTAGTTATCAATGCTCCAATTGTTAACAACTTGTTTTAGTGCGTAATAAATGTTATGAGATTGCATAGCTTAAATATTGTAGCTATGTTTGTGCTCCATAGTATAATTACAATAACGATAAAAATGAATAAGAAATACTCTCTATTGCTTTTTGCACTCGCACTGTTATGTAGCAATCTTAATCTTTGCGCGCAAAGTACTCGTCTAGAGAAGATGCAACAAATTCTCGATGAGATAAAAGCTCCTGAAATACCTGTATATAGTGCAAAAATCACACGATATGGCGCAAAACCAGATGGGAAGACCGATGCGAAACCTGTGTTTGATAAGCTCATAAAGATGTCTACACGTAAGGGCGGAATACGTATCATAGTGCCTCCTGGTGATTTTTTTGTGGATGGTCCGTTGCATTTAGAAAGCAATGTGTGTCTTGATATTCAAGAGGGTGCACGTATTATATTCGGTTCTAATGCTCAAAAATACCTGCCCGTTGTTTTTACTTCGTGGGAAGGTACATTTCTTTATAACTACAGTCCATTCATCTATGCATACGAAAAGGAGAATGTTTCGATAATTGGTAAAGGAACAATTGATGGGAGTTCTTCAGAAACTTTTGCTACATGGCGTAAAGACCAAAAAGAATCTCAAATGTTGAGTAGAGAGATGAATCATAACAACACCCCTTTAGAGAAGCGTCAATTTGGTGCAGGGCATTTGCTACGTCCCCATATGATTCAATTCTTCCGATGCAAAAATATATTGGTAGAAGATGTAACCATTACCGATTCTCCATTTTGGTGTATCCATTTACTTCAGTCCGAAAATGCTACTTTTCGTGCTATCAACTTCATAGCTCGCAATGCCAATAACGATGGTATCGATCCTGAATATTCGCGCAATGTGTTGATTGAAAATATCAATTTTGACAATAGTGACGATAATGTTGCCATCAAAGCTGGTCGCGACTATGAGGGTAGACGAATAGCTACTCCATCCGAGAACATCATTATACGCAATTGTCGTTTTAAAGGATTGCATGGAGTGGTGATTGGCAGTGAAATGTCGGCAGGCGTGCGCAATGTGTTTGTAGATAATTGTAGTTATGGTGGCTACGTGAAGCGAGGTATTTACCTCAAATCGAATCCAGATAGAGGAGGGTATATCAAGGATGTATATGTCAATAACGTGGAGTTTGGGCATGTGGAAGATTGCTTCTACGTTACCTCATTCTATCAAGGACAAGGATCAGGGTTTGCTACCGATATACAAAATGTATACGTTGAGAATATGAAGTGCAAGAAAGCCGATGCAGGAGGAATTATTATTCAAGGATTCTCCGAGCTTCCTGTGCGTAACTTCAGCTTTACGGATGTAATAATTGATAGTGCGGGTGTAGCGATGAGTCTTACAAATGCCGAAAAGATTGAATTTAATAATGTGAGTATCGGTGGTGTAGTAGATCAAGCACCAAGTGCAGTAGGACACGACTCTAAATAATAAATAGCTTTTGCTATAATTGTATATCTGCTAAATACTCTATTTGTATGATAATAGAATAGTATATCTCACGATGGATACTGTTATCTATCAATTGTAGTTTACTGCCAGTGGGGTGGCAAAGTCTTGTCTATACGTTGGCAAAACTTTGCCACCCCACTGGCATCGTGCTAAATATGTAGTTTAATGATGTTGGTTGACTGCATGAAAATAACATTCAATTAGAAAGAGTGGCAGTACATCTCCTAATAGGTTACTTCTATTAACATCAACATCACCCAATCAAATTGCAAGATTAAAAATCAATTAGCAGTTCGATACTCATTTGGAGTCATTCCTGTTCGCTTCTTAAATAGACGACTAAAATATTGTGGGTATTCAAATCCTAACTCATACGCAATTTCGCTTACCGAACGACTATTATCATATAATCTCTCTTTCGCTGCATTTATCAAATGTAGTTGTATGTGCTCTTGAGCTGACTTACCTGTCTCCTTTTTTAATAGGTCTCCCAGATAATTGGCAGATAAATTAAGTTCATCTGCACAGAACTTAACAGTTGGAAGTCCTTTGATTTGCGGTTCCTGTGAATTAAAATAGCTATTCAAGAGAGTTTCAAATCTACTTAATATATCGCTACTAACATAATTACGGGTAATAAACTGGCGATCATAAAATCGAGAGCAATAATTCAAGAATAATTCGATATTGGATATAATCAATTTTTGACTGTGCTTATCGATATTCCTATGAAGCTCAACCTCTATATTGTGAAAACATTCTAATATAGTTGCACGCTCTTGTTCCGATATATGAAGAGCCTCAAATACATCATACGAAAAGAACGTGTAATCTTTCATTGCTCGTCCAAGAGTTGTGCCCCTAATAAAATCAGGATGAAACATCAAAGCCCAACCCTTTGGTTGATGAGACTTACGATTCTCAATTGTTACAACTTGATCGGGTGAAAGAAATACAAGTGTACCATCTTGATAATCATAATAGTTACGGCCATATTTCATGTCTCCGCAATTTTGATCTTTAAGGAATACCGTATAAAATCCAAAACTGTGTCCTGCCGGATAATCTCCTTTATGTTTAGCTTTTGAAAAGTCAACAATCGATACTAACGGATGGAGAGTTTCGATTCCCATTGCTTTGTGGTACTCATCAATCGTAATGAATTTATGTATATCGTTCATAACTCAGAGGTTTTATTTTCTACAAAAATAATAAATAAAATGTTGAAATGATTCTTTACAATTTGTAATCAGTAAAGAGTATACAACTATCCGTAATCTGTATCCAATGTCTTGATGAATTCCTGTGTTATGTAATTTGTATCCAACAAACAGTAATTAGTTTAGTGGAGAACTATTGATATTATGATACTTTTGTATAGTTCATTTCGATGGTGTTAAGAATGAGAACTGCGCCAGTCATAAAGATAATCTAGTTATGTCAAAGAATATAAATAAAATAGACCGTAGAAACTTCCTGAAGTTATTGGGAGGTGGCGCGGCTGTAACTGCCACAGCACTTGTTGGTTGTGATAATGTGAATCAAAAACGAGGAGGTATGGCGCTTACGGAAGTACCAACCGATAAGATGACCTATCGCACCAATCCAACAACAGGAGATAAAGTATCATTGTTGGGATATGGAATGATGCGCTTGCCGCTTCGGCAGCGCGCTGATGGAACAGGCGAAGAGGTGAATCAAGAGACCGTAAATGAGTTGGTAGACTATGCCATTGCTCATGGTGTGAATTACTTTGATACATCAGCAACTTATGTGCGGGGTTGGTCTGAAGCAGCGACAGGAATCGCTTTATCTCGTCATTCTCGCGATAAATATATGGTGGCAACTAAATTTTCAAATCACAATAATGTTTTATGGCGCAATCGTGATGAGGCAATAGCACTTTATGAACGGTCAAAAAAGAATCTGCAAGTCGATTACTTAGATTATTATTTGCTACACGCTTGCGGGGTAGGGGGCAATACATATACAACAGAAAAAGATATAGATGAACGATTCAATACGTTAGATAAACTTGTTCTTAAAGAGCGATTCTTTGATAACGGAATGTTAGACTTCTTGATAGAAGAACGAAAGGCTGGGCGTATTCGTAATCTTGGCTGGTCGTTTCATGGTAAGGTCGAAGTGTTTGATTTTATGCTTGCACTCCATGATAGCGGTTATGTTCATTGGGACTTTGTGCAGATACAGCTCAATTATGTTGATTGGGAATATGCGTCTGGTTTGAATGTAAATGCTAAGTACCTTTATGGAGAGCTAGAAAAACGAAATATTCCTGCAATTATTATGGAGCCTCTTCTAGGTGGCCGTTTGGCATCTAATATAGATTATCTTTCTGCTAGATTGATGCAGCGTCGTCCGCAAAATAGTATTGCTTCGTGGGCGTTTCGTTATGCCGGTTCGTATCCCGGTGTGCTCTCTGTTCTAAGTGGAATGACTTATATGGAGCATCTACAAGACAATATTCGTACATTTTCGCCATTAGATCCACTAACCGACGAGGAGTTTGAATTGTTGGCCGATACGGCTAGGCGTATGATGGAGTATTCGACTGTGCCATGTACAGCATGTGAGTATTGTATGCCATGTCCTTACGGTATTGATATACCAAGTATTTTTACACATTACAATAAGTGTATCAACGAGAATAATATTCCCGAAAGCTCGCAAGATGAGAATTATCGTAAATCTCGACGTGCCTTTTTAGTGGGTTATGATCGATCAGTACCTAAACTACGTCAGGCTAGCCGCTGCATAGGATGTGATCAATGCGTACATCACTGTCCTCAAGCAATAAAAATACCGCAAGAACTACAACAGATAAACGACTATGTTGAAAAGCTTAAACAAGAAACAATATAGTAAATGGAATAACTGTATCAAGGACACATATCGCACATACTGATACACCGACAGAATTATTTTATGTAATTAAATGTATATATAAATTAGATGGTAATTAAAAAATATGCTCTCATAGCTACAATGGCTATTTCTGCAATTCATATATCACACGCACAAGAAGCTTTAAAAGACACGATTAATATTGGAGAGGTTGTAGTAACAGGAACTAGAAACGAGGTCGATTTGCGCCATTTGCCAATGAGTGTATCAGTGGTAAATAGTGACCAAATAGAACGACGCTACGAACAATCACTTCTGCCCACTCTTACAGAGTTAGTTCCAAGTCTATTTACAACTTCGCGTGGAGTAATGGGGTATGGGGTTTCTACAGGCGCATCGGGAGGAATGAGTATGCGTGGTATAGGCGGCAGTCCCACAACGGGAATGTTAGTACTTATTGATGGACACCCACAATATATGGGATTGATGGGGCACCCTATTGCCGATGCTTATCAATCAATGCTTGCCGAAAAGGTAGAGATAGTAAGAGGACCAGCATCCGTTCTTTATGGTTCGAATGCAATGGGTGGTGTAATCAATATACTTACTTCTAAACTTAGAAAAGATGGTTTTGATGGAAATGCTCGTGTTGGATATGGCTCTTACAATACACTCAATAGCGAGGCATCATTGCGTATGCGAAAGAGGGGCTTTGAGGTGATGGCAACCGGCTCTTATAATCGTACAGATGGACATCGTGACAATATGGGGTTTGAACAATATGGTGGGTATGTTAAAATAGGCTATGAATTATCTGATAATTGGAATACCTTTGTTGATGTTAACCTAACGCACTTCAATGCTTCAAATCCTGGTACGGTGAGCCGTCCTATATTCGACAATGACTCTCGTATCACTCGTGGCATGACCTCCTTTTCGCTCGAAAATAACTATCAAAGAACTTCTGGTGCACTAAAAGTTTTCTATAATTGGGGGAAACATAATATCAATGATGGATATTACGAAGGCGACTCTCCACGTGATTTTCTTTTTAATTCAAAAGATAAGATGTTGGGTGTCACATTATACCAGAGTGTTTCGCTATGGAGAGGCAATCGCACTACACTAGGTGTTGATTATCAAAAAATGGGAGGAAAGGCTTGGAATGCTTATTTCAATGGTACAGACTCTGAATTAGTAGATAAGACGGTTGATGATATTGCCGGATATTTAGATTTTCGCCAAAGTATCGGACGGTTTATTACTCTCAATGGAGGTTTTCGGGTAGATCATCACTCTGTAACAGGTGCTCACTATATACCACAATTCGGCGCTTCTATATATCCTATGGAAACAGGTGAGATTAAACTTGTTGCAAGTCGTGGATTTAGAAATCCAACTATCAGAGAGATGTATATGTTTCCACCTCAAAATCCCAATCTACAACCTGAAAGTTTATGGAATTATGAGGTGTCATGGTCGCAAAGGTTGTTGCAATCTCGTCTATCATATAGTGTGAACCTATATTATATCAATGGCAATAATATGATTCAAACTGTCTCTGTTGATGGACGACCAATGAACATAAATACCGGAAAGATAGAGAACTATGGGGTAGAGTTGGCCACTTCATATCTTTGTTCTAAAGAGCTATTGTTGGTGGCCAATTATAGCTATCTCAATATGAGGAATGTTATTTTAGCTTCGCCCGAACATAAGTTATATGCAGGGGTAGATTTTAAAAAAGGACGTTGGTCTGCATCTACAGGAATGCAATATATAGCAGGACTATACACAGCGTTAGAGCCTTTAGCTAAAGAAAACTATCTATTATGGAATGTAAGAGGTGCGTTTAGAGTTGCAAATGGGTTTGAGTTGTATGTGAAAGGAGAGAATCTACTTAATCAACACTATGAGATAAATCTCGGTTTTCCGATGCCTGGAGCAACTGTAATGGGAGGTGTAAATATAAACTTTTAAGCCTATAACGCTTCGAGTTTGAAATAGACTTAGTTATATTATGACTATAAATAAAGGCTCCTATTTAGGATTTAATCGCTAAATAGGAGCCTTTATTTGTCAAATAATATTGGATAATATATTAATCTACATTTATAAATGAATAGCTTAGAAGAGATTAATCACCATCACAGTATCATTTTGAAGAGTAAACTTACTCTTTTTAAACGAAGGTGGGCCCATTACAACCGGTGCATCATTGCTAAATCCAATCTTCTCTAGTGGACGACCGAAAGCATCGGTATCAAGTTTGTTATTTTGATTTTCGTCTTGATAAAGAGTAATAGCATAAGTGCCAGCTGGCAATCCATTACATGGAATGTTTACAACACTACTATCAGCAGGCAAACCAAGTGTAGCTAACGGTTTTTTCATGTAAGTATCTTCGGAGTTATATACGGCTCCATAAATCATACCAACTTTTTTTTCGATACCTCTAACTTCTAGAGTTAAATCTTGAGCAGACAAGTGTTGCATACAACCTGCACAAAGACAAGCAAGGGATAAAATCATCTTTTTCATTTTTGTAATAATTAAATTAAACATATGTATTTAGAAATTTGATACATCGTAAGCTGCTTTCTTGCCTAGTGTGATAAATACTCCTACGTAAAAGAAATGGTCGCTTGAAGCATGTATAGATTCACCATTTATTTTACCAAACACATTCTTGCGTGCTAGTATATTGCTAGCCGAAGCGTGGATAATGATTTTGCGTGTGGCAAGATAGGTAAGGGCAAAATCGAGACTATTATATGGTTTCACACGGTCGTTCATAATGCCCGGACGCAATGGATTATGAAATGGACGTCCACTACTGAAACGATTGGTTAGCCCTAGAATAAGATTCATCGAAGGAATAGTGTATTTTAATACCAACGAAGCATTGTGACGGGTAACGTATTGTGGTGTAGTCATTTCTTCATATTCGTGATATTTACGTTTGGAGTCGTTGTAAGTATAAGACAACTGATATTCTAATCGCTTGATGGAAACAGCATCTTGGAAAAAGAGATCTACTCCACGGCTATAACCATGTCCTTGAGAACTTAGTGGTTGCTGATTATTAAATGTGGGGAAATTACCTAGTGCTAGATGCGAGTATTGTTTGTGATAGACTTCAGCTTTCATGAATCGTCCTTGATAGTTATATTGAGCACCTATGTTATACTGTGTACATACTTCAGTACGTAACTGGTTACAATTGGCTAGATAACGATAACCAGGCAATTGAGTATATCGACCACCTGCAGCCGAGAGCATTAGATTGCCTAAGTAATAGTTTACGCACAATCTAGGCGACAAGTTCCATTCTCGATTAAGTGAGGTGTATTCGCCTCGTACCGAAAGTTCAGTTTTAATCGATTCGATAGGGAAATAATAGAGAGTAGCATATGCTGCTGTTTGAGTTGAGTTCATGCCGGCATTGATTGCTGCATTTTGGTTATTTAGGCTATAGCTATCATCGTATTGATTGATTAAACTTTCTGTGCCCATCTCTATTTTACATAAACTGCTAAGACGCTTCATTGTCTTGATCTTTATATGAACTTCCTTTTGATTCTCCTCCCAACAATCGTTGGCAAGGTTGGCATTATCTATCTTTTGTCTATACCACGAAAAAGATGTTCCAACAAACCAGTTCCATTGGGTTGAAGTGGTATTGCGATAAGTTGCATTAAGATAAAAATTGTCTTCACCTAATTTAAAGAGTCTTCTATCGCTGCCTTCATAATTAGAAAAATCAGTTCGGTCGTAAGCCCAGTAAATTTTATAAATAGAATTATCGGTAGGGGTATAGCGTAATTGTGCTGAGGCTGACATCAAACGATAAGGATCTTTAGCTTCAGTTCTTCCTGAATAAACCTTATTGTATAGTGCAAGGTCTTGATATTCAAGATTGACTGATGCTGAACCTTTCTCGAAAGCGCGAGTTCCGCCTGTGCCTACTCCTACACTAGATACATTGATACCTAGTTTATTGATGGGACTAATATCTTTAGTTTCTAGAGGAAGTGCAGCTGATAGTGCATTGCCATACTCCAAAGGAGCAGCTCCCGAGGCTAGATTGATACCGCTGAACATAAAAGTAGAGTATCGACCGCGCGAAGGGCTATTAATAGCGCTGGTAGTATATGGATTAAGAACATGCATTCCATCAATAAAGGTTTGTGTTTCGTTGTTGTCGCCACCTCTGACAAGTAGTTTGCCTGTTTCGCCTTCTATTTGTGTGCCAGGCAATGTTTGCAATGC
>CAMTPH010000021.1 GCA_947074345.1 uncultured Bacteroides sp. | reverse complement strand
GTGTCATTTCATTACGTTTAAATCATTGAACTTTTACTCATTAGATGCAAAAGCCACAATAAAACTACAAAAGATAGCTGATATTTTTGAATTAATTGATAGGTAGATGTGTATATACTAAAAAGAGACTCCCTAGTAAGATAGAAAGTCTCATTTTAAAGTTTGATTATAGTAGTTATTGCATGGTTTTAATATTCTCTTGTACTGTCTTTGCCTGATTCATTAACTTTTTGTATAGTATCACAGCGATTATCAATCCTGCTATGGCTCCAATAGGAGCTGATATTGCAAGATGTAGAGGTGCTTTTGTTATAATAAGAGCAGCTGTAAGCCCAACGCCCAAAACGATAAGTGAATATTTGAAGAATTCTTTCTGAATGGTGATAAACTTTTGAACTTGTGCGTTGACGGCTTTTAAATCTGTATCTGGTTCTATTTGGGTAGGCAAAAGTCGTTTGGAATAAACATTAACACCTAATTCGATTAATATTAATACCAAGAGACCTAAACTGAAGTATAATGAATATATGATGCCTACAATAGTTATAGGAGTTATGAGAATTAATCCGAATATATCTAAATAAATATCTCTATCTATCTTTTTGTGTAAAGATGCTATGTTCTCTGCAAGAGACTCATTAGATAAACTATCATTCATCACTTCTTGTTCATTAACTGGGTTTACTGATGACGTAGTTGCAGTTGCCATTTCTTGTTGTGTGTAAAGGTTTTCATTTGTTTTCATATCAATTGTGATTTTTAGGGTTTTACTTTCTTTTTCGTTTCTTTCCCTATAAGTAGCACAACATTCATAAAAATTGCAGATTCACCCAATTATTTTAAAAAATATTTATCGATAAACGATAAATAGTGTCCTGTCAAAATAAAAGTGGGAGAAAGTCAATCGACTTTCTCCCACTCATTATACTTTAAGCAATTAAGCCTTTATTCTTGTACAATACGCTTATATCCATAAACAGCATTATCGCCCAGTTCTTCTTCGATGCGAAGTAGTTGGTTGTACTTAGCCATACGGTCTGAACGACTCAACGAACCGGTCTTGATTTGTCCACTGTTAGTAGCAACTGCGATATCAGCAATGGTTGCATCTTCTGTTTCGCCCGAGCGATGAGAAGTAACTGTAGTATATCCATGGCGGTGAGCCATTTCAATAGTATCCAATGTTTCGGTCAACGAGCCAATTTGATTTACTTTAATAAGGATAGAGTTACCGCAACCGGTTGCAATGCCTTTTGCCAAGAAGTCAACGTTGGTAACAAATAAGTCATCACCTACCAATTGACAACGATCACCAATACGATCTGTTAGCTTCTTCCATCCATCCCAATCGTTTTCGCTCATACCATCTTCGATAGAGTCGATAGGGAATTTATTAATCAATTCTTCTAGGTAATCGATTTGTTCGAATGCATTGCGTTTCTTGCCTTTAGGGCCTTCGAACTTAGCATAGTCATAGATGCCATCTTTGTAGAATTCAGAAGCAGCACAGTCCATAGCAATAGTAATGTCTTTGCCTGGTTCATATCCTGCCGCTTTAATTGCTTCAAGAATAGAATTCAATGCATCTTCTGTTCCGTCAAGAGTAGGAGCGAAACCACCTTCATCACCTACAGCAGTACTTAAACCACGTTTCTTCAATACAGTTTTAAGAGCATGAAATACTTCAGCACCCATACGTAAGCCTTCGCTAAACTTCTTAGCACCGATAGGGCGAATCATAAATTCTTGGAATGCAATAGGGGCATCACTATGCGAACCACCATTGATGATATTCATCATTGGTACAGGCATTACATACGTATTAGTACCACCGATATAGCGATACAGAGGCATGTCTAAATATGCAGCAGCAGCTTTTGCAACAGCTAATGAAACTCCAAGAATGGCATTTGCACCCAACTTAGCTTTGGTCTTTGTGCCATCCAATGCCAACATCATGCGGTCTATTGTTCTTTGTTCAAGTACAGAAACACCTTCAAGATGAGGAGCAATTATTTTATTTACATTATCTACAGCTTTCAAAACACCTTTACCACCATAACGACCTTTATCATCATCACGTAGTTCCAATGCTTCATGTTCGCCTGTAGATGCACCCGAAGGAACAGATGCACGTCCCATAATACCTGATTCTAAAACTACATCTACTTCTACGGTAGGGTTACCTCTTGAATCAAGAATCTCACGTCCTACAATTTTTTCTATTCTCATATCGCTTTAAAATTTAAAAATGATTGTTTTTGTTGGAGATATACTATCCATAAATTTCACCTTAACAATGAACTTATATATAGGTGATTTAAAAACAATGTATTTAATTATTTGTTCGTTTCATGATATAATGAGGTGTTATTTATTGAGTGTAGATTTGTCTAGTGCAAACGTTTTCGGAGGTTTTGTCGAATTAACAATTAAATGCATTAAACTTTCGTTATAAAATATATATTTTTGGCGGACAGAATGTAATACTTATATGAAGAAAGTCTTTGTTTTAGCCTTATCGATAATATCTATTTGTTTGATATCCATGCTATGTTTTGCAAAAAATGACGATGGTATATTGAATGAACTTGATCGTGTACTCAAAAACCAATCTATATATGATACTAACAAGGAGAATAAAATAGATAGCCTTAAACTACAACTTGCTAATCCATCACTAAATTTACAGCAGCAATTTCGATTAAATAACGAGCTAGGCGAAGTCTATCAGTTATTTATCACCGATTCGGCTATGAAATATCTCGATCGTAGTATGATAGTGGCCGATAGATTGCGCAATGATGCAATGAAAGATGAAGTGCGTATTAACTTGGCGTATGTGCTTTCGGTTTCGGGTTTGTATAAAGAGGCGCTAGATGTGTTTGATGAAATAGATCGTGTAAACTTACCTAATCAATTGCTTGTTGATTATTACAATTGCGGACGTCAGATTTATGGCTTTCTTGGTTCTTATTCGCGCAATGATTCTTATATCGCTAAATATCATCAGAAACAATATCTATATAGAGATTCATTAATCGATGTGCTTCCAACTAACTCTTATGAATATAAGCTATATATTGCTGAGCAACAATCTTCTGGTTCTTCAATGATGGAAGCTGAAATGATGTTGCAATCTCTTTTGCACCAAGTACCTGATAACTCTAATATTTATGCGCGAGCAGCCTATTCATTGGCTACTATCTATAAAGAACAAGATAACAATAAACTCTATCTTCAATATTTGGCTCTATCTGCTATGGCAGATGTGAAAGGTGCAATCAAAGAGAATGCTGCTTTGCAAAACTTAGCTTTGTTTCTATACGAGCAAGGAGACATTAATAGAGCCTATCGATATATAAAATACTCACTCGAAGATGCTTTGTTTTGCAATGCGCGGCTTCGTACAATGGAGATATCTGCTGTTTTGCCTGTTATCAATTCCTCGTATCAACTAAAAGAAGAACAGCAACAACGTCAATTGCTTATATTCTTGTTGTTGGTTAGTGTATTGTCTCTTTTCTTGCTCTTTGCTTTGTTTTGGATTTACAAACAAATGAAACGTTTGTCGTTGACAGAGCGAAATCTTCGTCAATCAAATCATATTAAAGAGGAGTACATTGGCCATTTCTTAAGTCTATGCTCTCTATATATAGAGAAATTAGATCGATTCAGGAGTACTGTAAATCGTAAGATTGTTGCCGGTCAAGTAGATGAGCTGTTGCGTATGACTAAATCGTCTCAATTTGTAAGCAATGAGCAAAAAGAGTTTTATGCAAACTTTGATAATGCCTTTCTGCAGATCTATCCCAACTTTGTTGAAGAGTTTAATAAATTACTTCAGCCCGATGATCGTATTGTTTTAAAACCGGGAGAATTGTTGAACAATGAACTACGTATATTTGCTATTATTCGACTAGGTATAGATGATAGTTCTATGATTGCAAACTTCCTTCATTATTCTATAAATACCATCTATACGTATCGAAATAAAGTAAAGAATAAAGCCATAAATAGGGACCAATTTGATAATGATTTAATGAAAATAGGTGCTGTAGAATGAAATATGATTTATATTTATAATACTTCTCGGCGAATGTATAATGTTGTAAAATAAGTACTTATATGTTTGAGATTAGTTATTTCTTTTATATTCGCTTTATATACGTTACCATTTAATGTAGTACATAATTAACTTTGCAAAAACGATTATTAATTCAAATTTATAATATCCATGAATCACATGAAAACGCTAACATTTAAGGTTTCATTGTTATTGTTTGCTCTCTTTTCGATGACAACAATCAAAGCAATGGAATCTATTACCTCTCCAAATGGACAACTCAAATTAAACTTCTTTTTAAGCAAAGAAGGCGAACCCGAATATGAACTCTTTTATAAGAACAAAGAAGTAATTAAACCCTCTAAGTTAGGACTTGAATTAAAGAATGACACAGGCTTAATGAAAGGTTTTACACTAACCAATGCTCAAGAGTCTACATTCGATGAAACTTGGGAACCAGTATGGGGCGAAACTAAAACTATTCGCAATAACTATAATGAGCTAGCTGTAACGCTTGATCAAAAAGCTGAAAACCGTCATATCATCATTCGTTTCCGTTTATATAACGATGGATTAGGTTTCCGTTATGAATTCCCTTTGCAAGACAACTTAAACTATTTTGTTGTTAAAGAAGAACATTCACAATTTGCAATGGCTGGTGACCATACTGCTTTTTGGATACCTGGCGATTACGATACTCAAGAATACGATTATACAGAATCGCGTTTATCTGAAATTCGCGGTTTGATGGATGAGGCTTATACAGAGAACTCTTCGCAAACGGCTTTCTCGCCAACAGGTGTACAAACATCTTTGCAAATGAAGACTGATGATGGTCTTTATATCAATCTACACGAAGCTGCATTGGTTGATTACTCACTAATGAACTTAAACTTGGATGATAAAAATATGATTTTCGAATCATGGTTGACTCCTGATGCTGTAGGTGATAAAGGCTACTTGCAAGCACCTGCTAAATCGCCTTGGCGTACTGTAATTGTTAGCGATGATGCTCGCGATATGTTGAACTCTAAATTGACATTAAACTTAAATGAACCTACTCAATACGAAGATGTATCTTGGATTAAACCTGTTAAATACATTGGTGTATGGTGGGATATGATTACAGGCAATAAATCATGGGCTTATACCGATGATGTTCCTTCAGTGAAATTGGGTGAGACTGACTATTCTCAAGTAAAATCTAACGGTAAACATGCTGCTAATAATGAAAATGTAAAACGTTATATCGACTTTGCTGCAGAACATGGCATCGATCAAGTTTTGGTTGAAGGATGGAACGAAGGATGGGAAGATTGGTTTGGTAAATCAAAAGACTATGTATTCGACTTTGTAACTGCTTATCCTGATTTTGATGTGAAGATGTTGAACGAATATGCTGCTAGCAAAGGGGTGAAGTTGATGATGCATCACGAAACATCTGGCTCTGTTCGCAACTACGAACGTCATATGGATCAAGCTTATCAATTTATGGTTGACAATGGATATAACTCAGTTAAGAGTGGTTATGTAGGTGATATCATACCACGTGGTGAGCATCACTATGGTCAATGGATGAATAACCACTACCTACATGCAGTAAAAAAGGCTGCTGATTATAAAATCATGGTCAATGCACACGAGGCTAGTCGCCCAACAGGTTTAAGTCGTACTTATCCTAACTTGATTGGTAACGAATCGGCTCGTGGTACAGAATATGAAGCATTTGGTGGTAACAAACCTTTCCATACAACTATACTTCCTTTTACTCGTTTAATTGGTGGTCCTATGGATTATACTCCAGGTATCTTCGATACAAAATTGAACTTCTTGGATAACGATAATAAAGGTTGGGTACACACTACATTGGCTAAACAGTTGGCTCTTTACCTAACTATGTATAGCCCATTGCAAATGGCTGCTGACTTGCCAGAGAATTACGAAAAGCATTTGGATGCTTTCCAATTTATCAAAGATGTAGCTCTTGATTGGGATGAAAGCCAATACCTAGAAGCAGAACCAGGTGATTATATTACTGTTGCTCGTAAAGCTAAAGGCACTAACAATTGGTTTGTTGGAGGTATTACAGACGAAAATGCTCGTACTGCAAACTTCGATCTAAGCTTCCTTGATGCAGATAAAGTATATGTTGCTACACTTTATGCTGACGGTAAAGATGCTGATTACGATTTGAATCCTACTTCATATCAAATCAAAAAAGGTTTGGTAACAAGCAAAAATAAGATGTCTGTTAAAGAGGCTCGTAGTGGTGGTTTTGCTTTGAGCTTGATTGAAGCAACTCCTGCTGATAAGAAAGAAATCAAAAAGTGGAGATAATCCCCTTTAAAGAATAATGAGATGAAGGCTGCTAAGTTTATTACTTGGCAGCCTTCTTTCAGTTATATCATAAAGCATATAGGAGCATTGCCTACACTTTGCAACGATGATACGTTAGTTCTCTTTCGTATCATGAATAGTCATTTCGCCTATCAAGTCGCACTTCATATACTCCCTTACCTTATCCGGTTCGTATCCTTCGCCAAATAAGTACATCATTTTGGTTATGGCACTTTCTGTTGTTATATCATATCCCGAGATAATGCCGGCTTCGAGCATTGCATTGCCTGTATCATAAATATTCATGGCCACAGAGCCCTCCATGCATTGTGTAACATTTACAATCACGATTCCTCTGTCTGTAGCCTCTTTTAATAGATCGATGAACCAAGGAAAACTCGGTGCATTGCCTACACCAAATGTCTCCATAGCTATACCCTTTAAGTTTGGTATACTCAATATGCCTTTTAGCGTATCGGGAGTGATGCCCGGTAGAAGTCTTAAAGCAATGACATTGGGGTCCATGTTGTAATGTGGAATCAACGGCTTTACAGACGCCTGTTTGTATACAAGTTCTTCGTTAATATCAATCTCAACACCGATGTGTGCCAATGGAGGATAGTTGAATGAATCGAATGCTTGAAAATAATCAGCATTTATCTTTTTGCTCCTATTACCCCTCAATAAGTAATTTTGAAAACAGATACACACTTCGGGCACTATCGCAATGTTGTTTCTTTTTGAAGCTGCGATTTCTATTGCTGTGATAAGATTCTCTTTTCCATCTGTGCGAAATCTGCCAATGGGTAGTTGCGAACCTGTTATAATGACCGGCTTGTTTAAGTTTTCTAACATGAAACTAAGTGCCGATGCTGTATAGGCCATTGTATCTGTGCCATGCAAGATTACAAAACCATCGTACGTATCATAGTTGTCGGCAACAGTTTTTGCCATCTTTGCCCAGTCTTGTGGTCCAATCTGCGAAGAGTCTAATGGCGGATTGAACTGTATGGAGGTATATAAATGCTTTGCCTCTTTTAACTCAGGAACATGGTCAACTAGATGTTCAAAGTCGAATGGCTCTAATGAACCGGTTTTAGGGTCTTCTACCATACCTATTGTACCTCCGGTATAGATTATCAATATTGAAGACTTTTCTTGATTAGAAGTGTTTTCGGCCGACATATACTATCTTTAATTAGCTGTTAATTAGTGTATAAACGCTCTCTGGCTAAAATAGTTTGGATACAGAGTTTTAATAATATGCTAAATCAATTTATTGAGCATTTTAGACTGTTTACCTCTGATTGCGGTATGATAAAACAAGAAATGATAACTGTTAACTATTATCGTGCTAGGTGTATATATCTAATGCGATAACAGTTAACAGTTATCAAACGATATCTACCTCTTTACAAATCCATTTTAAAAGAATTAATTGTGAGTGATTATATAATAGAGTTTGGTTTGTTTTATAACAATAATGGTAGTAATTATAGGGTGAAGTATAATCTTCAAACTAGTAATATTTGACAAAATGTAACTTGATAAATCCGATTTAACTAAAAGCTTTAAAATATGTATCTATCAAGTTATGATATTCCACTCTTTTTTTTACCTTTACGGCAAATGTATTCACAATTTATTATACTAACTTTTATATTGATATGACATTAGTAGAACGCTTTTTAAAGTATGTAACTTTTGATACTCAAGCTGATGATTCAACTCAGGTAACTCCTAGTACACCAGGACAAATGGTGTTTGCTAAATTTTTGAAAGCAGAATTAGAATCGTTAGGATTAGAAGATATTTCGTTGGATGAGAATGGCTACCTTTTTGCTACTCTTCCTGCTAACATAGACAAACCGGTGCCAACTATCGGCTTTATTGCTCACATGGATACTAGTCCTGATATGAGTGGCAAAGATGTAAAACCTCGTATCGTTGAGAAATACGATGGTACAGACATCGTGCTGAATGCTGAACAAAACATAGTTTTGAGTCCGGTGCAATTTCCTGAACTTTTAGACCATAAAGGCGAAGACTTGATTGTTACCGATGGTACAACACTTCTTGGTGCTGATGATAAAGCCGGTATCGCAGAAATCATGTCGGCTATCGAATACTTGAAAGCTCATCCTGAAATTAAACATGGTAAGATTCGTGTTGGTTTCAACCCTGATGAAGAAATCGGTTTAGGTGCGCACAAGTTTGATGTAGAGAAGTTCGGTTGCGAATGGGCTTATACAATGGATGGTGGTGATTTAGGCGAATTAGAGTACGAAAATTTTAATGCTGCCGGTGCCAAAATTACTTTCAAAGGCCGCAACGTACATCCTGGTTATGCTAAAAACAAAATGATTAACTCTATTACAATTGCTAATGAGTTTATTTCATTGTTGCCAAGCCAAGAAGCTCCTGAGCATACTTCTAAATACGAAGGTTTCTATCACCTTATCGGTATACAGGGTTCGGTAGAAGAGACTACGGTTTCTTACATTATCCGCGATCATGATCGTGCTATCTTTGAAAAGCGCAAACAAAGTATGATTGACTGGGTGGCCGAAATCAACAAGCGTCATGGCGAAGGTACAGCAACTCTCGATATGAAAGATCAGTACTACAATATGCGCGAAAAGATTGAACCTGTAATGCACATCATCGATACAGCTTTTAAAGCGATGGAAGCAGTAGGTGTTAAACCTAATGTTAAGCCAATTCGTGGTGGAACTGATGGTGCTCAACTTTCGTTCAAAGGTTTGCCTTGTCCAAATATCTTTGCTGGTGGATTAAATTTCCATGGCCGTTTCGAGTTTATTCCAATTCAAAATATGGAGAAGGCTCAAAACGTAATCGTTAAGATTGCTGAGCTAGTAGCACAACAAGCATAAAACTTAAATCAACCTTATTATACTATTCACATGAAAACTACACCATTTACAAACAATCATATCTCTCTTGGAGGTAAGATGCACGAATTTGCAGGCTATAATATGCCTATAGAATATACAGGAATCATCGACGAACACCTCACTGTATGCAATGCGGTGGGTGTTTTTGATGTTTCTCATATGGGAGAATTTTGGGTGAAAGGGCCTAATGCTCTCTCTTTTTTGCAACACGTAACATCCAACAATGTGGCTGCTCTATCGCCAGGCAAGGTGCAATATACTTGTTTCCCTAATGGCAAGGGCGGAATTGTAGACGACTTGCTTGTTTATCAATATGCCGAAGATAAATATATGTTGGTTGTAAATGCTGCTAACATCGAGAAAGACTGGGCATGGTGCAATGTTAACAATCCAATGGGTGCTATTTTAGAGAACTCGTCTGATAATATTGCTCAGTTGGCTATACAAGGACCTAAAGCGCAAGCTACACTTCAAAAGTTAACTGACATTGATTTGTCGACTATTCCTTACTATACATTCAAAGTAGGCGAGATAGCCGGTGTGAAAGATGTAATCATATCAAATACAGGCTATACCGGTGCAGGTGGATTTGAGTTGTACTTCTATCCTAATGATGCTCAAACTATTTGGAATGCTGTGTTTAAGGCAGGCGAAGAGTTTGGTATTAAGGCTGCAGGATTAGGATCGCGCGATACACTTAGACTTGAAGCCGGATTCTGTCTATATGGTCACGAACTTGATGATGCTACTTCGCCTATCGAAGCGGGATTGGGATGGATTACCAAGTTTGTAGATGGAAAAGAATTTATAGATCGTCCGCTGCTCGAAAAGCAAAAGAAAGAGGGTACATCTCGAAAACTTATCGGTTTCGAATTGATTGATCGTGGCATTCCTCGTCAAGGATACGAACTGTTGAATGGCGATGGTGAAGTGATTGGTGTTGTTACATCGGGTACTATGTCGCCTATTCGCAAAATAGGAATTGGTATGGGATACGTAAAACCTGAATACACGCCACTCGATACGGAAATCTTTGTTGAGGTTCGTGGTCGCAAATTGAAAGCTAAAGTGGTGCGTCCTCCTTTTCGTAAATAAGCAACTGAAATAAGTATAAATATATGGCATGCCGATTTGAAGATAGAATAGTCTTCGAATCGGCATGCTTGTTTTATCTTCACAAATAGGCCGAAACTTTTTATACTCCTTTTGTGTTGATAAGTTAATTTCCTATATTTTTGTAAGAAATTAAATATTTCTAAGATGTCTCATTTACCCGCTTTAATTGCTGACTTGGCGTTGATATTGGTTTGTGCCGGTGTCATGACTCTTATCTTCAAAAAGCTAAAACAACCTTTAGTTTTAGGATATATTGTTGCCGGTTTATTGGCTAGTCCACATATATCTTTCACTCCATCAGTAATCGATAAGGCGAGTATCGCCACTTGGGCCGAAATAGGTATCATATTCTTACTCTTTGCTTTAGGTCTCGAATTTAGTTTTAAAAAGATAATGAAGGTCGGAGGGCCGGCTGTTATTGCTGCTTGTACCATTATCTTTTGTATGATGCTGCTTGGGGTAGGGGCCGGGATGAGTTTCGGATGGAAACGGATGGATTGCATCTTCTTGGGTGGGATGATTGCCATGTCGTCGACTACCATTATTTATAAGGCTTTCGAAGATTTAGGACTGATAAAGAAGCGGTTCGCTAGTCTTGTACTCAGCATTTTGATTATCGAAGATATCTTGGCCATTGTGCTGATGGTGGTATTATCTACGCTTTCGGTAAGTAATCATTTTCAGGGCGCTGATATGCTTTATAGTATCGGTAAGTTAATATTCTTCTTGATACTTTGGTTTGTTGTGGGTATCTATCTTATTCCTCAGTTCTTAAAGCGATGCCGCAAATTGATGAATGATGAAACATTGTTGATTGTCTCATTAGCCTTGTGCTTTGGTATGGTTGTATTGGCCGATAAGGCTGGTTTTTCGGCTGCTTTTGGGGCATTTATCATGGGTTCTATTCTTGCCGAAACTGTTGAGGCTGAATCGATAGAACACTTAGTGAAACCTGTAAAGAATCTGTTTGGTGCTATATTTTTTGTATCGGTTGGTATGATGGTCGACCCGGTGATGATTGGCAATTATATCGTTCCTATTATCGTTGTTACCCTAGTAGTGATATTGGGGCAATCGATTTTTGCTACTTGTGGGGTTCTATTGGCCGGCAAACCATTGAAAACAGCCATGCAGTGCGGATTTAGCTTAACGCAAATCGGTGAGTTTGCTTTTATTATTGCTTCAATGGGGGTTTCGTTGAAAGTGACAAGTTCTTTCTTATATCCAATCGTGGTAGCGGTTTCGGTTATAACCACTTTTCTTACTCCGTATATGATTCGATTGGCCGATCCTGCTTCTGAATTTGTAGAAAAGCGTATGCCTCTATCATGGCGTAACTTTCTGAATCGATATAGTTGTGGTGCGCAAACTGTAAATCAAGAGAACTTATGGAAGCGCTTGCTGATGGCTATGTTGAGAATTGTAGTTGTTTATACAATTCTTAGTCTTGCAGTCGTTTTTATCTCTTTCAATTGGGTTACTCCTTTCTTAAGAGAACATTTATCTGATTTCTGGGGCTCTCTAATAGGTACTACGGTTACCATCTTATTAATATCGCCTTTCCTCCGAGCAATAATGATAAAAAAGAATCATTCTATAGAGTTTATGGCTTTGTGGAATGATCATCGTTCTAATCGTGCTCCATTGGTGGCAACGATTGTCTTCAGAATGATGATTGCCATTACTTTTGTTATGTTTGTTATAGCCGGCTTATTCAAGGCATCGGTAGGGTTGATGATTGGTGCTGCTATTCTGATTATCGGAGTTATGATTGGTTCGCGACGCCTTAAAAGACAATCTATATTGCTCGAACGCCAATTCTTTCAGAATCTTCGTTCGCGAGATATGCGCGATCAATACTTGGGTAATGCAAAACCATCGTATGCCGGACAGTTGTTGTCGCATGATCTCCAAATGGGCGATTTTGAAATACCTGCCGAATCAATGTTGGCTGGTAAGACTCTTGCTCAACTTAATTTTGCTAAAACATATGGTGTGCATATCACATCTATTCTTCGTGGTAAAAAACGAATCAATATTCCAGGTGGGCGTGTTCAACTATTCCCTTTTGACAACATTCAAGTGATAGGTACAGATGAACAACTGAACCTTTTTGGAGAGATTATTGCCCAAAAAATAACAATTGAGGCCGATGCATACGAGAAGCATGAAATGATATTAAGACAATTTATGATTGATGCTGATTCTGCCTTTTTAGGTAAATCAATTAAAGAATCGGGCATTCGTGATAAATATCATTGTTTTATTGCGGGGGTAGAACGAAACAATAACCTTTCGGTTTCTGTTAATATTGATGAGCCTTTTAATGAAGGTGACATCTTGTGGATTGTGGGAGAAAAAGAAGATGTTTATCAATTAGTAGGACAAAAGAATTAAAAAGTCTACATAATAAGATAAACTTTTGGTTATTTTTGTAGAAAAATAAATATTTAATATATCGAAATCATGAAAAGTGATCCAAAAGACTGTATATACTGTCAAAACAATGATGCATTGCACAATATAATGATTGAAGTTGCTCAATTGGGTGTTTCGCGTCTTTTCTTATTTAAAGAACAAACTTATCACGGTCGTTGCCTAGTGGCTTACAAAGACCATGTGAATGACTTAAATGAATTGAGTGATGAAGAACGTAACGCATTTATGGCTGACGTTGTACATGTAACTCGTGCTATGCAAAAAGCATTTAATCCTGAAAAGATTAACTATGGTGCATACTCTGATAAACTTTCTCACTTACACTTTCACCTTGTTCCTAAATATGTGAATGGTCCTGATTATGGTGGTACATTCCAAATGAACCCAGGAAAAGTACATTTGACTGAACTAGGTTATCAAAAGATTATTGACGCAATCAAAGCAAATCTTTAATATTTGCATTGCTTACGATATAAAAATAAAGCTGACATCTTATCCATTAAGTGTCAGCTTATTTTTTATTCATCATCTTCGTCGATTGAATCAAAGTCAAAATCGGACATAAACTCTGGAGCAGTAAATTCCTCTATGCTTCTTCTGTCCTTTTTAGTAGGGCGGCCAGTTCCGCGAGCTCTATCAATGAAACCACTGATTTTACTCATCTCCAACAATTCGTATTGATCGGGAGTGGTAACATTTTCCATTACTTCGGGTACTAACTTAGCACCAACTCTTCTCTCTATTGTTTGTAATACTTTAAAAGAATAAGTGATAGGTGATTTCTTAACTTGTATTACATCACCTACTTTTATCATACGTGAAGCTTTAATAAATGAGCCGTTTATGCTCACTCTCCCTTTCTTGCAAGCTTCTGCAGCAATTGTGCGAGTCTTAAAGATACGTGCTGCCCATAACCATTTATCAATTCTAGCTTCAGCCATAATATTTTATTTCTTATTGTACTGGTTCATTGTAATATTCATGCCTGCTAAACAGAAACTTCTGATAATATCGCAAGCCATCTCTAAACGCTCATCCATTGTAGTCCAATCTTCATCTGTAAATTGTCCGAGTACATACTCTACTTGGCGACCTCTAGGATAATCATTGCCAATACCAAAGCGCAAACGATTGTAGGTTTGTGTGGCTAGGGTAGTAGCAATATGCTTCAAGCCGTTGTGTCCGGCATCGCTTCCTTGAGGCTTCAAACGAAGAACGCCAAATGGTAGAGCTAAGTCGTCTACAACAATCAATACATTCTCCAAAGGAATCTTTTCTTGTTGCATCCAATAGCGTACTGCCAATCCACTAAGGTTCATAAAGGTAGATGGCTTGAGCAAAATAATCTGATGTCCTTTTAAAGAAAATGTAGCAGTTGATCCATATCGACCACTAGAAAATGGTACGTTATTTAGCTTCGCTAGTTTATCGACCACCATAAATCCGATATTATGTCTTGTATCTCGGTATTCAGGACCAATGTTTCCTAATCCAACAATCAGGTATTTCATATAAATAATATGTAATTGAAATGAATAAAGAAACGCAGACTAACACAGAACTTGTCTGTGGTAATCTGCGTTTCAATGATATGTTTGTATATCTTAACAGTAAGATTATTTTCCTGCTGCTGCAGCTGCTGCACCTCTTGCGGCACGAGTCAACTTAACTGCACATACTACGGCGTCTTTAGAATTCAATAATTCAAGACCTTCGAAGCTTAATTCGCCTACTTGAACTGTTTTACCAAGACCTAAGTGAGCAACATTTACAGTCAATTTCTCAGGAATGATTGTATATAATGCTTTAACTTTCAACTTACGGCTTTGTAGAACCAATTTACCCCCTGCTTTAACACCTTCTGCTAAACCTTCTAGTTGTACTGGAACTTCCATTACGATAGGAGTAGTTTCGTTGATTTGGAAAAAGTCAACGTGAATGATAGTGTCTTTCACTGGGTGAAATTGAATATCTTTCATGATAGCTTTTACTTCTTTACCGTCTACTGAAAGATTAACTACGTAGATGTGAGGAGTGAAAACTAAGTTACGCAAACCTTCTGCTGGTACAGTAAAGTGAACAACTTCTTCACCTCCATACAATACACATGGTACACCACCGTCTTTACGGATTTCTTTCAAAGCTCTAGCTTGTTCAGAAGAGCGTTCTGCAATTGTTCTTGCAGTTCCTTTTACTTCAATTGATCTCATTTTTTTAATTTTTTGTGTTACTCTAAATTAAGTAATTGTTTTGCTTAATTCACCATCACACGCTGCGGAAGTCCGCCCGATGTGCAAAAAGCGGTGCAAAATTATGCTTTCTTTCTGAAATATCAAAATATTACTTACTCAAAATCAATATCTATCTTGATTTCGCCATCATTTTCTTGATTATCGACAGTTGTAGCTTCTTGAATTGGATTAGGTTGTTTGCCATTAATAAAGTCAATTGCTTGAGCTAAACCATTAGAAAACTTTTCAAAATCCTCTTTATATAAGAATATTTTATGTTTTTCGAAGCTAACTTGTGCGTTGTCTCCTTCGCCACTTATTATTTTTTTGCTTTCTGTTATTGCTAAAAACATTTCATCCTTTCTGTTTTTCTTAACGTCAAGGTAGTATATGCGTTTGCCTGCTTTGATAGATTTAGAGAATACAATCTCTTTATCATTCATGTCTGTTCCAGTTTTCTTTTTAATATCTTCCATAATGAGTTTTCCTCTAAGTATACTTTATTTTGGCTTCAAATTTGATTTATTTTTTTTAATCACCCAAGAAAAACGTAAAGAGAATGAAAAGCAATATAAAAAAAAGCCATTTATTTATGTTTACTCATTAAAAATCGCTACTTTTGCAATTCATATAATAATTGTATTTTAAAAGATTTATGATTAACAGAGTTCTTATTCGTCTAAAAATCATACAGATAGTATATGCTTACTATCAGAATGGAAGTAAAAACTTGGATTCAGCGGAAAAAGAGTTGTTCTTTAGCCTTTCAAAAGCATACGATCTTTATAACTATCTTTTGATGCTTATGGTTGCTTTGACGGAATATGCGCGTAAACGTATAGACGCTGCAAAGGGTAAACTACAGCCTACTAAAGATGAGTTGCATCCAAACATGAAATTTGTTGAAAACAAATTCATCGCTCAATTAGAAGTAAATTCTCAACTACTTGAATTTATCAATAATCAAAAACGTACTTGGGACAATGATCAAGACTTTATCAAAGAGTTATTTGATAAAATCGCTGCTTCAGATTTGTATAAAGAGTATATGTCTTCAGAAGACAACTCGTATGCTGCTGATAAGGAGTTTTGGAGAAAGGTTTACAAAAACTTCATTTTTAATAATGATGCTTTAGACCAAGTTTTAGAAGATCAAAGTCTTTATTGGAATGATGATAAAGAGATTGTTGATACATTTGTTCTTAAAACGATTAAGCGTTTTGAAGAAGAGCAAGGTTCTAAACAACCTTTATTACCAGAATTTAAAGATGAAGAAGATCAAGAGTTTGCTCGTCGATTATTCCGTCGTACTATTTTAAATGCTGAATATTATCGTCATTTAATTAGTGATAACGTGAAGAATTGGGAGTTCGATCGTGTTGCATTTATGGATGTTATCATTATGCAGATTGCACTTGCTGAGATTTTGAGTTTCCCAAATATTCCAGTTAATGTTTCGTTGAATGAATATGTAGATATCGCTAAACTTTATAGTACTATAAAAAGCGGTAGTTTCATAAATGGAACGTTAGATGGTATAGTTAACCAATTGAAGAAAGAGGGTAAACTAAATAAATAATTTGTTTATTCCTTTATATAAGTCAAACAATTAAAAAATCGAATGTTTATGAACTTAGTAACAGTATTATTGCAAGCTCCGGCTCCTGCACAGAATGGAAGTTTATTGTGGATCATGTTAATTGGTATGTTTGTTATCATGTATTTTTTCATGATTCGTCCACAAAACAAGAAACAAAAACAAATTGCTAATTTTAGAAAATCACTTCAAGTAAATCAAAAAGTGATTACTGCTGGTGGTATTCACGGTGTTATTAAAGAGATTGCTGATGACTCAGTAGTTCTTGAGATTGCAAACAACGTTAAGATTACTATCGACAAGAATTCTATTTTCGCAGATGCTACGTCAGCTGCGCAGCAACCAAAATAATTAAAGTTCAGTAAGATGTTAAAACGTAACAATGCCAGACATCTTTATTTGAAGTTTTCTAGAAAGATTAAGAACTTTCTGCTCAGTCCAAAGAGCAGAGAGTTTTTAATCTTTTTGTGTTTTGTGCTCATTGCATCAGGGTTTTGGTTACTTCAAACATTAGATAACGAGTACGAAACCGAATTATCTATTCCTATTCGTTTAAAGGATGTTCCCGAAAATGTGGTTATCACTTCTGAACTACCTGCAACTGTTGATGTAGTGGTGAAGGATAGGGGAACAGTGCTATTTAATTATTTATTAAAACGTAGCTTTACTCCAATAGCTATCGATTTTAATGAAGATCCCGTAAAGGACAATCATGTTAAAGTGCGCTCTTCTGATATTGAGCGTAAAGTGATGAATCAATTAAATGTTTCGTCGCGTTTAGTGTCTGTCTTTCCCGATACAATAGATTACATTTATTCAAAAGGAAAATCAAAGATAGTACCTATAAAACTGCGAGGACGATTGACGCCTGCTCGTCAATATTATATATCAGATACTATATTCTCTCCCGACTCGGTGATGGTTTATGCGCCAGTTTCTATTTTAGATACAATCACTGCTGCTTACACCAATTATGTACAATATACCAATGTGTCTGACACTTTGGTTAGAGCTGTAGATTTAGCAAAAGTGAAAGGGGCCAAATTTACTCCTTCCATTGTGAAATGTACTTTGCTGACCGATGTTTATACAGAGAAAACTGTAGAAGTGCCCATTGTTGGTCTTGATTTTCCATCAGACAAGATTCTAAGAACTTTCCCTTCTAAGGTGCAGATAACATTTCAAATAGGGATGGCTCGATTTAAAGATATAACAGCTAGCGATTTTCTGGTAGCAGTATCGTACAATGAATTGCTAAAAAGTAAATCAGATAAATGCTTGGTTACTCTTGAAGAAGCGCCACTAGGAGTTAAGCAAATTAGAATAATCCCCGATCAAGTAGACTTCTTAATAGAACAAAATTCTTTGATTAATGAATATTAAATTAGGTATTACCGGAGGCATAGGTTCTGGTAAGAGTGTTGTATCCAAACTATTGGAGGTTTTAAATATCCCTGTATATATTTCTGATGATAGAGCTAAGATGCTTACTTTAACTCATCCTGATATTCAAGAGAAACTTTCTAGTTTGCTTGGTGCAGAGATTTATAACAATGGTGAGTTAAACAAGCCACTTCTTGCTTCCTATCTATTTGCTAATGCAGAAAACGCAACTCGCATTAATCAAATCATACATCCTGTAGTAAAAGACGATTTTAAACAATGGGCCATGAACCATTCGTCTTGTCCTATCATTGCTATGGAGTCTGCAATACTTGTAGAGTCAGGTTTTGCCGATACAGTCGATCATATTGTGATGGTATATGCGCCGGTTGATGTGCGTTTGAAGCGTGCAATGGCTCGTGATAACGTGTCTGAAGAGTTAATACGCAAACGCATTGAAGCTCAAATGAGTGATGAAGAGAAGAAACTACATGCTCACTATACGATTCTAAACGATGGTGAAATACCGTTAATACCACAGGTTTTAGAGTTAATTTCTTCTCTATCTCAAAATAATCGCTACCTTTGCCCTGCAAAAAAATAAATTATTAATATAAAAGAAATATACCATGTTGAAGACTATTTTGTCTATTTCGGGTAAACCGGGATTATATAAACTTGTTTCACAAGGAAAAAATATGTTGATTGTTGAAGCAATCGATGCAACTAAAAAACGTTTCCCAGCTTACGGTAACGAGAAAATCATCTCATTAGCAGATATCGCTATGTATACTGATGATGAAGAAGTGCCTTTGCGTGAAGTATTCGAATCAATCAAAACTAAAGAAAACGGTGCTGCTGTTGAAATCGATACTAAAAAAGCAAAACCAGAAGAACTTCGTGCTTTCATGGCTGAAGTATTGCCTAACTTCGACCGTGACCGTGTATATGTAACTGATATCAAGAAATTGATTCAATGGTACAATATCTTGGTTGCAAACGATTTAGCTGATTTCGCTGAAGAAGCATCTGAAGAAGAAGCTGCTGAAGCTGCTGAATAATAAGATATTACATTAATAGATAACAATAGGGCCATATAGATTCATCTATGTGGCCCTATTGATTTTAGTATCATATATAACATAAGTAGGGCGATAACTGTTAATAGTTATCGCCCTACTTATATACATTTCACCTGATAATAGTTAACAGTTATCGTGGCATTTGTAATAGTCCACAAATCGTCTGTTATTATCTAGATGTTGTTAGTTTCTAAATGTCAACTCCATTTCATTTGTATCCACTATAATTGGCTTCGTACGGTCTACTTCTTGAGCAAGCAATTTCTTCGAAAGATCATTCAATAGATAGCGTTGAATAGCTCTTTTTACCGGGCGAGCGCCAAACTCTGGATCGAAACCAGCCTTCGAAATAAAGTCGATAGCGCTATCAGTGAGCTGTAAGTCTACACCATTGCCTGCAAGCATCGATTGTACAGACTTGATTTGTAGCAACACGATTTGCTTAATTTCTTGTTCGTTGAGCGGCAAGAACATGATTGTTTCGTCAATACGATTCAAGAATTCAGGGCGAATAGTCTTTTTCAACATATTCATTACTTCTTGTTTAGTCTCTTCGATAACTTGTTCCTTATTATCGCCATGGAGTTTCTCCATTTGTGCTTGAATAAACGAACTACCCATATTCGAAGTCATAATGATGATTGTATTTTTAAAGTTCACCACACGACCTTTGTTGTCTGTCAATCGGCCATCATCCAATACTTGCAATAAGATATTGAATACATCAGGATGTGCTTTTTCTATCTCGTCGAACAGTACAACCGAGTATGGTTTGCGACGAATAGCTTCAGTCAACTGACCACCTTCATCGTATCCTACATATCCGGGAGGCGCTCCAACCAAGCGCGATACACTATGTTTCTCTTGATATTCGCTCATGTCTATACGAGTCATCATCGAATCATCGTCGAACAAGAATTCGGCTAATGCTTTTGCCAACTCAGTCTTACCCACACCGGTAGTACCTAAGAAGATAAACGAACCAATAGGACGTTTAGGGTCTTGCAATCCGGCGCGACTACGACGCACAGCATCCGATACTGCCGCAATAGCTTCATCTTGACCTATCACACGTTGGTGAAGTTCTTCTTCTAAGTGCAGCAATTTATCCTTTTCGCTTTGCAGCATCTTGTTTACAGGAATACCTGTCCAGCGCGATACTACATCAGCTATATCTTCGGCATCAACTTCCTCTTTGATCATCGCTTTATCGCCTTGCATGCTTTTCAGCTCTTCTTGAATATCTTCTATCTCTTTGGTTAAAGCTTCAAGTTTGCCGTAGCGTATCTCGGCCACTTTACCATAATCGCCTTCTCGTTCGGCTTTATCTGCTTCAAACTTAAGATTCTCAATCTGCACTTTGTTGTCTTGAATCTTATCCATCAGTGTTTTTTCGCTTTGCCATTTAGCTTTCAATGACTTCTCTTGGTCTTTCAAGTCGGCCAATTCTTTGCTGATGGTGTCCATTTTAGGCTGATCTTTTTCTCGTTTGATAGCCTCGCGTTCAATCTCTAACTGACGAATACGACGAGAAATTTCATCTAACTCTTCGGGCAATGAGTCTACCTCCATACGAAGTTTAGAAGCAGCTTCGTCCATTAAGTCGATGGCCTTATCGGGCAAGAAACGATCGGTGATGTAGCGGCTACTTAGTTCTACAGCAGCAATTATAGCATCATCTTTAATACGTACATGATGGTGGTTCTCGTATCTTTCTTTCAAGCCGCGGAGTATAGAGATTGTGCTCAACGTATCGGGCTCATCCACCTGAACTATTTGGAAACGGCGTTCGAGGGCTTTATCCTTTTCGAAATACTTTTGGTATTCGTCGAGTGTAGTAGCACCTATAGAACGAAGTTCACCACGTGCCAAAGCCGGTTTTAGAATGTTGGCAGCATCCATTGCGCCTTCACCTTTTCCGGCACCAACTAGTGTATGTATTTCATCGATAAACAGAATGATGTCACCTTCCGATTTCTTTACTTCATTGACTACCGATTTTAAACGTTCTTCAAATTCGCCTTTAAACTTAGCGCCGGCAACCAGTGCACCCATATCGAGCGAAAAGATGGTTTTGTTCTTTAAGTTTTCGGGCACATCACCTCTTAATATACGGTGCGCCAACCCTTCGACGATTGCAGTTTTACCGGTACCCGGTTCACCAATTAAGATTGGATTATTCTTAGTACGTCGGCTTAATATCTGCAATACTCTTCGTATCTCGTCATCGCGACCAATTACAGGGTCTAATTTGCCAAGACGAGCAGCTTCGTTTAAGTTGATTGCATATTTTTCGAGCGATTGATAAGTATCTTCACTCGATTGCGAGGTAACTTTTTCGCCTTTGCGTAGTTCGGTTATGGCTGCTCGAGCCTCTCTTTCGGTAACTCCCGCATCTTTCAATATGGTTGCAGCAGTACTCTTAACATGGAGTATAGCTAGCAATATCGCTTCAAGAGAAACGAACTCGTCGCCCATCTCTTTGGCATATTGATTTGCTTTTTGCAATACTTCATTAGACTCTCTACTTAAATAAGTTTCACCACCCGAGACTTTGGGCAATGACTCTATCTGCTTACTTAAAACCAACGAAACTTGTTGTCCATTTACTCCAAGCTTCTGAAAGATAAAGTTCGTTACGTTTTCACCCACTTTCATCAATCCTGCCAATAAGTGAACAGGCTCAATAGCTTGCTGGCCATTACCATTCACTAGGTTAATAGCTTCTTGAACGGCCTCTTGTGATTTGATTGTAAAGTTGTTAAAATTCATATGTTTAGATTAGCTTTAATTTCATTTTTTAATAACAATCAAAGGGGTACAAAAGATTTGCCAAGCCTATAGTTCTGTCTATTTTTCAGCTTTTTAAGTTAATTATTTGTCATTTTGGCACTCGTTTAATGCAGTGATATAATCTATTTTTCAGCTTAAAGTACGCTCAATAGCCTTTTTTTAATAAAATATATGCTAATATCCATATAGTGATATATTGTTTTGTTGTATCTTTAAAACATAAAATAAAATTCTAATAAACTTATTATGACCAAAGAGCTTGATATAGTATTGCCAAACAATGTGATTTTAATTGACGTGACTTACCTCAATTTCATGATTCAAGACATTAAGAAATACTTTGAGCGTAAGATTAATCGTACTTTACAAGAAATAGACTTGGCTTTGTTTTGCGAATCTCTTGCAATGGATGCCGGTTATGAAAGAGGTGATAATGAAACATTAGTTTTGCTCTCTTATGATGAAGGCTCTAAAAAACTGTACAACTGCAAGCCTTCTGACATCAAAACTGAACTTGATGGTATGGCTTTTAAAGATACTTTAGGCGAGTTTATGTTTGCCGGAGTGCCTTGCGAGGATATGGTTTCTCAAGAAGATCTTGTATTTGACTTATTGAAAATTACTGCCGACAATGAGAATGTGAAACGTTTGATTGTTGTTGCAGCCGATAAAACATACGACAATAAAATAATCGACTTCTTGACTAATCTAAAAGGGAAAGAGGTTTTGCAATATCGCATGAATGAATCTACCGATCGCATCTCTTATCGTTGGGAACTACTTGTTTTTCCGTTGATGCAGGCGTTAGGTATACAGCCCGACGAAATTTAATTAATCACTGAGATGTCTGATTTTCGTTTAAAAGTTTTTCAGAGTGTAGCTAAGAATCTTAGCTTTACCAAAGCTTCGCAAGAGCTATATATCAGTCAGCCGGCTATCTCTAAACACATACAAGAGTTAGAAGCTAATTATCAGATACGTCTTTTTGATAGACTGGGCAACAAAATATCATTGACTGAGGCTGGTAAGCTTTTGCTCGAACATAGTGAGCGGATACTCGATGCTTATAAACAGCTTGAGTACGAAATGCACTTACTGAATGGTGAATATACCGGCGAACTTAAACTGGGTGCCAGTACTACGATATCGCAATATGTATTGCCTCAGTTCTTAGGCAATTTCATACGCAAGTTCCCTCAAATCAATCTATCTGTATTGAATGGAAACTCACGCGCCATCGAAGCTGCTTTACTCGAAAACAGAATTGATTTAGGTTTGGTAGAGGGGTTATTCCGACTTCCTAATCTACGATATACTACATTCTTGAAAGATGAGATTGTGGCGGTTATCAGTACACAATCAAAGTTGAATGTACCTGATGAGATTACCCCACAAGAACTTATTAATATTCCGTTAGTGCTTCGCGAGCGAGGCTCTGGTACTCTTGATGTGATAGAACGCGCTTTGTTGCAACATCATATCAAGATATCATCGCTCAACACATTGATGCATTTAGGAAGTACTGAAAGTATTAAACTGTTTATCGAAAATACTGACTGTATGGGAATCGTATCGGTAAGGTCGGTAAGTAGAGAATTGGCTTCGGGTGTTTTGCGTATAGTAGAAATAAAAAATATGCCTATGCATCGTGAGTTCTGTTTTGTACAACAACAAGGGCAGGAGGGTGCGTTGCCACATTTGTTTACTCAGTTTGCTTCTCATTATAAAGGAAAGATCTAACAACACATATTAAAAAAACTCTCAATAATCTATAGGTGTTATTGAGAGTTTTTTATTGTATAATACTATCTGTTTACTCCAAATCCAAACAAAGCAAAATCGCCAAAGCATGGATCATCCGGAAAGATTGTCTTAAAGTAATCGGTTATCTGCTGAGCCGTTTTAAAGCTAGCTGTTTTAGATTGAGTAATACCCAGCTCTAAAGCCATTTGATGTACATGAGTATCAAGTGGAATTATTAAATCGCGTGCGTGTAGTTGTTTCCAACAACCAATATCAACCGGAGAGTCCTTACGAATCATCCATCTAAGAAACATATTGAGTTTCTTTTGAGCCGATGTTTTCGATAATCCTAATCCATCCAAGAGCGTATCAATAGGTAAACCGGTACTTTTATTTATCATCCAAGCCTCCATGCTCTCGTGTTGCGAGTAAACGCTATACAGGAATACAAACATTTCTTCCATCTTCTGATGATTTAAAGTACGATAAAAGGTTTTATCGCTATTGCTAAAGTCAGTTTCCCACTGTTTAGACAAAACATACGTATATGGTTGATGGCCCATGATTTTGTTTAATCGATGGGCTGCATCGATAATCATGCTTCTTCTACCAAATGAGATGTAGGCAGTAAGCAATCCGCTTATTTCAATATCTTGCAATTTATCATACGCATGCGGAAATTGAATGGGGTCACTCTTTATAAAATCTGCCGTGTGGTATTGATGGGCTAGCTCTATTAAATGTTGATGAAGTTTATCCATGATGCTCCCTGTTATTTTCTCTTTTCTGCAAAGAAAGTTAGTTTTCAAGAAACTAGTAGGTTGTGTATCTTCTATTTAATGATTTTTGTAAAAAGCTTATGGTTAAGGAGATTGGATTGAATACTAATTAGCACTCTCTGAACATTGTATTATCTTCTAACAAACGAATTACCGTTATAACAATAAGTTATAGAGTATAAAAATATACAATTAAACTACTTCGATATTAAACTATATCTTTGTGCCCGAAAATTAATTTAACGATATAGATATGGCATCAAACTTTATTAAGACTTTACAGAAACACAACAAACAAATCTATGTGGGGATCTTACTGACTCTTACTGTTCTTCTTTTGATGGATTATTTTCCTGGATTGGAATTTATGTCTTCATGGGTAACTCCTCCAGTTGCCTTGTTTCTAGGTTTGGCTTTTGCTTTGACATGCGGACAAACGCATCCTAATTTCAATAAAAAGACATCTAAGTATCTTTTACAATATTCGGTAGTCGGTTTGGGTTTCGGTATGAATCTACATTCGGCTTTGGCTTCTGGTAAGGAAGGTATGAGCTTTACAATAATCTCTGTAATAGGTACCTTGGCTTTAGGTTGGTTCTTAGGTCGTAAGTTTTTTAAACTAGATAAGAAAACTTCTTATTTGATTGGTTCGGGTACTGCAATTTGCGGTGGTAGCGCTATTGCTGCAGTTGGTCCTGTTATGAAAGCCAATGATTCTGAGATGTCTGTATCGTTAGCAACCATATTTATTCTAAATGCAATTGCTTTATTTATATTTCCAGCCATCGGACATGCTTTGGATATGACTCAACAGCAATTTGGTACATGGGCTGCAATTGCCATACATGATACTAGTTCGGTAGTTGGTGCAGGAGCCGCTTATGGTGAAGAAGCACTTGGCATTGCTACAACAATCAAGTTGACACGTGCTTTATGGATTATTCCAATGGCCTTCTTTACTTCTTTTGTGTTTAAATCTAAAGGACAAAAAATTACTATTCCATGGTTTATCTTCTTCTTCTTAGGAGCTATGGTTGTGAATACTTATCTTTTGACTGATGTGCCACAAATTGGTTTAGCTATTAACGAATTAGCGCGCAAAACATTAACCATCACTATGTTCTTTATCGGTGCATCTCTTTCGATGAATGTTTTGAAATCAGTAGGATTGAAACCTCTATTGTTGGGTGTGTTGCTTTGGATAATAATAAGCGTAACTTCATTAACTTATATTATGTGGTAATAATATATATGATATTTTGTTTCATTAGAAAGTCAGCTATTTTAGCTGACTTTTTTTGTTTCCGTTTGTCGATGAAAATAGTCTGTTAGTCGATTATATTTATATATAAATACTTATTTTTAATATATTTACGATGAATCTATTTAGCTCTTATAATACTGAACTTAAGAATTTATCAAATGAAAAATGGTTTTATATTGTTTGTAGCACTTCTATTGTTCAATAGTGTGCAGGCTATTCAAGCACAATCTGTAGAGTACAACTATTTGAATGTTGTTAGTAATAATGACTCCGAAAAACATGCTCTGGCATCTCTTAAGAAAATCACTTTCGCAAATGGAAAGATGCAAGTTCATCATGACAATAGTAGTGTAGACTATGATTTGACTTCACTCAATAAATTGTTATTTATATCTCAGGCTACGGGTTTTGATCAAATAGATATCCCATCGGTAGGTGTATATTATGATTCTATAACTCAGTCTATTTATCTGCAAAGCGAGGTAGATATGAAGGTCTTAATCTGTGACTTAAGCGGAAGAATCGTTAAAGCAGCTTACTTCGATGGTTCTGTTGGAAATCCTAGTATGAATATCAATGAATTGCCAAATGGTATCTATCTCGTAAAAGTCAATAATCAAGTAGCTAAAATTATAAAATGATGAAGAAGTATATATTTTTACTTTTAGTGATGGTGCTTACTTTATCAGTACAAGCACAACAATCAATGTATATATGTAGAGGAAATACTTATACCACTGTTGATATCTCTACTTTAGATGAAATGCCTTTTTCTGAGAATGGTTCATTGTTAACTCTTCGTGGAGTGACATACGATGTATCTTCTATTGATAGTATTACTTTTGATATACCAACGTTTGATATGGCAAAAAAAGTGGTTGTTAATTATAATGAGACATCTGCTACGGTCGATGTTCCGTCTTCAATAAGTAACGTTACATATACTATATCTGGTGCCGACGTTGTGATTACTTCAACTAATACAACTGACGATATCGAGTTTCTACTGCAAGGCAGTTCTACTAACGGATCATTGGTATATAACGGTGAATATAAATGCAAGTTTAACTTTAACGGTTTGCGATTGATAAGTACAAAAGGTGGTGCTATCGATATACAATGCGGCAAAAGAGTATCTATGATTCTTACTGAAGGTGTTGATAATACTTTGTCGGATGCTGAGAGTGGAAGTCAAAAGGCGGCTCTTTATTGTACAGGCCATATGGAGTTTGAAGGTGGAGGCGTGTTAAATATAACCGGCAATTACAAACATGCCATTAGTGGTAAAGAATATATTCAGTTGAAGAAAACGACAGGAATAATCAATATTGAGAAGTCTGCAAATGATGGTATTCATGCAGGACAATACTTTCAGATGAATGGAGGAGTTGTCAATATAAGTGGAACTGCAGGTGACTGTATTCAAGCAGAAGCGGTTAGTAATCCTACATCCGAAGGCAATAATGGTCAGATGATAATAAAAGGAGGTACATTAAATCTTTCTTTAGCATCAGAAGATGTAAAGGCACTTAAAAGCGATAGCGCTATCACAATAACCGGAGGACGCTTTGTGATTGATGTTACCGGTGCAGGATCGAAAGCAATTAGTACCGATTGGGATGTTACTATCAATGAAGACAATAACCCAACGGATATTAAAATAACTGTTTCGGGAGATACCTTTACTGATAGTAAAGGCAAGGTCAAGTCTTGTGATGGTATTAATTTGGAACGACACTTAACTGTTTCTGCAGGCACAATATCTATCATTAATAAAGGCGATGAGAGTAAGGGTCTTAAAGTGGACAGCACTTTCTATTTCAATGGAGGTAATATAGAACTGAGCGCAAGTGGAAATGCATCTAAATGTATCAAGACTGAGAACTTTGAGATGAATGATGGATTATTGACATGCACAACTTCAGGTATTCCAATTGTTACCGATTACGATCCATCATATTGTTCAGGTTTAAAAACTACCGATTTTACACTTAATGGCGGAACTATTAAAATGACTTGTAATGGGCAAGCCAATAAAGGAATCTCGATTGATGGAATAGGTAAGTTTAATGCTGGTTCGGTTGATATACTAACTACAGGCAATGCAGGTCATTATAAACTAGCTAGCGGCTACGATACCTATGCTTGTACAGCTATTACATCTGATAGTAATTTATTCATTTATGGCGGAACGTTTACTCTTGAGTGTACAGGTTCGGGTGGCAAAGGCATTAAATGTGATGAGACTTTGACGATGGGTAGAGAAGATGGTAGCGGGCCTTTGATGAGTGTTGTTACAACAGGAACTGAATATACCTATAGTTCCTATTCTTCGAAAGCAAAAGCGATTAAAGCTTATGGTGATGTAATTGTAAATGGAGGTGATTATACTATATCTACATCCAGAACTGAAGCCGAAGGTATAGAGAGTAAAGCTAATATGTACTTCAATGGTGGTGATATTGTGGTGGTGGCTTATGATGATGCAATCAATGCTGCTGGCACTATTAATTTTAATGGAAGTAGAGTATATGCCCAATCTAATGGTAATGATGCAATCGACTCTAATTATGGCATGAGTGGTGCTATAGCAATAAATGGAGGTGTACTAATTGCTGTTGGAATTCGTTCGCCCGAAGAAGCAATGGATTGCGATAACCATGCATGGATAAAATTCAACGGAGGAACAGTATTTGCTATGGGTGGTAGACAAGGTGGAGGAACAAGTTCAACTCCGTCTTGTACGCAAGGTACTATCTATTTGCAAAATGTTTCTTTAACTCAAAATAGATATCTTACAGTAACACAGGGAGGAAACAATATTTATACAATGAAGATTCCTGAGACAATGAGTCAAAGCTATTGTTTCTTGAGTGCTGATGGCTTTAAAGATACTTGTGTGATAACTACGGGTACTGTAGCACCTGTAACTTATCAGAGTGAGTGGCAAGGATTGTATTTGGGGGCTGATATAACAAACGGTACATCTTTAGCATCTGTTACATTGTCCAATAATTATGGTACAAATGGTAGCAGTGGTGGAGGTAATTGGCGACCTTAATATTATTCTAGTGTTTTCATTTTAAAGCAAAACGGCTGTTACATGCAAATGTAACAGCCGTTTTACTATGTGAATCTAAAGTAGATTATTTCTTTTCATGAAGACGTTCAGCGATTTGTGCTTCTATCTCTTCTGCAAGTTCAGGATTATCCATAATGCATTGTTTAGCAGCATCGCGTCCTTGACCAAGTTTAGTATCGTTGTAGCTATACCAAGAACCGCTCTTTTTGATGATTCCCATATCAGCACCTAAGTCTACTACCTCTCCCGAACGTGAAATACCTTCACCAAACATGATGTCAAATTCAGCTCTACGGAATGGAGGTGCAACTTTGTTCTTAACGATCTTCACTTTTGTTAGTTTACCAAGCATCTCTTCGCCATCTTTAATAGCAGAACTACCACGGATGTCGATACGAACAGAAGCATAAAACTTCAATGCATTACCACCGGTAGTTGTTTCAGGGTTACCAAACATAACGCCAATTTTCTCGCGAAGCTGATTGATGAAGATACAAGTAGTTCTTGTTTTGCTAACTGCTGCAGTCAACTTACGAAGTGCTTGAGACATTAATCGAGCTTGCAAACCAACTTTGTTATCACCCATATCACCTTCTATCTCAGCTTTAGGAGTCAAAGCTGCAACAGAGTCGATTACGATAATATCAATAGCTGACGAACGAATTAGTTGTTCGGCAATCTCTAATGCTTGTTCACCATTATCAGGTTGAGAGATAAACAAGTTATCTACATCAACACCTAGCTTCTCAGCATAAAAACGGTCGAATGCATGTTCAGCATCAATGAATGCCGCAATACCACCAGCTTTTTGAGCTTCAGCAATTGCATGAATAGCCAAAGTTGTTTTACCTGATGATTCAGGGCCATAGATTTCAATTATTCTACCACGAGGATATCCGCCAACACCAAGTGCAGCGTTAAGTGCGATAGAACCAGATGGGATTACTTCGATTTGCTCAGTAACTTCGTCACCCATTTTCATGATAGAGCCTTTACCAAAGTTCTTCTCTATTTTGTCCATGGCAGCCTGTAGGGCTTTTAATTTTTCGTTTGATGCCATATTATTTCCTGTTTCAAAGTTTAATTCTTCTTTCTTTGCCATTTTAATTTAAGTTTAAAGTCGTTTGTCTTGTTTATAAAGCCAAGATTTGCGTAGCGTGTTCTTTGGTCTTTATTTCTTTAGGAGTAAAAATCTTTTCAATCACACCTTCCTCATTTATTAAGAATGTAGTTCTGAAGGTACCCATGTATTTACGTCCGGCAAGCGTTTTTTCGCCCCATACGCCAAACTCTTCAACAAGTTTCTTATCAGTATCTGCAATCAGAGTAAAAGGAAGGTTGTTTTTGGCAATAAACTTTTGATGCGATTGTTCGCTGTCAATGCTTACACCAATCACTATATAACCTGATTTTTGTAATTCAGAATAATTATCTCGCAAGCTGCAAGCTTCGGCTGTGCAACCAGGAGTGCTATCTTTTGGATAAAAGTATAAAACAACTTTTTTGCCTTTGTAATCACTTAGGCGGATTTCTTTACCGTTTTCGTCTTTTCCCAATAAGTCAGGAGCTTTATCACCTACTTTCATGATTTATTCTTTTTAAATTCTTTCCCTAGTGCATAACCCAAAACGAAAATCAATATTATTTGTATAATCCCTAATAGGCGGATAAATAAATCGTTGTGATTAATGAATTGTAAGATAACAAGTACAAGAAGTACTGTAAATAGAATGACTATGGATGTTTTTTCATTATTTAGATTTATTTTTAAGTACTGATCAAACCGTGTTTAATCAGTACTTAAACTCTTAATTACATTTCCAAGTTCTTGTCGAACTCTTCGTGCCATGGCAAGCCTTGAACGTTCAATTGTTCCATAAATGGATCTGGATTGAACTCTTCTACATTCCATACACCTGGGCGTTTCCATTCTCCTTTGAAGAACATCATTGCACCAATCATGGCTGGTACACCAGTAGTGTAGCTTACACCTTGCATACCTGTTTCTTCGTAAGCAGCACGGTGGCTACAGTTGTTGTAAACATAGTAAGTACGTTCTTTGCCATCTTTCAAACCACGAATACGACATCCGATAGATGTTTCTCCTTCATAGTTTTCTCCCAAATCTTGTGGGTTAGGCAATACAGCTTTCAAGAACTGCAAAGGCACAATCTCTTGACCATTGTAGTTGATAGGCTCGATGCTTGCCATACCGATGTTTTGGATTACACGAAGGTGAGTAAGATATTCTTGACCGAATGTCATCCAAAAACGAGCACGTTTGATTGTTGGGAAGTTTTTTACCAACGATTCTAGCTCTTCGTGGAACAACAAATATGAGTCGCGAGGACCGATATTTGGATATGTTACATCTTGATGAATCGATAGAGGAGCAGTTGTTACCCATTCGCCATCTTGAAAATAACGTCCGTTTTGAGTAATCTCACGGATATTGATTTCAGGATTGAAGTTAGTAGCAAATGCTTTATGGTGGTCACCAGCATTACAGTCTACGATATCAAGATATTCGATTTCGTCGAAATAATGTTTAGCAGCATAAGCTGTAAATACACCTGTTACACCCGGATCGAATCCGCAACCAAGAATAGCAGTCAAACCAGCATCTTCGAAACGTTTCTTGTATGCCCATTGCCAGCTATACTCAAAGTGAGCTTCATCTTTTGGTTCATAGTTAGCAGTATCAAGATAGTTCACACCAGCTTGAAGACATGCTTCCATGATAGTTAAGTCCTGGTAAGGAAGAGCAACATTGATAACGATTTCTGGTTTGAAACTGTTAAATAATGCAACTAGCTCTTCTACATTGTCGGCATCAACTTGTGCCGTTTTAATATTAGGGTTACCGATGGCTTGAACAATAGCATCACACTTCGATTTGGTTCTACTGGCAATCATGATGTCAGTGAAAATATCGGCATTTTGTGCCACTTTGTGCGCTACAACAGTTCCTACGCCGCCCGCACCGATAATAATAACTCTACCCATTTCTTTAATTTATGAATTAAAAATTAAGTATTTAAATATACATGTTTAAGCAACAAATATACGTGATTTATTTGAAGATGCTTATTCATGCTAACCTTTTTTATCCTATAATAGGCAAACAAATCAAAACGGATTATGTTATTTTTGATATATTTGCACCTTATATTTAACTTAAACATTATTGAATAATGAAAAAATTAATAACTGGTATGTTGGTTGCTATAGCGGCAACTGTTATGATTTCTTGTAATACAAAATCAGAAGAAACGCCATTGAAAGATTTAAATGGTGAATGGAATATAACCGTTATCAACGGCGAGCCTATAAAGCTAAGTGATAGTCAGGAGTCTCCGTTTGTTGGCTTCGATGTTGAAACAGGTAGAATGTATGGCTATGCCGGATGTAACCGTGTGATGGCTTCGTTTGATAAAGATTCTAAACCAGGTGAGTTGAACTTAGGTTCTGTAGGTTCTGGTCGTATGGCTTGTCCTGATTTAACATTAGAGCATAGCATTTTGTCTGCTTTATCTGATGTGAAAAAATTCAAAAAAGAGAGTGAAGATCAATTCGTATTGTGCGATGAAAACAATAAAGCGTTATTAACTTTAGTAAAAGTTCCTCCATTTACAATTAGCGATTTAAAAGGAAAATGGGATATTGCAGAAGTCAATGGCGAAATGGTACCAACCGACTTAGAGAACCAACCTTTTATGGAGTTTGATATGCAAACCAAAAGAATTCATGGTAACGCAGGTTGTAATATTATGAATGGCGAATTTAAAGGTGATGATCTTGATCCATCTTTAATCTCTTTCCCAGGAGTAATTACTACAATGATGTCATGCCCAGAGATGGATTTGGAAACTAAGATTTTGAATGCAGTTAATAGTGTACAAACATTTGCTAAGGTTGCAGATGGTGTAGCATTATACAATGCTGATGGCCAAATGGTACTTGTTCTTCGCAAGGCAAAATAGTTTCAATACGGTGAAACTCTAGTTTCATCGAATAGAAAACATAGTTTCAGTGCGATGAAACAAAAGTTTCTGTATTAAGAAACCAAATTAGAACTAAATAATAGCCGGATACTTGTTACTAACAACAGGTATCCGGCTATTACTTTATCCTCTATTCTTTAAGATAATCCAAACGATGATAGGTGCACCAAAAAGCGAAGTAACAGCATTGATAGGCAAAGAGCCTTGAAGTCCTGGTGCTTGAGATATGAAATCGCAAATCAATAGCGTGATTGATCCGCAAATCATACTTGCGGGCAATACGATACGGTGGTTTGATGTCTGAAACAACCCACGTGCTACGTGTGGCATGGTGATACCGATAAATGCAATTGGTCCTGTAAAGGCTGTAGATACACCGGCTAGCAAGGCGGTAGCTATAATGATTGAGATTCTAAGGCGCTTTACAGATATGCCCAGTCCATTGGCATAATTCTTTCCTAAGAGTAAAATGTTTAGTTGCTTTTGTAGAACAAGGGCCACTATAATACCTATAATTATAATAGGAGTCATAATAGATAGCTGATCCCATCCAACTGCCGATAAACTACCGAAAGTCCATGTGATGAATAACTTTAATGTGTCGGGGTTGCTATTGCTTTGCAAGATGCTGACAATGGCTCCCGCAAAATAACCAAACATTAACCCGATAATAAGTAGCGAGGTGGTTTGTGGCACACGTATAGCTACAATTACTATTAACAGTAAAACCAAAGCAGCCCCAATACTCGCAGCTATCACTTGTCCCCATGTAGAGATAAACCATAAAGGTAGGGTAGAGCTACCTAGTGTGAGTAGTGCCACGCCTAAACTAGAACCCGAAGTTACCCCTAATACATCAGGGCCGGCTAGTGGATTGTGAAACATGGTTTGCATTAATACGCCCGCTATGGCTAAAGCACCTCCTGCCAAAATTGCGGTAATCGCTTTTGGTAAACGGTGATTAAGGATTATCTCATTATATACTACATTGCTGTTTTCGCCAATAAAGACATTCCAAATCTCAGAAACTGATATATTGGCAGTGCCAATCATTAAGTCTAAGATAAATGCAACAACGAGCAGTATAATTAGCGAACTGAATAATAGGCTATTTTTCATTGGTCGTTAATTTATCCATGTAAGTCAATTCATAATCTTGAAGAAGATGGGGATGACAGATTTTTATCATGTCTTTCAACAATAAGTCAGGTCGAGCAATAGCACTCTCCCAATAATCATTTCCTCCATTTTCATTCATGCGCTTATTTATATTGTATACATTACCATTCTTGTAGGCTTTGAATAGTTTGTACTTGCTATTGAGTTGAGCCATAGCCTCCAACGAGTTCTCTTGTGTGCCAATCCATATATCGGTTTCACTAAAATTAATCAACGATTGTTCAATATTGGCAGGAATGCTTGTAGCGGTAGTGTCATTTTCGTAAAGATATGACGCATTGGCATCTCTAAATAACTGAGCCGTAAAGCTGTTGCCACCAGCAAAAGACCAAGTACCTCGATAGTCTTGTCCCGAAAAGATAGTGGGGCGATTGGTTTCTTCGTTCGCTATCTCTTTAGCCGCATTATATTTCAATTCAATCTCATTGTAGATGCTATCGCCTAGAGCTTGTTTGTCAAAGAAGGCAGCAATAAACTTTATCCATTCGGCTCTGCCTAGTATTGTTGGCTCTTGCCACTCTATATTATATAGTGTGTTGAGATTTGATTGTTTGATTCGTTTACTGTTAGCATCATCTGCATTGTAAGCAGTAGTCATTACGGCTTGTGGATTTAGCAATAGTAAGTTTTCAATATCGAGATTAAAAGCATCGCCCAAGTTCTTAATAGTTCCTTCAGAAACCCCGTCGAGTATATCCTTATTGTATATATAATTAGCATTGCATACGCCCTTTACTTTATCTAACTCGCCCAAGAGTTCTAAGAAGCCGATATAAGTAGCCGAGTTTATCATCAAGCTTTGAAGCGGTATTTTGATTTTATTGCCATTGTCGGGTGTTTCAACCGATAAATCTTTCACCAAATAATAGCGATCGTATATTTCTCCTTTCTTCCAAGGATTGTTGACAGTAATAATTGTAAAACTATCGGCTTCAGCAATCGTAAAGCCTTTGGCATGTTTCAAGGGTATAGATTCGCCTTCAATATTGTTAGAGTTGTGAGGTGTTTTATTACAGCTTATACATAAGCAAATTAAAAAGATAATTAGATGGAATGGTCTCATTAATGAATGATGATAGTTAAATAATAATACGACAAATATAAGAATTTATTTTCCTATTGAACCAGAGAGGATTGTATTTGTTTTTATGGAATAAATGAAATAACGAGTCATTATTCTTATGTCATAATTTAGGCTAATCTGTCTTTTTGGCAGAATAAATGACAGATTATAGGGAGATTTTCTTTTGGCATACGTTTTGCTTTTTTAGTAAATGTCTGTTTAGATATCTTTCTATATGTAATAAGAAGAAAGCATATTAATAAATAAGACGATAATTTATCGATTATAAATATTATATAAACAATAAAATCATGGGAAAAATTATTGGTATTGACTTAGGTACTACAAATTCATGCGTTGCCGTTTATGAAGGTAACGAACCTGTAGTTATTGCAAACAGTGAAGGTAAACGTACAACTCCTTCAGTAGTAGCATTTGTTGATGGTGGCGAACGTAAAGTTGGTGATCCAGCTAAACGTCAAGCAATTACAAACCCTACACGTACTATATTTTCTATTAAACGTTTCATGGGTGAAACATACCAACAAGTAGAAAAAGAAATCGAACGTGTTCCATATAAAGTAGTTAAAGGCAAAAACGATACTCCTTGTGTAGATATCGATGGTCGCGACTATACTCCACAAGAAATCTCAGCTATGATTCTTCAAAAAATGAAGAAAACTGCTGAAGATTATTTGGGACAAGAAGTTACTGAAGCAGTTATTACAGTTCCTGCTTACTTCTCAGACTCACAACGTCAAGCAACTAAAGAAGCTGGACAAATTGCAGGTTTGGATGTGAAACGTATCGTTAACGAACCAACTGCTGCTGCTTTGGCTTACGGTCTTGATAAGGCTCACAAAGATATGAAGATCGCTGTATTCGACCTTGGTGGTGGTACATTCGATATCTCTATTCTTGAGTTCGGTG
>CAMTPH010000020.1 GCA_947074345.1 uncultured Bacteroides sp. | reverse complement strand
TCTTTTCGGCAGAAGTACCACCGATAACGAAAGCCACGTGGTAAGGAGGACAAGCCGCTGTACCCAATGTTTTCATTTTTTCTACCAAGTAAGGAACTAATGTAGTTGGATTTAAAATCGCTTTAGTTTCTTGGTAAAGGTATGTTTTGTTGGCAGAACCACCACCTTTTGCTACGCAAAGGAATTTGTACTCCATGCCATGAGTTGCTTCAATATCAATTTGTGCAGGTAAGTTACATTTTGTATTTACCTCATCGTACATATTAAGCGGAGCGTTTTGCGAGTAACGAAGATTTTCTTGTGTGTAGGTATTGTATACACCGTGTGCAATCTCTTCTTCATCATCGTATCCGGTCCAAACTTGTTGGCCTTTTTCACCATGGATGATAGCCGTACCTGTATCTTGGCAGAATGGCAATTGTCCTTTAGCAGCTACTTCAGCATTGCGAAGCATAGTAAGCGCTACATATTTATCGTTATCGCTTGCTTCAGCATCGTGAAGAATCTTAGCCACTTGTTCGTTGTGCTCACGACGAAGCATGAAAGATACATCGCGATAAGCAGTTTGAGTCATCAATTCGAGTGCACCTTCAGCAATTTTCAGAATTGGTTTTCCGTCAAATTCACTTACAGAAACGTATTTGTCAGTAAGCAAATAGTAGTTGGTTTTATCTTCGCCATGTTCAAACATGGGTTGATATTTAAACGGAGGTAATGCCATAATTAGTTTTTATTATTTTATTACGTAATAAGGGTTAATTAGTCTGCCAAAGATAGAAATAAATTGTGTATGCAGCGGAATTATAAAAGTTTAAAAGTGTTTCAAACTGATAAACAAATGGTTTTTATTCTTAAAATAGTTGTTGCCTATATATTGGCAATGTTTTGCCACCCCATTGGCTAACTGTTGCCAACACATAGGCAAGAGCTTGCCAATAGGATAGAAATAAAAAAGACATTGCAGTCTTTACTCATGATTTGAGTTGACTACAACGTCTTCTAGTATAAAACTGGTTAGGAGTTTTATATTATATGCTAAAGATTCTAACTTAAAATCTGCATCTCACTTCGATACCAAACTGGCGTGGACGCCCTTTTTGCATGAAGCCATTGCCCATTGACTCGAAATAGAAGGTTTGAAAACTCTTATCGAGGGCATTTCTGCACCAAAGAGCTACAGCGCCATTTCCTTTCTCTAAAGAGATGCGGCCATCGAGCGTGCCATAAAAAGATTGGCTAGCCAAATTGCTTTCGTTCCAGTAGATGCGACCTGCGGCATTGTAGTTTAAGTTAAACTGTATTCTGTCTAACCAACTGATTTTGTTTTCTAACTGCCATATATATTGTCCACCGGCACTCAAAGTGTGTTTAGGAACAAAAGGCACATAGTTGCCTGTATAGTCTATCACTTGCAACTGTCCGTTTATCTTCTCATTGGTTTCGTAGTCTTTAAAAGTAGCATGGGTATAACCGTAGTTGGTGTGAATGCTAAATGCTTCGGTGATGCTTGCACGAAGTGTAACCTCTGCACCGTAGCTTTTGCTCTTTCCGGCATTGGTTGTGATACGTCCTAAGCCACTTTCGGCAAACTTAGCCACTTGTTGGTCGCGTGTATCCATATAGTAAGCGGCTACATCGGCAACCAAACGGTTATCAAACATGTTTAGACGTGCTCCTACTTCATAATTCCAAGTATATTCGGGTTTGAAAATAGTCGAAGCTTTCACATCTGGTTCGGGACCTGCGCCAGGTATTTTAGCGATAATGCCTTGAACAACCGTTGGAGGTATTCCTTGCATGCCTTCAAGTATTTCAGTAACGGTTTCTTTAATCTGTCCTTTCATGCCATTCTCCATCGAGCTCTGAATTAAATCAGAGAACATCTGCACGTTGTATCCTCCCGAACGATATCCGCGCGAGATGGTAGCATAAACATTGCTTCCTTTCTTCCATTCGTATTGCAATGCAAACTTAGGTAAGAGTTGAAGATAATCGTTACTAAACTTTCCTTGTAAATCGGGCGATAGACTCAATGCTTTTTTAATAGGCATCGGCATCATGCTACTTGTCATGTTAAAGCTATAATCAATATTACTACCCGAATTGTAGGTTAATGAATTGCGCTCATAATCTAAACGCAACCCTACGGTAGCAGTAAAGCCATCGACAATGCGGAAGATAGATTGATGAAACAAAGCACCATTGAATACAGGTGTATCAAAGTTACCACTTACATTGAGCGGACGGGTTGTAATATCAACACTCATCACACCCATAGGGCCCATATTGGGGATGTTGTTATTGATGTTATCTTGAATCAGTTCTTGCACTCCATCGCCTTTGAATTGAACCGGACCATTGGTATTGAGCCATTGGTAGAAGGCAAATGCACCGACTGTCCACTCCCATCGTTTACCGGGTTTAGACTTGAATACAACCTCTTCGGATATCACATTGAGCTTTTGCTTCTGTTCTAGATTGAATATATCTTTTTCGGTAAAATCTTGATCGAGAAACAGGCGATCGTTTAAGTTTTGATAGCCGGTTACTGCATTGAAAATGTAGTTTTGCGCATTATATACCACATTGACATTGGCATTGAGCATGCTGCGACGGTAACTGCTTTCATCGTTGTAAGAGATCTTTCCTATCTTGTCTTCGCGAGGATCTGTTTCGCCATCGGCCAAAAATACTCTTCCGGTATAGAAGTATGGGTAACCGCCTTGCTTGCTATAATCGTAAGTTACATTAAAATCGAGTTTCAAGTTGCTTGTTGGCAAATAGATGGCACGAATGCGACCACCTCCTCCGTTAAGCCAATCAACCTTTTTATCATTGAGTGCTGTATTTTTAAAGAAACCATTGGCATGCTCGAAGTTACCACCTGCAGAGAAAGAAAACTTTTCTGAAATGCGATGATAATGGGTAAGAGATGCATTGTAATTGCCATATGTACCCGCACCCAAACGTAAATCAGTACCTTGATAACTGAATGGATTCTTGGTATGTACGCGGATTAACCCACCCATGGTATTGCGACCATACAACGTAGCTTGCGGTCCACGAAGTACATCGATGCGCTCTATATCTGAATAATTAAAGTCGAAAGCTGATTTGTCTATATAGGGTACATTGTCAACATACAAACCAACTGATGGGGTGTTGATACGCGAACCTACTCCACGAATGTAAATAGCCGAAGTTAACTTAGAACCGTAATCGGGAATATAGATACTTGGAACAAGCGCATTCAAGCTATGAATAGAATTGACTTGATTGGCTTGCATATCTTTTTGAGAAAGCAATGTTACAGCCGATGGTAATTCACGCATCTTACGATTCTCTTTTGGAGTACCTATCACTACTACTTCTTCAACATCAACCACCTTAATGGTGTCTTTAGGCAACTCATCGGCCCAAAGTTTTTGAGTACCCAAAAAGGATAAAACAATCAGAACAGCGTTTAATTTCATCTTTACTTTATAATTTTAATACAAAGTAACTGTAAAGGAGTGAGTTGTGCAATCCTCATTTATTAGGATTTATCACAGAAATAGACCTAAATAGATATTCTTTTACTATAAAATGTGTTAAGACACGCTCTTTATAATGAGAGACTTAGTTAGAGCGACTTTATTGCTTCGATTGAATTATTCATCATGCGCATAGAGTCAACCACGCGACCATTGTCTTCTACAATCCAACTCTTAAAGCCGCGTTTGTCTTCGGTTAGTTCAATCAAACGAACTCCCGAACGAAGATTATTATAGATGGTATTATCACCCGAGAAACGTCCATAACCCAACGCTATACCTTGATCTATCACGATATAATCGTTATCATGATCGTGCCCTACAAATGTTCCTATCACATCACCCATCTCGACCATAGCGGCAAACATTCCGGTATTGATGGATGGAGGACAAGGAGTTTCGGCTTGTCTGCCTATACGTTTATTCTTTTTATCATCCCAAGCAGTGGTATATTCAGGAAACGGTATATGAAAGAATGCCAAAGCGGGATGCTTATCGGGATTAATAGCTTTGCTCGTTTCTACATACCAATCTATTTGATTGCGAGTGAACCAACCATAACCTTTTACCTCTTTAATGGGCGAGTAGTCATTCGAATCCATCAGATATATAAATGCCTTATCCTTTATCTTGTTTGATGAGTTTATAGGTATTACAATATCGGCAAGTTCTTTATTAGAATTAGGTTTATTGATGGTGTTCTTGTATTGAAGAATCAAAGTGGCTATCTCTTCTTTTGATGCATTCTCGGGATCGTGGTTGCCCAATACAACTCCAAAAGGGATGTTGAGTACATCTACTTTATCCAACAACGTTTTCCATGTTTGCAATGCAGGTTGACCAGTTACGATATCGCCTGTAAAGACAATCAAGTCGGGCTTCTCTTGCTTAACAATCCTTTCCAACCTTTCAAACGTTTGCTTTGCTTCTTTGCGTGACTCATCACTATTAAGACCGAGGTGCATGTCTGTAAATTGTGCTATCTTAAAGTTCTTATCTTGATTGAAAGACAACCGAACAGCTTGTGCATGAACTGAAAAGCTAAACACAATAAATAGTAGTAAGGTAGTAAATCGGTTCATAGTATTGATTATTGTAGTAGTAAAAGGTTCTTAAATGCGATCAGCCTCAACATAACCATTCATCACTGCATAAATGGTAAGTCCTGAAACTGATTTTATACCGAGTTTTTCGGTAATATTCTTTCGATGAGTGATTACAGTAGTAAGGCTGATATTGAGCTTATCGGCAATTTCTTTATTGATGAGCCCTTTGGTTATTAAAGCTAGAACTTCTATTTCGCGAGGAGAAAGTTCGTGTTCTATAACTCTACGTGGAGGAACAGCTTCGGGTGGGAACCCTTTATGATGAGCATGTTGGTGAAGTTTCAAGATAGACTTCACCAACATCTCTTTTGGTTGATAAACATTAAGAACTGAAACACCCGACAATTGGATTGATTGACTCTCACCAGCCATTACAATCGCTTTCTTCTTTCGTTGTAAGAAGAAGGAAGTATGTTCCATATAGAGTTGAGCTGATACGAAATAGTGTGCATACATATCGGGTGTATCATCAATCAAAGCTTCAAAACTATTGAAAGAACGTATCATCGCCATGGGCAATAACTCTTCTAATATAGTTTGCAAGCCGAAAGCACTAAGTGTATTGGCATCAACAATGGCTATCTCGGGTACATGTTTCATTTATCTATATTGTCTATTTATTTAAGTAGTTAGCAACAGCATCGGCACATCTTTCACCATCTACGCCGGCCGATACAATACCTCCGGCATATCCTGCACCTTCGCCACATGGGAATAAGCCTTTTATAGTAACATGCTGTAGTGTTTCTCTATCGCGAACAATTCGCACGGGTGCTGATGTACGTGTTTCTACTCCAATCATTGTAGCTTCGTTGGTTAAAAAGCCACGACTCATCTTACCAAAGTTTTGAAAACCTTGCGATAAACGATTGGTGATGAACGAAGGCATCCAGAAATGAAGCGGAGAAGATATAATGCCCGGACTATAAGAAGTTTCGGGTAGATCAAAGCTTAATGTCTTACGAGTAAAGTCTAACATTCGTTGTGCTGGCGCAGTTTGCGAACTACCACCTTGTTGCCAACATTGCTTTTCGAGTGCTTCTTGAAAGTGCATCATTTGTAATACAGATGGTTCGCCTTGTATATGGTCCATCGCTACATCTACCTTCATTGATTTTTCGTTCAAATCTTCCGGTTGTATTTCGACTACCATACCAGAGTTGCTCCAACGTGAACCACGATTAGAGGCCGACATACCATTGACCACTACTTGTTCAGAACCGCTTGCTGCTGGAACTACAACTCCACCAGGGCACATACAGAAGCTATATACTCCTCTATTCTCTACTTGAGTAACAAAGCTATACTCTGCAGCAGGTAGATATTTACCTCTTCCCTCTTTGCTGTGATATTGTATCTGATCGATGAGATGCGCAGGATGCTCCAAACGTACACCTACGGCGATACCTTTCGCTTCAATCTCTACATTGTTGTTTGCCAACCAGCGATATACATCGCGAGCCGAGTGTCCGGTAGCAAGTATTACAGGACCTTCAAAGGTTTGACCTGTGTTGGTTTCAATACCTCTCACTTCACCATTGGCTATGATTATAGCATCCATACGAGTTTCAAAGTGTACTTCGCCACCACAGGCTATGATTGTATTTCGCATATTTTCAATCACACGTGGCAGTTTATCTGTACCAATATGAGGATGGGCATCAACCAATATACTGGTCGATGCACCATGCTGACAGAACACATTCAATATCTTATCAATGTTTCCTCGTTTCTTGCTACGAGTATAGAGTTTACCATCTGAGTATGCACCTGCACCACCTTCACCAAAGCTATAGTTAGATTCAGCATTAACGATATGTTCGCGACTGATTTGAGCTAAATCCTTTTTGCGGTCGCGTACATTCTTTCCACGTTCTACCACGATAGGACGATAGCCCAACTCTACTAAACGTAAAGCAGCAAACAATCCTCCTGGGCCAGCACCAACTACAATCACCTGCGGTTTATCTTCTACTGAATTGTATTCAGTAGGTTGATACTCATCATTAGCAGGCATTTCATTGATATATGCGCGTACTTTCAAGTTGATAAAGATAGTACGTTGGCGTGCATCAATGCTACGCTTAAGTATACGAATAGCATTGACTTTACGTGGGTCAAGTCCTTTTTCATCTGCCAGATATGCTATCACAGCTTGTTCGTTGGCAGCCACTTGCGGCAATACTCTAATTTGAAACTCTTGAATCATTATAATATATTAGTTTGTTAAGTAGACTACAAAACCTACACTAGCACGTAGACCGTCCCAGTCAGCTTTTAAGTCTAGTTTATTTCCTTCGTAACGCATTTTTCCTTTGTAGGGCGACCACTCATAACCTATTTGAGCTTGAACAGCCAATGGTTTTATAATGTGGTACTGAATAATTAACGCTGGTTGAACAAATAGGTTCGTACCATTAATCTTAGCTTCTTCCCTTTCGTGTATATTATTTGCGTTAAGGTTGATTTCATCAATCAACTTTGCGTTTGTAAAGATAGTGCCTACAGAACCTTGTGCATATAGTTTTAGCTTAAAATCTTGCCCCATCAAGCAATATCTAGCAAATAGTCCGGTTTTGAACCCTTTATTCTTAATCTCGTTCTTATAACTACCCGAATAATCGGCCAATGATTTCTTTCCACCGGTTGCCATATAGCCAAACAACACACCAGAATCCCATCGATTATAGCTAAAACCTACTTTTGCATCTTGAATCAAGAAACCCGGAAAGTCATCCGTTATCTTCATTCCCTTAACAGCGCTTTCTGTTTTTAATAATGTATGGCGCATATCGCTCATGTTGAATGTGCCATAGCCAATATTGTATTCAAGGAAGATACGTTGTGCGCTTGCACTCGAGATAGTCAATAAAACTATGAATAGAGATATAATTAGTTTTTTCATTTTGTCATGTATTTATTTAAGTTCAACAATAGTCCATCGTATGAGTTAAGATGATTGTTAACCAATGAGCAAGAGCGGCTTTTGGTGTTAGTTTCGAAAAGTATCGAACCATCTACGGGTGATGCGACATAGAGTTTTGGATAATTGAGTAATAATAGATTTCCTGTATAACTATCCATGGCAATTAGAGACGAATGATCTACAGGTGTAATAGAGCGAATCTTTTCTCTTGTAGTCAAGTCCCAATAAGTGATATCACTGTTGTCACTAGTAATAGTAATGATTTCATTGGGGCGATTGTATGCAAAGTAACAATTTCTTAAATAATTATCAGAAAAGAGTATATGCTTTGCTTTCATTTCATAATTCTCTAATTCGATTATATACGTATTGTGCGCATCGTTGTAACATATATTTTTTCCATCGGGTGAGATAGCCTTTTCATATACATAACTATCTGCATCGAGTTTTATATCTTTCTCTATTGCACCTGTCAAAGCATTTATTACAACGGCATGATTGCCCGTTGAACGCGATGCAAAGTATATTAGCTTATCATCGGTAGTAAGGAACATCTGTTTTGCTTTTGTACCATTGTATCTTTTGTCAACACATGGTATGCGCCACATCTCTTGCATATCCTTGTTTCGATAAGCTACTAGATAGTCATTATCATTCACATTATTGAAATAAGGTACATAAGCCACTACCATGGCCGAGTTTGGCGAAGTACAGATCTCGGATGCATAATAGGTATTAAGATCATGTTTCTTTGTCAATCGATAGTCGTATGGGTTGACAGCTATCAGTTCATTTTGAGTAACAGCATATATAGTATTGTCGGCTGGATTGTAATCAAAGTAGGCAAATTTATCATCGGTAACACAATCGGCATATAGCGGAATAGTAATTTCTCTTTTCCAAAAATACTGGTCGGTGTTAACTGTATTACTCATTGATATATTTATCATCTGATTAATATCCCAATAGGTATTATTTAATGGTTGAGGAGTAAATGTAAGACTTCCATTTTTCAATTCAGCATCTTGCAGTATACTCATCTGTTCTATCTTCACTTTATGCGGATATGGATTATTCCACTCTAACATGATGCGACCATCATCTAAATGACGATACGATAGATTGATGCTCTCCTCCATATCATAGGAGTCAACCAACCAACTGAATCTATCACCTGTATAGCTATCTTTGAGATTGGCTCTCAGTTCATATTTACACGCTTCTCCGGCATATTCATTGTCTACAGCAATATGCTCTGTTGCCGCGATTGTTTTTGTTCGATGAATGCCATTTTCGTTATAGTATAGGGTATAGTCCACTATTTCGAGATGACTAACCTCGGGCATATCCCAGTCGAAAGCAAGAAAGCCGTCTTTATTAATTGACTTTCTCATGCGCTTGGGAGCTTCGGCTTGTCTGTTAATTTGTACCGGAAAAGAGAATGTTCCACCATAATATTCAGCATCGAGCTGATTGGCCAAGCTACCCGAATTGCCTTTAATGTAGATTTCGCAGCTCAACGTATATTTACCATCGGGCAACTCACTGTTATAGACCACAAGTTCGCCATGAGCTTCATTGGGTGTCCACTTCATGCTGCCCATTGTCATCTCTACAACCACGATCTCTTTACCATAGGCCGAGATAGAATAAGGAATCACTTGTGTGTTTTGCCCCGTTAGCATCATCGTACCCTTGTCCCAATTGGTATTAAAAACGATAGATACGCCAATGTTATCGTCTTCAGTAATAGATTGATAGTAGTCATCAGCCAAAGGCATGTCGCAACTACTTACTCCCATTGTAAGTAGCAATAAAAGAGAAAAGAATGTTTTGTTCATAAGTAAAATTAAGTTTTATGTTTAACCAAACAATGCCCGAAAAGCCTCTTCCACCTTACGGACAGGTATTAATTCTATTTTGAAATTTTGTGTGTTAAGTCCTTGGAGATTGTATTTGGGGAGTATGAATTGTTTAAATCCTAGTTTTTCGGCTTCGCCAATGCGTTGTTCGATGCGGTTTACCGGACGAATTTCGCCCGATAGTCCTACTTCACCTGCCATAGACACATCCGAGTCGATAGGCGAATCCATGTTTGATGAAAGGATGGCACTAATTACAGCCAAGTCGATAGCAGGGTCGTTCACCTTTAAACCACCGGCTATATTGAGGAATACATCTTTCTGACCGAGTTTAAAGCCAACACGCTTTTCGAGTACAGCAAGCAGCATATTCATGCGTCGTATATCGAAGCCGGTTGACGAACGTTGCGGGTTGCCATAAACAGCCGAGCTAACCAATGCTTGTGTTTCAATGAGAAATGGGCGCACCCCTTCGATAGCCGATGCAATGGCAATGCCACTCATACCTTCGTGATCTTGCGAAAGCAACAGTTCGGATGGGTTGCTCACTTGTCTGAGTCCATCTTGACGCATCTCGTAAATGCCTAGTTCGGCAGTACTACCAAAACGGTTTTTGATGCTGCGCAAGATGCGATACATATAGTGCTGATCGCCTTCGAACTGAAGCACTGTATCGACAATGTGCTCTAGAACCTTTGGCCCTGCAATGCTACCCTCTTTATTGATGTGGCCGATAAGAAGAACCGGCGTGTGAGTTTCTTTCGCAAATCGGAGTATCGACGCCGAACACTCGCGCACTTGCGCAATGCTACCCGGAGAAGATTCTATATTTTCGGTAGAGATAGTCTGTATAGAGTCAATAATCACCAAATCGGGGTTGGTATTTTTGATATGAACATAGATTTGTTCGAGTGAAGTTTCGCAAACGATCAAGCAATCGGATGAAGAATGCGATATGCGGTCGGCACGTAGTTTAAGCTGGCGCGCACTCTCCTCGCCCGATATATAAAGTATGCGTTTATTGGGGATACGAAGTACTGTTTGCAAGACCAAAGTAGATTTACCAATGCCCGGTTCACCACCAATCAGCACCAACGAACCCGGCACTAATCCACCACCTAACACACGATTCAACTCTTCGTCGTGCAGGTTAATGCGTGGTTCATCATCGACTTCAATTTCGCGAATGGTTATCGGTTTGGCTTTGGCTACTGCGATGCCCGAAGTGGGTCGGCGATTGGTCGATTCTTTTCTTACAATCTCTTCTACAAATGTGTTCCATTCACCGCAAGAAGGACATTTGCCTTGCCATTTAGGCGAATCTTGTCCGCAATTGCTGCATACATATACTGTTTTCTCTTTAGCCATGTTTCTGTTTATCCCAATAATTAATCAGACAAAAGTAAATAAAATATGTAGTTAAGTGATATAAAATGGTAAATTATATGATATCAGTCGGTTAGTTACGATATTTACTAAAATAGATAGCTTTATGGTAAACGATAACTGTTAACTATTATCAAGCTATATGTATATATCTAGCACGATAACTGTTAACAGTTATCACGACAAATATGCAAGAGCAAGTTCCGTTTTTAATAGACTACACCTCTTTTATAATGTATCACCCCATTAAAAAACAAACAGGATACCAATCATAGTTATATATGACCGATATCCTGCTGAGTGCAAAATACTATTCTCTCTATCCTAAAGTTATTTCTCCTGCTAATGGCTGCCCCATAAGTTCTCTTATTTGTTGAGGTGAATATTCATGACCCAACAGAAACATGAGTTTGGTAACAGCCGATTCGGTAGTTATATCGTAACCACACACAATGCCCGAATTTAATAGATGCAATCCGGTGCCATATCGTTCCATCTCTACTGTGCCCGCACAGCATTGAGTTACATTTACTATCACGATACCTCGTTTGCTAGCTTCGTTGAGCAATCTGAAAAACCATTTGCGTTGCGGTGCATTGCCCGAACCGTATGTTTCTAAAACAACGGCTTGCAATCCATCTATGGCGAGCGTTGCAGCAACTACATTCTCGTGCATACCCGGAAAAAGTTTCAAGACGGCTATATTGGTTCCTAACAAATAATGAGGTTTCAGAACTTGATCTATGTTCTCTTTATGGATTATCGACTTGTTATATTTAATATGTATACCCGCTTTGGCCAATACCGGATAATTAAAAGAACGAAAAGCATTAAAGTTCTCGGCATTCAGTTTGGTAGTACGGTTGCCTCGCATAAGGTGATTCTCGAAAAAGATACATACTTCGGGAACCATCGGCTTACCTTCTCCATCGAGGGCCGAAGCTATCTCGATGCTGGTCATTAAGTTTTCTTTGCCATCTGTACGCAGTACGCCAATAGGCAGTTGCGAACCGGTCAAGATTACCGGCTTCGATAATCCTTCGAGCATAAAACTCAAAGCCGATGCAGTAAATGCCATCGTATCGGTGCCGTGCAAAATGACAAAACCATTATATTGATCGTAATTATCGCTAATGATTTTAACTAACTTACGCCACGCATCAGGGTCCATATCCGATGAGTCTATGGGCGGATCAAACTGAATCGAATCAATCTTACAGTTGGTTTGTTTAAGCTCCGGTATATGATTCTGCAATTGCTCGAAGTTAAAATTCTCAAGTGCACCCGTTTCACGATTCTCAATCATCCCAATTGTTCCACCCGTATAAACTATCAATACGGAAGTATTTTTACCCAATTCTACCATTCTATATCTTATTTGTTGCTACAAATATAATAACATATCGCATATAAACTAACATTTTGCTATAAAACTAGTTTTATTAGATATATTATTCAATGAATGCACATTTTCTTTTTAATAGAAAAAACTAATAAAATGTGATAGTTTGAATATATTTATTCCTATTTTTGCGATATCTTATCAAATCGTAACGAGAAACAATGACTATGATTATGTTCCTTTCATATACAGTCACATCCATGTGTACGACCATGACCCTTTGGGGTTAAGGATTGTACTTGTGTTTCTACGTGAATCACGCTTACAGTAGTAAGCAAACTCAATTTATCTTATTGTAAACAATCTTTGTTTTATTTTCGACTGAAGGAAATAAGGCATACAAAACTAAATATCTACATGAAAGTAATGAAATTCGGCGGAACATCCGTAGGTTCCGTGAACAGCATTTTGAGCGTAAAGAAAATAGTAGAGGCAGCCAATGAGCCTGTTATTGTAGTTGTATCTGCATTAGGCGGCATAACCGACAAACTTATCAACACATCAAAAATGGCAGCATCGGGCGATGCAGCATACGAAAACGAGTTTAGAGAAATCGTATATCGCCATGTTGAAATGATTAAAGAGGTGATACCTGCTGGCGAAGGGCAAGTGGAAGTACAACGCCGCATTGGTGAACTGCTCAATGAGCTAAAAGATATTTATCAAGGTATCTTCCTTATCAAAGATTTATCGCCTAAAACATCGGATACCATTGTTAGCTATGGTGAACGCCTATCTTCAATCATCGTAACCGAAGTTATTGAAGGCGCTACTAACTTCGACTCAAGAACGTTTATCAAAACTGAGAAGAAACATTCAAAACATATTCTTGATAGCGAACTAACCAACACGCTCATCAGAAAGACATTTACTGAGGTTCCTAAAGTGGCTGTTGTAGGTGGTTTTATCTCATCGGATAAACAAACTGACGATATTACAAACCTTGGTCGTGGTGGTTCCGATTATACTGCCGCCATCATTGCTGCAGCTTTATCGGCTGATAGTTTAGAGATATGGACAGACGTAGATGGCTTTATGACTGCAGACCCTCGTGTTATATCTACTGCATATACCATCAACGAGTTGAGCTATGCCGAAGCTACCGAGCTTTGTAACTTTGGTGCCAAAGTGGTGTATCCTCCTACAATCTATCCGGTATACCATAAGAATATTCCTATCTTAATAAAGAATACATTCAACCCGGATGCGGCAGGAACAATTATCAAACAAGAGGCATCGAGCCCACAAAGCAAAGCGATTAAAGGTATTTCGTCTATCAACGACACAGCTTTAATCACTGTTCAAGGTTTGGGTATGGTTGGTGTGATTGGTGTAAACTATCGTATCTTCCGTGCATTGGCTCAAAATGGTATCAGTGTGTTTATGGTATCGCAAGCATCTTCCGAAAACAGTACTTCTATCGGTGTGCGCAATGCCGACTCTGACTTGGCTTGCGAAGTATTGACCGAAGAGTTCGAGAAAGAGATTAAGATGGGTGAGATTTCGCCTATGCATGCCGAGAAGAATCTTGCTACAATCGCTATTGTAGGCGAAAACATGAAACATACTCCAGGTATTGCCGGTAAACTATTTGGTACTCTTGGTCGCAATGGTATTAGTGTGATTGCTTGTGCGCAAGGTGCTTCTGAAACAAATATTTCGTTTGTAGTAGATTCTAAATATCTTCGCAAATCATTGAATGTAATCCACGATTCATTCTTCCTTTCTGAATACCAGGTTTTGAATCTATTTATTTGTGGTACCGGAACTGTTGGGGGTAGCCTCATCGAACAAATAAACGCGCAACGCGAGAAGTTGATAACTGAAAATGGTTTGAAACTGAAAGTTGTGGGTATTGCTGATGCTACAAGAGCTATCTTCTCGCGCAAAGGTATCGACTTAAACAACTTCAAACAAGAACTTGCCGAGAACGGAATGGATAGCAATATAGATATCCTACGTGATGAAATCATCAACATGAATATTTTTAACTCGGTATTTGTTGATTGTACAGCAAGTGCAGGGGTTGCATCGATATACAAAGACTTACTTTCGCACAATGTATCTGTGGTTGCTGCCAACAAGATTGCTGCTTCTTCTGAATATGAAAACTATCGTGAGTTAAAACAAATTGCGCGTCAACGTGGTGTGAAATATTTGTTTGAAACAAACGTAGGGGCTGGTCTTCCTATCATCAACACCATCAATGACCTTATTCATAGTGGTGATAAGATTCTTAAGATTGAAGCGGTATTGAGTGGTACGCTTAACTATATATTCAATAAGATTAGTGCTGATATTCCTTTTAGCAAAACCATTAAGATGGCACAAGAGGAACGTTACTCTGAACCAGACCCTCGTATCGACTTAAGTGGTAAAGATGTAATCCGTAAGTTGGTTATTCTTGCTCGCGAAGCCGGCTACCATTTGGAACAAGAGGATGTAGAGAAACATCTATTTATTCCGGATGAATTCTTTGAAGGTAGCTTGGAAGATTTCTGGAAACGTATTCCTACAATGGATGCAGAGTTTGAAGCTCGTCGCGAAGTATTGGAGCAAGAACACAAGCATTGGCGTTTTGTAGCTAAATTAGATCATGGTAAAGCATCTGTTGGGCTACAAGAGGTTTCTTCAAACCACCCATTTTACAACTTAGAAGGTAGCAACAACATTATATTATTGACTACCGAACGCTATAAAGAGTATCCGATGATGATTCAAGGGTACGGTGCTGGTGCAGGTGTCACTGCAGCCGGTGTATTTGCTGATATCATGAGTATCGCAAACGTATAATCTAAAAAAGCGAATCTTTATGAAACACATCATTATATTGGGTGATGGTATGGCCGATTGGGCTGTACCATCACTCAACAATAAAACGCTTCTTCAACACGCCAAGACTCCTAACATGGATAATTTGGCACGTTTGGGCAAGAATGGTAGGCTGATCACTGTTGCCGATGGTTTTCATCCTGGAAGTGAAGTAGCCAACATGTCTGTTTTGGGTTATGACTTACCTACCGTTTACGAAGGTCGCGGCCCACTCGAAGCAGCAAGCATCGGTGTTGAATTGCAACCTGGCGAAATGGCTATGCGTTGCAACATCATCTGCATTGAAGGCGAGAATATAAAGAACCATTCAGCCGGTCACATCACTACCGAAGAGGCTGACGAACTTATCAAATACCTACAAGAACATTTAGGTAACGAGCGTGTTCGTTTTCATACCGGTGTGCAATATCGCCATCTGTTAGTTATAAAAGATGGTAACAAGCACTTGGATTGTACTCCTCCACACGATGTTCCTCTCAAACCTTTTGCTCCCCTAATGATTAAACCATTGGAAGAAGAGGCAGAAGAGACAGCCAACCTACTCAATGAGCTTATTCTTAAATCGCAAGAGTTATTAAAAGATCATCCTATTAATAAGAAGCGCATTGCAGAAGGCAAAGATCCTGCCAACAGTATATGGCCATGGAGTCCGGGTTATCGTCCTCAAATGGATACATTGAGTCTGACTTATCCGTCAGTTAAGAAAGGAGCAGTTATATCTGCTGTCGACTTAATCAATGGTATTGGTTATTATGCAGGCCTTCGTCGCATTGATGTAGATGGAGCTACCGGACTATATGATACAAACTATGAGAATAAGGTAGCAGCCGCACTCGAAGCTTTAAAGACAGATGACTTTGTTTATCTACACATTGAAGCTAGCGATGAAGCAGGACACGAAGGAGATATCGATTTAAAGATTCGTACAATTGAGAACTTGGATAGTAGAGCCGTTGGCCCCATCTACGAAGCAGTAAAAGAGTGGGATGAATCGGTTGCAATTGCCGTATTACCCGACCATCCTACTCCATGTGAGCTTCGTACTCATACCAACGAACCGGTTCCTTTCATCATTTGGTATCCGGGCATCACACCCGATGAAGTAACAACTTATGATGAAGTATCTGCATGCAACGGCAGTTACGGTTTATTGAAAGAGAACGAGTTTATCGAACACTTTATTAATTGTAAATAATAGAAATCATGAAATACTATAGCACCAACCAACAAGCGCCTATCGCTTCATTAGAAGAAGCAGTAGTAAAAGGACTTGCTGCCGACAAAGGGCTCTTTATGCCTGAACACATTAAAACACTCCCCCAATCATTCTACGATAATATTGAGAACCTTTCCTTTCAAGAGATAGCGTATCAAGTAGCCGATGCATTCTTTGGCGAAGATATCCCTGCTGAAACATTGAAAGAGATTGTATATGATACACTCAACTTTGATGTACCATTGGTTCAGGTGAATGATAATATCTATTCGCTCGAACTATTCCATGGTCCTACACTTGCTTTCAAAGATGTAGGCGGTCGCTTTATGGCACGCTTACTTGGATACTTCATTCGTAAAGCAGGCAGTAAAGATGTGAATGTATTGGTTGCTACTTCGGGAGATACAGGAAGTGCTGTAGCAAATGGCTTTCTTGGTGTAGACGGTATTCATGTATATGTGCTTTATCCAAAAGGAAAAGTAAGCGAGATACAAGAAAAGCAGTTTACAACACTTGGCCAAAACATCACAGCCCTCGAAATTGATGGTACATTTGACGATTGCCAAGCATTGGTTAAGTCGGCTTTCATGGATAAAGAATTAAACGATCATTTATTGCTTACGAGTGCCAACTCTATCAATGTAGCTCGTTTCTTACCACAAGCATTCTATTACTTTTATGCTTATGCACAATTAAAGAAGATGGGTAAAGAAAACGAAGCAGTGATATGTGTACCAAGCGGTAACTTCGGAAACATTACAGCCGGCTTGTTTGCAAAACGTATGGGATTGCCTATAAAACGTTTCATCGCAGCCAACAACCGCAATGATATCTTCTATCAGTATTTGCAAACTGGTCAATATAATCCTCGTCCTTCGGTTACAACGATTGCCAATGCGATGGATGTAGGCGACCCAAGTAACTTCGCTCGCGTGTTGGCTCTATACAACAATTCGCACGATGCAATATCTAAAGAGATAACGGGTGTAACTTATAACGATGAACAAATACGCGAAACTGTGAAAAGTGTATATGATAGCACGGGATATTTGCTCGATCCTCATGGTGCTTGTGGATATCGTGCGCTTCAAGAAGAATTACAACCAAGTGAGAATGGTGTATTTCTTGAAACAGCCCATCCTGCTAAATTCTTAGAAACAGTAGAAGGCATCATTGGCGATAAAGTAGAGATACCACAAAAACTACAAGAGTTTATGAAAGGCGAGAAGCAAAGCATTGATATGAGCAAAGAGTTTGCTGATTTCAAAAGCTATCTTCTTTCACTATAAAAACAATATCCTCTTTCATAACATACATTATGAAAGAGGATAATTTGTTTTAATCAGATATATCTATTATTTCAAGAACATCTCCATATCGGTATTTACATCAGTTATACCACCTATTCCAAACTTATCAACCAATACATTGAGTACATTAGGCGATAAGAATGCAGGAAGTGTTGGTCCAACATGAATATTCTTAATGCCAAGTGCTAGTAATGCCAAGAATACGATTACAGCCTTTTGTTCGTACCATGCAATATTATAAGCGATAGGCAAATCATTTACACTCTCCAAACCGAATATTTCTTTTAGCTTAAGAGCTATCAATACCAATGAGTAACTATCATTACATTGACCGGCATCGAGTACACGAGGTATACCACCGATATCGCCCAATGGCAATTTGTTGTAGCGATACTTCGCACAACCAGCAGTCAAGATGATGGTATCTTTTGGCAAAGCCTCAGCAAACTCAGTATAATATTTACGAGAAGACATACGTCCATCGCAACCTGCCATTACAAAGAACTTCTTAATAGCTCCCGACTTAACAGCATCAACTACCTTATCGGCCAAAGCTACTACTTGAGCATGAGCAAATCCACCAACTATCTCACCAGTTTCTATTTCGGTAGGTGGTGCGCATTTCTTTGCATGTTCAATGATTTCAGAGAAATCCTTCATCTTACCGGGTTCTCTCTCTGGTATATGTTTGAAACCAGTAAAACCTACTACACCAGTTGTATATACCTTATCGGCATAAGTAGCTCCATCAAGTGGTGGAACCAAACAGTTGGTTGTAAATAGTATTGGTCCATTGAAAGTGGTAAACTCTTCTTTTTGTTTCCACCACGCATTACCATAGTTACCTACCAAGTTATCATATTTCTTGAATGCAGGATAGTAATGAGTAGGCAACATTTCACTGTGAGTATACACATCTACGCCCGTACCTTTAGTTTGTTCGAGCAAGTCGTACATATCATGCAAGTCATGTCCTGATATTAATATAGCCGGATTATTGCGAACACCAATATTTACTTTCGTAATCTCAGGGTTACCATAAGTAGAAGTATTAGCTTGGTCGAGCAACGACATTGTTTTCACACCATAATCGCCACAACGCATTACCCAATGAACTAACTCTTCGGCTCCTAAGTCTTGAGTAGTAGCCACTAGTGCATCTTGAACAAAATTATAAATAGCCTCATTTTCAAAACCAAGTTTCTCAGCATGCTCGGCATAAGCAGCCATACCTTTAAGTCCATAAGTAATAAGTTCGCGCAAAGAGCGGATATCTTCATCTTGCGTATGCAATACACCTACGCTTTTCGCTTTCTCTTCCATTTCTTCAACAGTATCGCCTGTCCAAGATAAGCAATCGCAGTTAGGACATTGTTCATCGCCTTTAGGCAAAGAGTCGCGCAATGCAATAGCCTCTTTGATACGAGCAACAAATCGTTCTTTATCGAAGTTAGCATTGGTTATAGTCATAAACAACGACTCAATGATAAAGCGATTTACAGGCGCATCAATCTTCATACCTTTTTTGCGCATACAAACAGTACGATGAGATATTCCTTTCAGCAAGAAGATTAATAAATCTTGCAAATCAGCCACATCGGGAAGTTTCCCACAAACACCTCTTACGGTACAGCCTTTATTCTTGGCTGTTTCTTGACATTGAAAACAGAACATAATTATTTCTTTTTATTGGTTAATATATTAGTCATAATCAATAATGAACAAACAAATAATAAGGTTGTTTACTCTAAAAAACATAAATTGATTATGATGAAAGAATTCGAACCTATCAAAGGCCCTTTTGTACTTAAAACTAGAATTGCATATTCGCCAGGGAGTGTTGTTAGCCAGCAAATCACAAAGAATAATGCAGGAAACATTACGCTATTTGCGTTTGATGAAGGACAACAATTGAGTGAACACACTGCTCCATTTGATGCAGTAATACAAATCATCGAGGGTAAAGTAGAAATACATTTAGGCGGAGTAGGCTATCACCTTAAAGAAGGCGAAATGCTGATTATGCCAGCCAATGTGCCGCATGCAGTATATGCCACTACCCAATTCAAGATGCTTCTAACGATGATAAAAGGATAAAGAATTGACTGGAAGAGGATGATTTAATAGATCAAATCTTCCAGTTTTTTTGTATTCACTATTTTACCTTTACCGTTATCATAGGTTATGATTCCATCTTTTACCATTTCAGAGATAGCTCTTGATAAAGAAGGACGCTCAACAGCAAAATAATCGGCCAATGCTGTAATAGACTTCCCCATATCAAACTCGCCATTCTTCTCGCGCATCAATATATAATATACGATTTTTGCCTTTATCCCTTTCTGCGCAAATATCTTCAAGCGCTGAGACATGTAGTTCATTCTATTGGCAGTAAAAGATAAAAAGCCTTGCAAGAACCCCGTGCATTGCACCATTTGTTTCTCAACATTAGCCTTTGTTATAAACAGCACTTCACATTCATCGATGGCAATGATATCGACAGGCAACTGATTGTTTTCGGCAAACAAGAAGCCCGGAGCGAGTGGAGAAGTTGCTTTGATATTCTCCATAGGTAATGCCACACCCGTCGACGAAACAATCTCGGTTCGCACGGTTCCTTTGGTTAGCATCATCAGGTGATTGACCGCATCACCATGAAAACCAATATATTCGCCTCGCTTATAGCTTTTACGAACATAAGGTATATCGCATTGTCGATTATCTAATTCGGAGTTATTCTGCTTTTTGCACGTAGAACAGAAAAACAAAAGTTCACGATTATTCATTTATTATCTAGTTGAATGTTACTGATTGCAAAAGTACTAGATAAATAACACCTCATTGTAACAAATGTTACACACCATCTTTTATTTATGCTGTTATTTTGCATCATCTAAAAAAGGAGAATAGAATATGAAACGAAAAATTATACTCATTGATGAGAATCTTTGTAATGGTTGTGGCAACTGTGTAGAGGGATGTCACGAAGGAGCTCTACAAATGATTGATGGCAAAGCACGCATGATAAGTGATTTGTATTGCGATGGTCTAGGTGCCTGCATAGGCGAATGCCCCGTTGGTGCTATCACCATTGAAGAACGCGAAGCATTGCCGTATGATGAGAATGCAGTAATGGATCGTATTTCGCCTAAAGGAGAGAAAACGATATTGGCTCATCTGAAACACTTGAAAGACCATAATGAACTAGAGTTAGTTAGACAAGGAATAGAATATATAAAGAAACACCAATTAAAAGTAGATTTAAGTATGTTAGAAGATAAAGCACCACAAAAACCAAGTGGTTGTCCGGGCAGCATGGCTCGTTCGTTTGCAGCTGTTAAACCAACCGGTGCACCAATGGGTGCAATGGCCAATAAAGCGCCATCAATGGTAAGCACTCAATCTGAGTTGACACACTGGCCAATACAGTTGCACTTGCTCAATCCGCAAGCGGGTTTCTTGGCCAACGAAGATCTATTGATAGCAGCCGATTGTACCGCGTTTGCCTACGCCGATTTTCACAATCGTTTCTTAAAGAATAAGAAACTAACCATTGCTTGTCCTAAATTAGATTCTAACAAAGAGATTTATGTTGAGAAACTTGTTACGATGATTGATGTGGCATTGGTCAACACACTTACTGTAATCATTATGGAAGTACCTTGCTGTACTGGCTTGTTGCAGTTGGCCATGAAAGCACAAGAGAAAGCAATTCGCAAAGTTCCAATCAAGAAAATAGTGATAAGCCTTAGAGGTGAAGTGATAGAAGAAGGTTGGGTGTAACCAATAGATAGAAACAAGCATTCTATCTTCTATAATCAATAAATAAGGAATAAATAATTCAGTTGATAACTGTTAACTATTATCAAGTTGAGTGTACACACTTAGCACGATAATAGTTAACAGTTATCGTGCTTTATATAGCTATCTACAACTCAACCATAACTAGCAGCAAACAGTTGCTATAGATAGAGCATTTATTCTACATCCTTCAACACGACGTTTCGGTTCTATATTGACTAGTTTTAAACTTATTCTATCACCAAATGTTATCCTTTAATAACTCCTTAGAATAATATAAATGGATCTTGTCCACTATCTCATCTTAGTTGCGGGTGGTTTTGCCGGTGGTTTCATCAATATATTGATTGGTGGAGGTGGATTGATAATTCTTCCTGTTTATATGGGTGCCGGACTTAGTGCTTCGATGGCCAATGGAACCAACCGTGTGAACTTATTCATGCAGTACATCATTGCTACAATCAAGTTTTCGCGCAATGGCAAAATGCCTTGGAAACTGGTCATAACACTCGGTATCCCTACTGCCATAGGTACGATTGTAGGTGCATTGTTGGCAACTAACATTAGCAATGAAATACTTCATCTAGTACTTTTGGGCATCATAATCTTTTCTATCGTATACATTTCGCTCAACAAAAACATGAAAATGTCTAAATGTAACTGTCCATCGGTCGATACACCCGTAAAAGTAGATTGGCTGACATGGGCAATGTTTCTGATAGCAGGTGTCTATGCCGGATTTATCTCTGTAGCCATAGGTATGATTTGGTTTGCACTATGCAACTGGCGGTTGAAGTTGGGCTATGTACGCATCACGGCTATTCGTATATTCTTAGGACTGGTTATCAGCTCCATAGCCTTGACAATATTTGCCATTTCAGGTAAAATCAATCTAATAGATGGTTTAGTATTAGGAATAGGTAGTAGTTCGGGGGCTTATCTAGCATCTGTTGTAGCATTAAAGCTCAATAAGAAGCTGATTAAAATCATTATGCTTGCCATTCTTGCATTGGCCGGATGCTATATGTTATTCTTCCAGATATTGCATTGGCTGTAATAAAAAAGATAGTATTATTTGATATAAATCATGTCATAATTGACTAATCTGCACTTTAACCTCTTACATACACCTTTGTTTACCAGACACTTACCTTACAATAATCAATTTATCCCATTCAAAATCCACATTATTGAATAGTAAATATTTGTATATTTGTATGTTATCAAGTTAACAACCTGAATAAATCTAAGTTAACCACTAAATACGAATTTATGAAACTAAACACTTTCTTGTGTAGTTGCATATTGGCCGGTTCGTTAGCGATGCCAATTCAAGCGCAACAAACACAATTAGAGAAACTCGATCGTGGAGCTATTGCAATAAAATCATCCACCGGAGTATTCCTTTCTTGGAGAAGTCTAGCTACCGATCACTGGAGTCTAGCTTTTGACGTTTATAGAGATGGAACTAAAATCAACGCTTCTCCTATTCAAAGCAAAACTAATTTTGTAGATACAGGCGGTAACGTATCATCAAACTACACAATCAAAGCTATATTGAACGATGAAGAGATAGAAACCACTGACAATATTGATGTATGGGCAGAACAATATAAGCGATTATCATTACAACGCCCAGCTGGTGGAGTAACACCAGCCTACACCGTATCTAACAATAGTACAACAGAATCATATCCTGACGGACAAGCATACGATTACTCGCCCAACGATTGTAGTGTAGGCGATTTAGATGGCGACGGACAATATGAAATTATTGTAAAATGGGATCCATCGAACTCACGTGATAACTCACATCGCGGTTATACGGGCAATGTATATTTGGATGCCTATAAATTGGATGGCACTCTGTTGTGGCGTATCGATTTAGGTCGTAACATTAGAGCCGGTGCACACTATACTCAGTTTATGGTGTACGACTTTGATGGCGATGGCAAAGCAGAAGTTGCTTGTAAAACAGCCCCCGGTACAATCGACGGACAAAACAAAAATGTATTGATGGGCAGTGATAGTCCTACAGTCGATTACCGTTCTACAGGAAGTAATGCAGGGATTGTTATGACCGGTTCTGAATATCTTACCATCTTTAAAGGTGATACAGGAGCCGAGATATCAACTGTTCCTTACACACCGGCTCGTGGCAGTTCATCGGGTTGGGGCGATAGTTATGCCAATCGTTCTGAAAGATATCTGGCTGCTGTAGCTTATCTTGATGGAGTAAAACCTAGTTTGGTGATGTGTAGAGGTTACTACACTCGTACTACATTGGCAGCATACGATTTTGATGGAAAAGACTTAACCCTCAAATGGGTACACGACTCAAGCACATCGGGCAAAGATGCATATGGACAAGGTAATCATAACTTGGCTGTAGGCGATGTAGATGGCGATGGTTGTGATGAAATAGTATATGGTGCTTGTGTGATTAATAATGACGGCTCGTTACTTTATCGCACCGGATGTGGTCATGGTGACGCTATTCATTTTGGAGATTTAGATCCTGATATAGCTGGATTAGAAGTTTTTTCTCCACACGAAGAGAAAACGGCTAAGTATGGCTTTGAATTGCATTCAGCCAAAACAGGTGAGATAATGTATGGCGAAAAAACAGGTACTGATATAGGTCGCGGCATTGCTGCCGATATTGATCCAAATCATCGTGGACATGAAATGTGGGTTGCCGGTTATTATTCTGACAACACTAAAATCAATAATGTTTATAACTGCAAAGGAGAGATTATATCGACAAAGCGACCATCTGTAAACTTCAGAATATATTGGGATGGTGATTTGCAAGACGAATTGCTTGATGGGGTAAATATTGATAAGTGGAATGGCAATGGCACTACCCGCATGCTTACGCTATCTAACTATAGCAATGCTGCTTCGTGCAATACGACTAAAGCTACTCCAAACTTAAGTGCAGATATCTTGGGCGATTGGCGCGAAGAGGTTATCTTATGGGATTCGAAAACAAGTTCTGATTTACTTATATTTAGTACGGTAATACCTACCGATTATAAAGTAACTACATTGATGCACGATCATGTTTATCGCATGGCGGTGGCTTGGCAAAATGTAGCTTACAATCAACCTCCACACTTGGGTTATTATCTACGCGACTATAACACATCACGCGCATCATTCAATAAACTTAGCGGTAGTGGAGATCTAAAACAAATCATCGAGTCAGGCGAATCTATTCAACCTATCAGATACGAATGGAGCAAGGCAGAGAGCGTTAAGATTGAGGGTCTTCCTAGTGGTTTTACAAGCAATATTTCGACAGATGAATCTACATTTACTATCGAAGGTACCGGAAATGAAGTTGGTGTATACAACTATACAGTTACTTCTACCGGAAATGAAGAACCTGCTGTTTTGAATGGTACAATCACGGTTATCGAACCGGTTATATTGCAGGAAGTGGCTTACTACGCATTTGATGAAACAACCGGAAGCTCTGCTTACAATGCGGTTTATGGTGAAGCAAGTGCAACAAACTTCACTCCTACATGGGCACAAGGTGTAAAAGACAATGCAATAGAACTGCCAGGAACGCCTGAAACTCGCCGCATGGAACAAGCATCTTACACTCAATTTGCAATGGGCACTAAACCTTTCACCATCGAATGTTGGTTTAAATCGAATGGCGGAACGGGTGTAGACTGGTATCTATTCCACAAAGGCAGCCACAAAAAAGATACATCGACAGGTGCATCCGGCAAATGGATTGGCTTGCAATATAAGAATGACAGACTTACATTTGCTATCGACGATGATGTAACGAAGAGTAATGTTGATGTTTCTGCTTCGCAATACTTCGACGGACAGTGGAACCACTTGGTAGGTGTACGCGATTGCAATACAAAAACTCTTAAACTATACGTAAATGGTGAACTAGCAGGTGAAGCAGGTGATAATACCGGTGACATAACAGAGAATGAAAACATCGTGATAGGCAACTGTAACGTAAACTTCAATACACCATTTACGGGTACTATGGATGAGTTACGTCTATACGAAGGTGCTATGAGTGCTGCCAAAGTAAAAGATCAATATGAGCTTTATGCTAACCCTACAGGTATCGAAGATGCATTCAGCGATGAATCTACATGTACTATCTATCCTACTGTATTGAGCGACCACTTTAACGTAATACTTCCAAACGATGCGAATGGTCAGGTTATTGTGGGACTTTATAACACAACTGGCATGACAGTTATGCAAGGAGTATATACGGTTTCGAGAGGTGGCAAATTGTATATCGGTGGATTAGAGAATATACCTTCAGGACATTATGTAGTAATGGTTGAAGTTGGAAATAACAAGTATAGCCAAAAACTCATTAAATAGTATGTAGCTATATATAGTAAAAGAGAAGTCCTCAAAGTAGTTAATACTTTGAGGACTTCTCTTTTATTGTTTTAAATCGTATTAGTAAGCTAGATAAACCAAGTAATCGCCATCGGCATGAATGGTAAACTCATCACCGGTTGCTTCATTGAGTGTACCTTGCCACCAATCAGTAAAATCATAAATCGGATACTTCAACCCTTCTGATTGAAGATGCCTGGCTCCAAAATTGAAAATAGAAACTTTACGACCGGGCATCACTTTAAATGAATGTGTTCCATTGACCGGAATAAACATGCCATAGTCGGTATACATTCTTAGATTGATACCTTTTCGCATATGCTCAATAAGCAAACTAATGTTTCCCAATGCATGATCATCTCTTCCACCTGTAGCTCCAATAATAGCAATATTGGTTTTGCCAATCGAAAAGAGATAGTTGATGGCCTTTGTCAAATCGTTTGTTTCTTGATCATCTATCTGACGGAATATATCTTTGTACTTCTTCTTATTCTCTGCTGAAATAGAATCGCCATCCCCTACTATAATATCGGGAATTATGCCATGATGTACCAATTCATTAGTAGCTCCGTCGCATGCTATCAGATATGGTGCAGTTTTTAAAATATGCAATGGCAATACCGTTTCGGGATAACTACCATTTGCCAAGACGACTGCATGTATATCAAATTCTTGATTATTGTTCATTGACCATTAGTTTATTCCATTTATAATAACCAAAGATAGCAATAATGGCATACAAACCGTATAAGAAAGAGGTAAAATATAATTCCTTATAAATATATAAACCACAGCAAACTACATCAACTACAATCCATACCCACCACTGCTCTATATATTTGCGCGCCAACATCCACATACCAATAATGCTAAGTGCTGTTGTAAATGAATCCAACCAAGGCACATCGCTATCAGTAAAGTTTACCAATATCTTACCTATTGCTACAAATGCCACTAAGAACACCAATGATACCACCAAAAGATACTTCAATGGAAACTTGGTGATGGGCAGTTCAGCTTTATCTTTTTTCTGTTTGCCGTATTTCCAAATAATCCATCCATAGATGGCTGCCAATAAATAATATATATTGATACCAAAATCGGCATACAACCCGGCTTCATAGTAGACAAACAAGTAGATTGCAGGCATAATAATACCTGCTATCCATAGATAGATGCTTGCATGATACTCTAACCAAAGGTAAATGAGCCCAACTGCTGTTCCTATAATTTCTAACGTATCCATCGATTAAAAGCGAAGTGTTACAGTAGCCAATACATTTGTTCCTGCCATTGGATAAAAGCGAGGATCTGAAGAAAGCATAGCTGTTGTTTCTTTATTGCCTTGCTCATATACTGCAGCGGTTTGAGAAAAACCATTGGTTACATACATCTTGTTGAACAAGTTGTAAACTGTTGCACCTACTGTAATGTTCTTGATAGATGGAAGACTGAAAGTATAGCTTGCACTTAAATTGCTTACACAATATGGGTTGATAGAATCTTCTTTGCGGCCGAAGTTATCAAGGTATTGACGACTTACATATTGTGTTTGCAAGTAAGCTTGAAATCCACCGAAGTTTACTCCAATATTACTGTTTGCCATAAACTTTGGAGAGAAAGCAATGTGTGTATCTCCTACCTCAATAGAAGTTTGAGTCCAAAGCTCGTCCCAGTTTTCATCATAATCGCTTACATAACCTACATAGTCTTTAATCTTATTCTTGCTCAAAGTAGCATTGACATTCCAATCTAACCAACGAGTAATCTTTACTCCGGCTGAAACTTCAACACCCATACGGTAACTGTGTTTCACGTTTTCAGCCATTGGTTCGCCAATCTCGTTTAACTTACCGTTTAAAACCAATTGGTCGATATAGTTCATATAGTAGAAGTTTACACCTGCCGAGAATCGTTCGCTACGGTAGTTATAGCCTAACTCATAGTCGTACATCTTTTCTGCCTTTGGAGGTGTATTGAAAAGACCATCGGTATAGTTATTTCGGGTAGGCTCTTTGTTGACCAATGCAAACGATGCATAAGCAGAGTGGTTGGCATTGATTTGCCAAAACAAACCAGCTTTAGGATTAAAGAAGTTGAAATGATCGTTTACATTCAACACCTGATTACGTTCAGGGCTAGCTGTCCAGTCCCATTTATCGTTAGTACCATCGATGGTATATTTAACGTAGCGATATTGCAAGTCGGCATAGGCATGCAGGCCACCAACAATTTGATAGTTGGCTTTGGCATAGATATTCACATCGGTTTTGTTACCTGTATTACGGTAGTATTCATGATCGGGAGCTAGCGTTCCAATGTAGTTCTTCACCCACAATACTTGACCATAGTGATCGTTTGTGTAATAGTTACCGCCACCACCAATAGATGCCGCCCAACGGTCTTTACTGTAATCGAACGAGAACACACCACCACCAAAGTGATTGTCTACAATCTTCTTGCGAATCAAGTTTTGTTTTTTAATCAGTTTAGAACCTTCTAATTCGCCATTATCATTGAAGATAGGCTCATAGTAAGGAGTTAAACCGTATTCTTTGAGAGTACGGCCATTCTTGTATTCTTGATAATAGCCATAACCTTTTGTATAGTGAAGAGCAACATTCATTTGCCATCCGCCACCCAAGCGTTGGTTTAACAACAATTGATAATGTGTTTGACGATAATAGTCTATTTGGTCATCATAGAATCCAATCTCCTTGCCTTTATTCTCATTATCATCTTTGATAACTCCATTAGGGTTGTAAGTACGATCTTCTTCCATCTTCTTTAAGCTGATACCATCCCATGCATGATAGGTCTTTTCGCGGCCACCAAAAGTAATGAACTTCACTGTAGTAGATTCTCCGAAATAAGAGGCTTGAGCAAAGTATGACTTTAAATCAGAAGAGGCACGATCGCGATATCCATCACTACCAATATTAGAGATACGTGCATCAAACGCCCAATGGTTGCCCAATAGGCCCGAACCTACACGTACAGTTTCTTTATGCGAATTGAACGAGCCATACGAACCCGACGCCTCAGCATAAGGAGTAATAGATGCGTTTTGAGTACGCATATTGATACTTGCACCAAATGCACCCGAACCATTGGTTGATGTACCTGCCCCACGCTGTACTTGGATATCTTCGAGCGAAGAGAGTAAATCGGGAGTGTTCACCCAAAATACAGATTGACTTTCAGAATCATTCATAGGTATACCATTGGCAGTAACATTGATGCGTGTTGCATCGGTACCACGCACACGTATTGATGTATAACCAATACCCGTACCTGCATCAGAAGTCGTTAAAACAGATGGTGTATTCAATAATAAGAAAGGAAGATCTAACCCTGTGTTTTGTCTACGTATATCCTCTTTAGTGACATTACTAAAAGCAACAGGAGTTTTTGCATTAGCTCGCGTAGAAATAACTTGCACCTCTTGCAAGTTTACGTTTGTCAGACTATCTTGCACAGACTCTTGTGCAAAGACAAAATGGCCGGTTGTAACCAATATGGCAACCGTCAATAAATACTTTTTCATTTTGATGTAATATAAGTTTCTCTACACCGGCATTACCCGGATCAGATTCTATGGGTATGTTCTCAGCCCGCTATTTTAAGGCACCCCCTCTTTGTGAATCAATACAAAATTAGATATTTTAAATGAAGGTACATAAAAATAGTTTTATTTTAACTCTAAATGAACTAATTTTGCGCGCTATTATTTATTAACTTATTAACTAACACAAATTATTTATGCTGTTTCTAGATTTATTAAATACTGCAGCTGATACTATCAGTAACAAAGTTGACACTACCCAGTTGGCTGTTACCGAAGTTGTAGAAGAAGTAGTAGAAGGAAAAATTGGTATTGAGAAATTAGAGGATATCGGTCAGCAACTACTAAATGCTGCTATCGGTGCCGGAGGTAATATTTTAAAAGCTATAATCGTTTTCATTGTTGGTCGTTTCTTGATTGGCTTACTTCAAAGGTTTATAAGTAAGATGATGGATAAACGCAAAGTTGATGTAAGCGTAAAAACATTCACCATGAGCTTAGTGAGAATTTCACTAACTGTTCTATTGATTGTATCAGTTATTGGAGCACTAGGACTTGAAACAACTTCGTTTGCTGCTCTTCTTGCATCTGCCGGTGTTGCTGTCGGTATGGCCTTATCGGGTAACTTACAAAACTTTGCAGGTGGATTGGTTATCTTATTATTTAAACCTTACCGTATTGGCGAATGGATTGAATGCCAAGGTGTAGCTGGTACCGTAAAAGAAATTCAAATATTTCATACTATCTTAAATACCGCCGACAACAAAACGGTCTACATCCCTAATGGACCGCTAAGTAGTGGTGTGGTTACTAACTACACGAATCAAAAAATACGCCGTGTAGAATGGATTGTTGGTGTAGAATATGGTGAAGATTATGATAAAGTAGAAAAGGTTGTACAAGAGATCTTGAAAGCTGATAAAAGAATCCTTGATGATCCAGCTCCATTTGTTGCGCTTCATGCATTAGACTCTAGCAGCGTAAACATCATTGCTCGTGGATGGGTTAAATCAGAAAACTACTGGCCTGTACAATTTGAAATCAATAAACAAATCTATCAGGTGTTTAATGAACAAGGCATTGGATTCCCATTCCCACAGCTTACTGTTCACCAAGCTAAAAACTAAGTATCATATACTAAATAAAACAACTGCCCGAATATACATCTCGTTATATTCGGGCAGTTGCTTTTAGCACGGGTTTATTGGAATATTTTCTCACCCAATTCGGCTCTTAACTCATAAGCGTCATCCTTTATTTTTAAAAGATGATTTATCTTATCCCGCTTCTCCAGGTCAGTAAAATAGTCTTCTACAACTTTATAAAGATTAAAATCTTCGGTGGATCCTGCTGCTAATCCCAGTGTATCTACCATTTGTGCTACTGCCTGATGAATCTTATCTCTGTCGATCAGATGCAGCTCATTGCTGTGAATAAGATATTTCTCCATACTGGTATAGAATTTAAATGTTACATTAATATAACATTATCATTGCATGGTTAGTTCAAACAAAACTTGTGGTTATTTTGAGAAATGAAAGAATAGTTCAATCTCATCATATAGAACAAATAAATTGTTAATACAAAAAAAAGTATAACTTTGTAATAATCGAATTCTAATACCATGAAAACATTATCAATCAAAGGGATAATTGTCTTTGTATGTTTAATTTGCTATGCCCCCTCATATGTTTATGCCGAATGGAATAGCTTCGTCATCAATTTTGACAAAAGCTTATTTGGTCGTGGTGCACAAACATGGCAAATAGATTCTTATAATAATACATGGACATACTTTGCTAATTCAAACGGTTTACTACAATTTAATGGTAGTAACTGGAATATGTTCAAATTAAACAATCAAAAGAGTGTAAGATCTGTACTTTCATCAAGCTTACAAAAACGAATATATGTAGGAGGGATTAACGAGTTCGGTTATTTTCAACCTGCATCTTCAGGCGAAATGGTTTATTGTTGCATGTCGGACTCGCTTAATGAATCAGATAAACAAGTTGGCAATATATGGGGAATTCATGAGAATGATAATATACTATATTTTCAAGCCGATGGATGTATTGTGAAATGCATCAATGATAAATACACTTATATAGACTCTGAAGAAAAAATAGATTGCTCAAGTATTGTAAATGGTACACTATATTTAGGTACAAGCCAAGGTGTTAAAGTTTTAGTCGGGAATACACTATTCCCTCTTCAAGGTGCCGAAGCTCTATCAAATGAACGCATACGTGGCATTGTTCCATATAAAGAAGGTATTATTATTGTAACAGCCTATCATGGATTATTTTATTGGAACAAACAAACACTAACACCTTTATTTACTGGAGCTGAAGAATTCATGCTAAAGAATGAAGTTTTCTGCATTACTATCTATGATCATCTAATTGCTTTAGGAACTATACATAAAGGTATATTGCTTATTGATACAGAAACCAATCAACTTAAATATTTCAATGAAAACAATGGATTGCGTAATAATACCGTCTTATCACTAACATTTGATAACACGGGTAATCTATGGGCAGGACTTGATAATGGCATTAATTATATTTGCATCAACTCTCCTTTTACTAATCTTTATTCTTATCCGCACTCTTATGGCACAGGTTATACGGCCATAGTCAAAGATGATATTCTATATTTAGGAACAAATCGTGGATTGTATTATACTTCATATCCTATCTTATTGGACGATAATCTGCCTGATATTAAATCGGTACAACAATCAAGTGGACAAGTATGGGATCTTTGTGCTATTGGCGACGATCTGTTTTGTTTGCACGATAGAGGCATCTTCCAAATAGAGAATGGAATATTAAAACGTATTTCTAACATAACAGGTGTATGGTCATGCCAACTTGTTGAGAATAATAAACATCAACTATTGGTAGGTGTATATGACGGTATGTATGTAATGGAAAAAACAAACAATCAATGGAATGTACTTCATAAGATAAAGGGATTAGAAGAGTCATGCAGAGTATTCGAACAAGAATCACCTCAAATACTTTGGATTCAAGATGGCGATAATGTCATGCGAATTGAATTATCTGAAGACTTATCATCAGTAAAAAGCAAAAAATGGTATGGCAAAGATAATAATCTTGACCACTTTAAAGGATGTAGTATATTTAAAATAAAGAAGAATATCTACTTCACTACTTCTGAAGGTGTTTTCCAATACGACTATCTAAAAGATCAGATGGTAGAGGCTAGTGATATCAATCAATTGCTTAATAGTAATGTTGCCTATTCATATTTAAAGGAATACAATAACAAACTAATAAGTCTTAGTTCGCATGAAATATGTGTAGCCAACTTGAATACATATAAAAAAGGGATGGAAACAAATATTCATTCTATTCACCAATCTATATTAGAGCTTGTTCCAACCTATGAGAAAATAATCACTGCCACTGACTCTTTATTTATAATTCCCAATGAGAATGGTTTTGCTTTGTTTTCTATCCCCCAAAAGAAAGTTATAAATAAGAATCAACATACTGTTTTTATCGAAAGTATTTATCTTACTTATCCTAAAGATTCATTGATATATACAGCAAACTATCTTGAACGAAAACCTAACTTGATAATTGAACATGAAAATAACTCGGTGCGGTTTGAATATGGACAATCGCTTTATTCCTTATATGACGATATTAGATATCAATACCGTCTTAACAAAGGAGAATGGTCTGATTACACTTTCACTAGCATAAAAGAGTATAGCAATTTACCAGAAGGGGATTATTTATTTGAAGTAAAGATCATACATCCAGGTGGAACAGTCTCACAAGATGAAATTGGATTTACAATTATGGCTCCTTGGTATCGTACCACAATTGCTTATGTCTTATATGTAATCCTTATTATTATTGCAGTTTGGCTAGCTTATCTATGGGAAGATAAACGCTTAAAGAAAAAAAGAATGCAATTAGAAATAGAAAAGAATAGCGAACTCTCACATATGGAAAAAGTCTATGAAGCAGAAAAAGAACGCCAAGAAAGACAAATTATGGAATTAGAGAAGGAAAAGCTTCAACATGACTTACAGCACAAGAGCCAAGAAATGGCCAATCTCATGATTAACTTTGTTAGAAAAAATGAAATGCTGAAAGAAATTAAAGTAGAAGTTCTTAAAGTATCGTCTGTACTAAAGGGAGAAGCATCAAAAGATAGTAAACGGCAATTGATGATTATTAATAGCAAAATTGATTCAAACATACAGAGTGATGATGTATTGAAACGTATAGAAGAACAATTCGATTTAATACACAATAATTTCATGAAAAGACTAAGTGCTAAACATGCAGATTTATCACTTAATGAAAGAATGATGTGTGCTTATTTAATTATGAATCTCGCAACTAAAGAAATAGCACCTTTACTTAATATATCAATACGTGGTGTAGAAACCATACGCTATCGACTCCGCAAAAAGTTTAATTTAGAAAGAGAAGATAGTCTAACGGAATATCTGAACAGCAAAATTTAAAATATATTAATTTATCAGTCTTTCATTCCGAGCATTAAACTTAGCGATAATATAGAGATTGATGTATTGATTAACGTATATATATATCACAGATAATCAGTCATATAATATAATTTGACGTATTAATAACGTATTCATATTTACTAACTGACGTATTTTAGAATAGATTATTTTTAAGAGAACAAAGTGTTACAGTCTATATTTGTAATGTCTCGAATAGAAACATAAAAAGACACTTGTTAATCTTAATTTTATAATTTATGAAAAAGTTATCGTTAATAGTTTTACTATTGAACCTTATCTTATTCTCTGCCTATTCTCAAAATATAGAGGTTAAAGGCATAGTAGTAAGTGGTTCGAATAATGAACCCTTACCGGGGGTAAATATTGTGTTAAAGAGTAATCTATCTGTTGGAACAGTTAGCAATCTTGATGGAAATTTCAGTTTGTCAGTTCCTGATAACGGAGTTTTGTCGATATCTTATATCGGATATAAACATAAGGATGTAGAGGTAAAAGGGCAAGCCTTTCTTAAAATCACTCTACAAGAAGACTTTGAAATTTTGGATGAAGTAGTAGTCGTTGGTTATGGTGTACAAAAGAAAAGTGTGGTTACCGCTGCTATAGCCAAAGTATCAGCTGATGATTTAAGTAAAATCAGTTCTTCGAGAGTAGATAATGCATTGAAAGGTTTAGTTTCAGGTGTTACAGCAACTGCATCATCAGGGCAACCAGGCGCATCTTCACAAATTCGTATTCGTGGTATCGGTACTATCAATAATTCTGATCCTCTTTATATTGTAGATGGTATGCCTATTGAAGGTGGTATAGATTATCTTAACCCAAGCGATATTCAATCTATAGAAGTTTTAAAAGATGCTGCATCGGGTGCAGTATATGGAGCACGTGCAGCTAATGGTGTGATTTTAGTTACAACTAAAACCGGACAATTAGGTAAAACATCACTAACTTATGATTTCTCGTATGGTTGGCAACGTCCTTGGAAGGAACGTTCGGTATTGAATGCTACAGAATACGCCATTATGATGAATGAGGGACTAATGAATTCAGGACAAGCACCTAAGTACAATGATCCATATTCATACGGAGCCGGTACCAATTGGCAAAAGGAAACATTCAATTATGATGCCCCTATCATGTCTAATCAAGTTAGTCTCAGCGGAGCCGGTGAGAAATTGAGTTATCTTTTATCACTTGGTTTTTTCAAACAAGATGGTATAGTGGGTGGAAATTATGGACGTTCTAATTATGAACGATTGACATTAAGAAGCAATAACAATTATACACTGTTTGAAAATAAAACGCGCAATTGGCTCAACAGTCTAAAATTGACTTCTAATATTTCATATGCACGTGTTAAATCAACCGGTATTGAAACCAATTCATCGTATGGCTCGGCACTTGGTAGCGCCTTATCTCTTTCTCCTATCCTAACTGTTTATGCAGAAGGACAAGCCGCGCAAGATCAATTAGACCTTTACTCCACAAATAGCGCTTATACTCCAATGTACGATCCTAACAATGGAAAACTATACACTTTGGCTGGCACTGATTTTAATGAGATGGTTAACCCGCTTGCTCTTCTTTCATTGCCTGCTAACAAAGGATGGTCGCATAAGTTCGTTGCCAATTTCACTGCTGAACTAGCTATTTGGAATGGAATAAAATTCCGCACTTCATATGGTGCAGATTTAGCATTCTGGGGGAACGATGGATATAATAAACTATATTATTTGACAGCCAACAATAATTCTACTTTTACTAATGTATATTCTAACAGTAGTAGAGGTACAGTATGGCAATTAGAGAACATGCTTACCTACGATAAAGCATTTGGGAAAAACACAATCTCAGTATTATTAGGTCAATCAGCTAAAAAAAGTAATGGTTTCTATCTTGGTGGTAATCGCCGAGGAATGATAGATATGACAGGAGAAAAAGCATACATTGATTACTGTAATGGTTTACAAGAAGATGGTCACATGTACGTATACGGAGGAGCTAATGCAAAAGCCACATTAGCATCTATGTTCGGACGAATCAATTACAACTACGATGAACGCTATATGCTTCAATTCACAATTCGTAGAGATGGTTCATCTCGCTTCGGTTCAAATAATCATTATGCAGTATTTCCATCTGTATCTGCCGGTTGGAACATTACAAATGAGAAGTTTATGGAAAATCGTATTGATTGGTTGAGCAACGCTAAACTACGTTTCTCTTGGGGTAAGAATGGTAATGAGAACATTGGTAATTTCATGTATACCGTTTTGACTTCTGCCAACAACAATTACATTCTTGGTACCGGAGAGTCTATGATTAATGGAGTAAAAGCAAGTGGTTTGGCCAATCCCGATTTAAAATGGGAAGAGTCTGAACAGTTTGACATAGGATTCGACTTTGGCTTCCTTAACAATGCCCTCACCTTCACCATCGATTACTATAAAAAGAAGACAAATGGTATGTTGATGGAGATGAATATCCCTTCATATGTTGGAGAATCTAAGCCCATCGGCAATGTAGGAAAAATGGAAAACCAAGGTGTAGAGATGGAAGCATCTTATCGTATTGTACGAAAAGATTGGAGCATTCGATTTGGTGGTAATGCAACTTACTTAAAAAATAAATTGATTGAATACGGCAATGAGTCAGGATGGGAAAACTTAGACAGTTTTCAAGGCACTGGAACAATCACTCGTGCTCAAAACGGATTACCTTTCCCATATTTCTATGGATACAAAACAGCTGGTATATTCCAAAACATGGATGAAGTGAGAGCTTACACATATACCAATGCTGATGGCAATGCATCAATGATTCAACCCAATGCAGTACCCGGTGATGTACGCTTTGTCGATGTTAATGGTGATGGTGTAATTGATGCTGACGACCGTACTAAAATTGGTAAAGGTATGCCCGATTGGACATTTGGTCTTAACATCAATGCCACATTTAAAGGATTTGATTTTAATATGTTGTGGCAAGGAACAAAAGGCAATCAAATATTTGATGCAACACGCCGTACTGATATATCCTCATCTAATTTACCCGAATGGATATTAGCACGATGGACAGGTGAAGGCACATCTAACAAGATTCCTCGTTTCGTTATAGGTGATAATGTAAATTGGCAATCATCAGACTTGTATGTGAAAGACGGAAGCTATTTCCGACTCAAGAATGTCCAACTTGGATATTCACTCCCTCAAAGACTTACCAATAGAGTATTTATTTCTAATCTACGTATTTATGTAGCAGCCGAAAACTTAGTAACATTTACTAAATATGATGGATTTGATCCTGAAATCTCTTCAGGTGGCACATCACTTGGTATTGATAGAGGTGTTTATCC
>CAMTPH010000019.1 GCA_947074345.1 uncultured Bacteroides sp. | reverse complement strand
GTTTCAATCATTTCGTTTTTCAAGTCACCATCAATTGTTTTAGGACAACCAATTACTTGAACACCGTATTTTTTAGCTGCATAGTATTCAGCCAAAACACAAGCATTTGTATTAGAATCATCACCACCAATGATAACAAGAGCAGAAATACCTAGTTCTTTCAAGATTTCATAACCTTTCTCGAATTGTTCTGCAGTTTCAAGCTTAGTACGTCCAGAACCAATGATATCAAAACCACCAGTATTGCGATATTCATCAATAATCTCGCCAGTTAGTTCCATATAGTTATGGTCTACCAAACCACCAGGGCCTAAGATAAAACCAAATAATTTGCTATCGGCATTCATTGATTTGATACCATCAAACAATCCAGAAATCACATTATGACCACCAGGTGCTTGACCTCCAGACAATATAACACCTACGTTAACAGCAGGCAATTGTACATTTTCTCCTTCTTCGAACTTAATCAAAGGCATACCATAAGTATTAGGGAAAAGCTTTTTAATTTCTTCTTGGTCAGCCACAGATTGTGTAGCAGCGCCTTCAACAGCCTTAACGGCTCCTTTTAATGCTTTAGGAAGTTTAGGCTGATATGCAGCCCTTGCTATTTGCAATGCACTCTTAGTCATTTTAAAAAAATTTATATTTATATTTAAAGGTGTTAGTATCGTTTCTTAATCGTCTTTTTATAAAGAACGGGAACAAATTTCGTTCTTTTTTCTGAAATACAAAAGAACAACAAATAAAAGTTATTTGAATTAGTACTTTAAAAACTAATATATGGCTAGTTTGATATTTTCACTTTACAATTTAAATACTTTTAGTTTGTACAAACAATTTATATTTTACTTTTGTATTAATTAATAATGATTTTTAAAAAATATAGTATTTATTATGAATAGGATTGTTCTCATTATATCTTTCATTGTATGCATATTTATTCAAACTAGTACCGCTTTTGCACAAAACAGCAATCATCCCCGCAAGAAAGTAGGGATTGTACTTAGTGGTGGGGGAGCAAAAGGGGTGGCACATATTGGTGCATTAAAAGTAATTAGAGAAGCTGGAATCCCAATTGATTATATTGCAGGTACAAGTATGGGATCAATAGTAGGCGGTCTGAGCGCAATTGGTTATAATCCATATCAACTAGACAGTATGGTTAAAGCGCAAGACTGGTCTTTTATTTTGAGCGATAAGATTAAATGGAGTGAGCAATCAATGGAGGAACGCAAGGAGAGCGAGACATATGTATTATCTGTACCATTAAGTAAAAAGCTAAGAAGAAAAGCTGCTGGTGGAATGATTCAAGGCATTAATCTATATAATTTGTTCCAAGAATTAACAATGGGATACCATGACTCTATCGATTTCAAGAAACTACCTATACCATTTGCATGCGTATCTGAAGATATTGTTAATGGAGATAAGCATGTATTTCATGATGGTGTTTTGCCATTTGCTATGCGTGCTAGTATGGCCATACCAGGTGTATTTACACCGATGCGTCAAGACAGTATGGTATTTGTAGATGGAGGTATGATTGACAACTACCCTGTTGATGTGTGTAAGGCTATGGGAGCCGATATTATTATTGGAATCGATGTGCAGAGCGATTTAAAGAAGGCCGACAAACTTAACACAGCAATGGATGTGTTACTTCAAATTATTGATTTATCAGGTCAGGATCTATATTACAAAAATGTAAAAGCATCTAATCTACATGTGAAAGTAGATGTTAAAGGTTTCTCATCTGCTAGCTTTACCCCTGCTGCAATCGACACACTAATTATAAGAGGTGAAGAGGCTACACGTGGTAAATGGGATGAGTTAATAGCATTGAAAAAGAAAATTGGTTTATCTGATGATTTTCAACCTAATTATCCTACTTACGACCTTATGGTTAGAGATGATCAAAAAATATACGTTGACAATATCAGCTTTACCGGCATCAAAGATGATGATAAGAAATGGTTGATGCGTAAATGTAAACTAAAAGAAAACAGTCCTTTCATTACCAAAGGACAATTAGAAAATGCATTATCTATCTTACGTGGCACACAAGCTTATTCGAGTGTAAGTTATAAGATGGCTCCAACAGCGGAAGGTAAATATAACCTAGACTTCTTACTAGAAGAGAAATATGAGAAAAATCTTAATATTGGTATACGATTTGACTCGGAAGAGATTGCATCACTCTTATTAAATGCAAGATATAACTTAAAGACTAAAATACCGTCAAAAGTATCTGTTACCGGTCGTTTAGGACAAAGATATATCGCTCGCTTAGATTATACACTTGAACCATTACAAATGCGTAAATTCAATTTCGCATATCAATTTGAATATAATGATATTAATGTATTTGATAGAGGTTCTAAGGCCTATAACACATCTTATAAACATCAACTTGGTGAGTTTAGTTTCTCTGATGTATGGTTTAGAAACTTTAAATTCCAGTTTGGTCTCAAATTTGAATATTATAAATACAGCAATTTATTATACAACACACCTCAGTTTGACATAGAAATCAAACCCGAACATTTCTTTACTTACTTTGCTAACGTACATTATAATTCATTCAATAAGGCCTATTTCCCAACTCGAGGAAATGACTTTAGAGCGGGATATTCATTGTATACAACCAATTTCGTAAAATATAATAGTCATACACCATTCTCTGCAGTAAACGCTTCATGGGTTGGTGCATATTCTCCAACTGATAGATTTACAATACTTCCTGCTATATATGGTAGAGTGTTAATCGGTGATTATGTAGCTTATCCATTCTTAAATTTCATTGGCGGTAACTATCTTGGAAGATTTGTACCACAACAGATGCCATTTGCCGGTATCAATCACATGGAGATAATGCAGAATGCAACAGCTATAGCAGCAATCAAACTTCGTCAACGCATTGGAGGAAACAACTATGTTAGCTTAACAGGTAACATAGTATTATCCGATCATGACATTACCGGTATTTTCCAAAATCAGTGTAAGTTTGGAGTAAACTTAGGGTATGGATACAATAGTATTTTTGGTCCACTAGAGGCTACATTCGGGTATTCAAATCAAACCAAAAAGGCAGCGTTCTATGTTAACCTTGGGTACTATTTTTAATACTAATTTTGTCTAAGAAGAATAAAGTATCTATCTTTACACCGATATATTCAGTATTCACTTTTAAATAAAAGAGATTATGGCAAGTAGAAGAGAACTAAAGAAAAACGTTAATTATATTGCAGGCGAATTATTCGCTGAGTGTGTAGTGTGCAGTTTATTAATACCTGGCACTGACAAACAAAAGGCTGATGATGTAATGGCTAAAATCCTTAAAATGCAGGATGAATTTATTAGTCGTATTAGTCACACTGAACCAGGAAACGTTAAAGGTTTCTATAAGAAGTTCCGTTCAGATTTTAATAGTAATGTCGTTGAAATCATTGACGAAATCGAGAAATTAAACAAATAATGAAAAAAGCTATTTACAGCTTTATTTACTATCGTTTATTAGGCTGGAAAACAAATGTAACGGTGCCCAACTATGACAAATGTGTTGTATGTGCAGCGCCTCATACCAGTAACCTAGACCTTTTTATTGGCAAGCTATTTTACGGATCTATTGGCCGTAAAACAAGTTTCATGATGAAGAAAGAATGGTTTTTCTTTCCACTAGGAATTTTCTTTAAGGCAGTAGGTGGCATTCCTGTTTATAGAGGTCGTAAAACATCACTGGTAGATCAGATGTGTGAACAATTTGCTATCCGCAAAAAATTTCATTTAGCTATTACTCCTGAAGGAACTCGTCAATGTAATCCAAACTGGAAAAAAGGATTTTATTACATAGCATTGAAAGCTCAAGTTCCTATCGTATTAATAGGTATCGATTATCCAAGTAAGACTATTTCGTCTACGAAGGCTATTATGCCATCAGGTGATATCGAAGCTGATATGAAAGAAATCAAATCGTACTATAAAGGTTTTACAGGAAAACATCCTGAATTATTTTGTTTAGGCGACGAATAAGATTAATTTAAATGAATAATAAATGACGCAATTACGTCTTACACTTATTCAGACAGATATTATCTGGGAAAACAAAAAAGAGAATCTCCGTTTGCTCCGCAATAGGCTTGAAAAGCTTAGCGGAACAACGGAGATTGTTGTTTTACCCGAGATGTTCTCAACAGGGTTTAGTATGAACTGCGAGAAACTGGCTGAACCCACTACGGGAGAAACTATACAGACCGTCAAAGAGCTTGCAACATTGCATAAGATGGCTATCGCCGGAAGTTTCATGTGCTATGATAATAGAAAGTATTATAATCGTGCTTTCTTTATTACTCCAGAAGGAGAAGAACACTATTACGACAAGCGCCATCTCTTTAGAATGGGCGAAGAGAAAGATCATTATACAGCAGGCACTCAACAAGTCATCATCTCTTATTTAGGATGGAATATTTGTTTGCAAGTATGTTATGATTTGCGCTTCCCTATTTGGAGCCGCAATGTAGACAACAGATACGATTTATTAATCTACATGGCCAATTGGCCAAAGTCAAGACGCACACCATGGGATGTACTGTTAAGAGCAAGAGCTATCGAAAACTTATCGTACGCATGTGGAGTGAATTGTGTAGGCATTGATGAATCAGGAATAAAGTATAATGGTGGAAGCGCTATTATTTCTGAAAAAGGAGAAATAATGAAGGCTGCCGAGAACGATAAAGATGATTCTATTACTGCCATACTCGACTTAGACACGCTACGAACACTCAGAGAGAAATTTCCTGCTTGGAAAGATGCTGATTCTTTCCAGATTAATATCTAATAGACTATAAAAAACATATTTAGAACCAAACATTTGGTTGACTTCTTGTTTTATCTTAATAAAAACAACTTACTATGGATAATGAAAATAAATCGAAATGGTTTATACCATTGGCTGGAGCATTCAATATGCGCGATATAGGCGGGTTTAAGAATGCATTTGGCAAAACGGTAAAATATGGAAAACTCTTTAGATCGGATGATTTAAGTGCGCTAACAAGCGAAGATTTAGATCACCTAACTAGAATTCCTTTGCACACAGTTGTCGACTTCAGAAGTGTTAGTGAGATAGAAAGTGCAATCAATCACATTCCACAAACTGTATCTAAATATATTAAACTATCCATCAATGCCGGAAATTTGGCAGAAATCAATTTGATGAATCTTGAAAGCCCCGAACAATTAATGTGCGTAGTTTACGGAGATATCATTCGCAATTCTCAAGAACAATACAAAAAGTTCTTTGAGTTATTGATGGATAAGCACAACAGTCCACTCTTATTTCATTGCACTGCGGGCAAAGACCGAACAGGGATAGGTGCCGCACTTTTATTATCAGCATTGGCTGTTAGTAGAGAAGATATCATGACTGATTATATGCGCTCTGTAGATTGTCTATTAAGCAAATATGGTGCAATGGTCAATCGTTATCCCGAACTTCAAGCAATTCTTACTGTCAAACAAGAGTATTTAGAAGCAGCTTTTGCTGTGATTGACGAAGAATATGATGGAATAGAAAACTACCTAGTAAACTGTTTAAATGTTGAGGTCGCAATTTTGCGTGAATTATATACAGAATAATATATTTTAGATTATTTTTGTATATAATCGTTATTTAGCAACATCATCATGAAAAAGTTCTTTTATTCATTTATGTTTTTGTTATCTGCTACTCTATTAGTACAAGCACAATCAGATAATGAAAGCATCAAGACTCTATTATCAGACTATTTTAGATCATATCAACCAAACTCTAAGATAAAACAACCTGTTTTAGACAGTATTGCTATCATGCAGAAACAAATCAAAGTCTATGCATCAGAGAGTTTATCCAATCAATCTTTCACACCCCAAACAGTCGATAATATTTACGCAGAAATAAAAGAACTTCTTCCTCCATCTTACCGCAAACTTCAGTTAGAAGTTTATAGTGGCACGCTCCTTATTGACGATTTAACTCCTAATGCACTACGCGCCAAAAAGAAAGATAAAAATAGACTCTACACTAACCTCACTTCAAAAGAGAAACCCTGGGTAACAAAAAGCACCAAACCATATGATGCCCCAAAAGGATTGCAGAATAAACATATTGCACTTTGGCAGAGCCATGGATCTTACTACAAAAACGATAAGAATGAATGGGGATGGCAACGTCCTAATCTATTCTGCACAACCGAAGATTTATTTACTCAATCATTTGTATTGCCCTACATCATACCAATGCTTCAAAACGCAGGAGCTTATGTCTTTACACCCCGCGAAAGAGATATTCAGACCAACATGATTGTTGTAGACAATGACAGGACAAACGGTTCTTTATATATTGAAGAAAAGAGCCGTAAAGCAAAGTGGCAAACTACCAATCGTAAAGGTTTTGCCCATACTAAAGCTACATATACAGAAGGTGAGAATCCTTTTGAAATGGGTACAGCACGCTTTACTAGAACCGAAAAGAAAAGCGATAAAGCATTTGCCGAATGGGTTCCTACACTTCCCGAAAGTGGTGAATATGCAGTTTATGTATCCTATCAAACTTTGCCAAACAGTATCTCGGATGCCAAGTACCTTGTTTTCCATAAAGGAGGTATCAGCGAGTTCGTGGTTAATCAAAAAATTGGTGGTGGCACATGGGTTTATCTCGGTACTTTCGATTTTGAAAAAGGCAATAGTCCACAAGGCATGGTGATACTAACCAATCAAAGTAAAGAGAAAGGAGTAGTATGTGCCGATGCAGTTCGCTTTGGTGGTGGTATGAGTAATATCGTAAGAGGAGCATCTGTTAGCGGATTGCCTCGCTATCTCGAAGGCGCTCGTTATAGTGGCCAATGGAACGGAATGCCTTATGAGGTATATAGCCCTCGCAAAGGAGAAAATGATTATGCAGATGATATCAATGTCCGTTCTCTAACTCTCAATCATCTATCAGGTGGTTCTGTTTTCAACCCTGCGCAAGAAGGATTAAAAGTACCTTTTGAGCTATCTATGAGTTTTCATACTGATGCCGGATACAGCGCAGAAGATGATATTATTGGAACACTTGGTATTTATACAACTAATTTCAATGAAGGACAACTAAGTGCCGGAACTAGCCGCATGGCATCAAGAGATTTAACCGATTTAATAATGACAGAAATACAGCAAGATGTACCAAGAAGTTTAAATATGCCTTGGACTCGCCGTGCTATGTGGGATCGTAACTATAGCGAAAGTCGACTTCCTGCACCGGCCTCAACATTAATCGAAATTTTATCTCATCAGAACTTTGCTGATATGCGTATGGGTCACGATCCTAATTTTAAATTTGTAGTATCGAGAGCTATCTATAAAGGAGCATTGAAGTTTCTTGCTGAGCAATATAATAGCGACTATGTGGTTCAACCCTTACCGATAAGCCATTTCGCTATTGAGTTTGGTAAAAAACAAAATACGTTGGAACTTACTTGGCTAGGCGAAGAAGATCCTTTTGAGCCAACAGCTTCGCCCGAAGAGTTTATTGTTTATATGGCAAGAGGTAATAACAGCTTCGACGATGGTGTTTTAGTTAAATCAAATGCTTATACATATACTATAGAGCCGGGCATTACCTACTCTTTCAAGATAGCTGCAGTAAACAAAGGTGGCGAGAGTTTTCCATCCGAAACCCTTTCGGCATATATTGCACCCAACGAGAAAGGAAAGGTATTAATTGTAAATGGCTTTAATAGATTGTGCGGCCCTGGATTAATCAACACTCCAACTCAAGCCGGTTTTGATATTTACCAAGATCCAGGCATTGCATATCACAAGAATATTTCATTGTGTGGTGCTCAGGTTGAATTTGATAGAAGTAAAGGAGGTAAAGAAGGTGAAGGAGCTTTAGGATTTAGCACAAGCGAACTAGAGGGAAAAACCGTTGCAGGAAACACCTTTGACTATACCTATACTCATGGAAAAGCGATTGAAGCGGCAGGCAATTATAGCTTTGTATCAGCTAGCAATGAGGCTGTTGAGAATGGTAAGGTTCAATTAGAAAAATACCAAGTGGTAGATTTATTATTGGGACTTGAAAAGGAAGATACCAATAACTTGAAATATTACAAAACATTCTCTTCGTCAATGCAGCGAGCTTTAACCTCATACTGTAGTGCAGGTGGCAATCTATTAGTCAGCGGCGCATTTGTTGGAACAGACATGAGCCATTCGCAAGGTAATCGTGATTTCACAGAGAATATCTTAAAATATAAATCGATGGGTACTCTATCCGATAGAGATTCTGGTGATATTAATGGCTTGGGAATGACAATTAACATACCTCGCAATTTAAATGCCAAAAGTTATGCAGTAACAGCTCCCGATTGTATTGCACCCGTAGATAATGCCTTTTCTGTATTTGCCTACTCACCAACCAACGAAAGTGCCGCCATCGCATACAAAGGCAATTACCGAACTTTCGTACTTGGATTCCCATTCGAGAGTATTCAATCAGAAGCTCAACGAGCAAGTATCATGGCATCTATTCTAAACTACTTTGCAGAGTAGTCAACTAAAAATCATTAAACTACACAAGTTTCAAGCTTTTCATAGGCTTGAAACTTTTTTTTCGTCTTACTGAAACCACTGTTTCAGCGCATTGAAACAACAGTTTCAACGGGGTGAAACCATTGTTTCAATCTATAGAAAACAAACAAAACAATTACTTGAAATAACAAGAATTTACCTATCGAGCAAAAAAAGCATACCAGTTGTTTGTACTCTCAACTATTTTTCTAACTTTGCCATATCAACCTTTAAAAAATAAAACAATGAAAAAATATACAATTCAAGCCAATACAAGTGGTACACGTACAATCGAGGTATCAGAGCAAAACTTAAGAACCATTGAGAAATATGCATTATTTCGTCATTTGATTGATAGCAATGGTATAGTAGATGAAGATGTTCTTGAGAAACTAAGATTAAATGTGCGATCGCTAATAGCAAGTCACGAAAATGACAGTAAAGATTTACTAGATTTGTGTATTGATGTTATTTATCATAACAACATGAAAGCTTATGGTCTGCAACAGTTGATACGTCTATATTTGACGTGGTTACATGAGCAACCGGCCGAAGATTAATTAATGAAGATGATTACAATCGACACATGCGGACTGACTCTGTACAGTCCGCTTATACCAGCCATCAAAGCAATATATTGTACACCCAAAGGTGAAACAATAGAGATTGTTATGGACAATGCTTTGGCTTTTCACGATTTAAAAACCTTTCTTTCAGAACAAAAAATAGGTTTCCGCGAAATCTATCAGGGCGAACGTATGAGAATTCAGTTCTCTATTCACTAATACGCACATACTCGGATGGATATTCTATTGATTATCATTGGTATTATTTTATTGGCTATTGGGTTAGTTGGTTGTCTTCTTCCGATTATACCGGGCCCTCCTATCGCTTATATCTCACTTGTTTTACTACATCTCACCGATAAGGCAAGTTTTTCAATGAAGCAACTTACCATTTGGTTATTGCTCGTTATCATCTTGCAGATAGTAGACTATATCATCCCAACGTTAGGAGTAAAAAAGATGGGTGGTGGCAAATGGGGCAATTGGGGTTGCTTAATTGGCACATTAATAGGTGTAATATTCTTTTCTCCTTGGGGTATCATAATAGGCCCTTTTGTTGGTGCTTTTCTAGGAGAAGCGTTAAGTGGTAAAAGCTCACATCATGCGTTTAAAGCCGGTTTTGGAGCATTTATAGGTTTTCTTTTTGGTACTATTCTCAAACTAATTTTATGTGGATGGTTTATCTTCTGCTTCTTTAAGGCGTTAATTTATTAGCGTTTTAGTTTAAAATCTGTTTCAATTTTCCTTTTTAAATAAAAACATTAACCACGTGTTTATATTCTCTCTATCTTTGCAGTATGAAAGAATATAGACTAACAGATTGGTTGCCTACCACAAAGAAAGAGATGGAACTTCGTGGTTGGGATGAATTGGATGTTATCCTTTTCAGTGGCGATGCGTATGTAGATCACCCTTCGTTTGGCGCAGCTGTAATAGGGCGCTTACTCGAGGCCGAAGGATTGAGAGTAGCTATTATACCACAACCGAACTGGAGAGATGATTTACGTGATTTCAAGAAATTAGGTCGCCCTCGTCTATTCTTCGGTATAAGCGCTGGCTGCATGGACTCGATGGTTAATAAATATACAGCCAACAAACGACTTCGCAGCGAAGATGCATATACACCTGATGGTCGCCCCGATATGCGCCCTGAATATCCTTCTATCGTTTATAGTAAAATCTTAAAAGAGATTTATCCTGATGTACCTGTAGTACTTGGTGGTATTGAGTCTAGTCTTCGTCGATTGACTCATTATGACTATTGGCAAGAGAAAGTACAAAAGAGTATCTTGTGCGATAGCGGAGCAGACTTACTTATCTATGGTATGGGCGAGAAACCGATTCTTGAACTTTGCAAAAAATTAAATGAATCGGGCAATCAGTCTATCCCACATGACATACCACAAACTGCTTATATCTCTAAAAGCATAGAGCCTACTGCAGATGATTTGGTACTAAACTCGCACGAGGCATGCTTAAAAGATAAAAAGAAACAAGCAGCCAATTTTAAACATATAGAAGAAGAATCAAACAAATATTCTGCTTCACGTATCCTACAAGCAGTAGGCAATGAAACGGTAGTGGTTAATCCTCCCTACCCACCATTGAGTCAAGAAGAGCTAGACCATTCGTATGATTTACCTTATACACGTTTGCCCCACCCCAAATATAAAAACAAACGCATACCGGCTTACGATATGATTAAGTTCTCTGTAAACATACACAGAGGTTGTTTTGGTGGATGTGCTTTTTGTACTATCTCGGCTCATCAAGGTAAATTCATCATGAGTCGTAGCAAAAATTCGATTCTTAAAGAGGTGAAAGAAGTAGCACAACTACCCGACTTCAAAGGTTATCTAAGCGATTTGGGAGGTCCATCGGCCAATATGTATATGATGCGTGGTAACGATGAGAATATTTGCAAGAAATGTAAACGCCCTTCATGCATTCATCCAAAGGTATGTCCAAACTTGAACACCGACCACCGACCATTGCTCGATATTTATAATGCAGTTGACAGCTTACCACAAATCAAGAAATCATTTATTGGTAGTGGAGTAAGGTATGACTTGTTGTTGCACAAAAGCAAAGACGAAGCAATTAATAAGAGTACCGCTAAATATACGAAAGAGTTAATCGAAAAGCATGTAAGCGGTAGATTGAAAGTGGCTCCCGAACATACCAGCGAGCGTGTATTATATATGATGCGTAAACCTTCATTCAAACAATTCGAAGAGTTCAAACGCATATTTGATCGCATCAATAAAGAGTCAAACTTAAGACAACAGTTGATCCCTTATTTTATATCGAGTCATCCTGGATGTACAGAGGAAGATATGGCAGAACTTGCCGTTAAAACAAAACAGATGGATTTTCATTTGGAGCAGGTACAAGACTTTACACCTACTCCTATGACTGTTGCTACCGAAGCTTGGTATACAGGATTTCATCCTTATACGCTTGAGCCTATCTATAGTGCCCGCAATAAAAAAGAAAAACTGGCTCAACGCCAATTCTTCTTTTGGTATAAACCCGAGGAACGCAAAAATATCATGAACGAATTGCGACGTATTAAGCGTCCTGATTTAATCGATAAGCTATACAGTAGGCGTTAAAGCTACCATCTCACGAAGTATCTCAACGGCCGTCTCTACATTTGGTATATCATTTATAACCATGGAACGGCGGCCATTAGCTTCGCGCAGGTTGCAACGACGGGTATATTTCATCATGTATGAAATAACTTTCGAGAACATCTCGCTTTGATAAAACGGACTTTGAGGGTTGTTTACAAAGAACAGTGTCATCTTTCCCCCTTTCAAGAATATCTTTTCGGCTCCAAGACGAGCAGCAATACGCTTCAATGGCACAATGCGCAACAACTCTTCGGTCTCTTTTGGAACTGTTCCGAATCGATCTTCCAAACGTGCTTTAAAGTCAAACACCTCTTTATCGAGCGAAAGATTATCGAGTTCACGATAAAGTAACATACGCTCACTACTTCCGGTAACATAATTAGCCGGCAACAGCAACTCTAGATCACTCTCTATCAAACATTCTTCTACAAAGTTCTCACCACTGATTTCACCTTCACCTTTTAGTTCTTCTGCATATAGCTCAGCAAACTCATTTGTTTTCAATTCGCGCACTGCTTCCGAGAGGATCTTTTGATAAGTTTCGTAACCTAAGTCGGCGATAAATCCACTTTGTTCGGCGCCAAGCATATTGCCTGCACCACGAATATCCAAATCTTGCATAGCGATATGAATTCCGCTACCCAAATCACTAAAGTTCTCAATGGCTTGTAAGCGACGTTTACCTTCGGGCGTTAACGATGATAAAGGAGGGGCTAATAGATAACAAAATGCTTTCTTATTGCTACGTCCCACACGTCCGCGCATCTGATGCAGATCACTCAAACCGAAGTTTTGCGCTTGATTGATAATGATAGTATTGGCATTAGGAATATCTATACCACTCTCGATTATAGTAGTGGCAAGCAGAACATCGTAATCGTAATTGGCGAAATCGAGTACCACTTGTTCTAATTTATTAGGTTCAAGCTGCCCATGACCAATTGCCACGCGACAATCAGGAATGTTTCTTTCAATCATCGCTTTCAGCTCAGGAAGATTGGCAATGCGATTGTTGATAAAGAAAACCTGCCCATTACGACTCATTTCAAAATTGATAGCATCGGTTATACTCTGCTCATCAAAAGTCTGCAACTCTGTCTGAATAGGATATCTATTGGGTGGCGGTGTAGATATAACACTTAAGTCGCGTGCTCCCATTAAAGAGAACTGCAGGGTGCGCGGTATAGGTGTAGCTGTCATAGTCAACGTATCTACATTCACCTTTAAATGACGAAGTTTTTCTTTGACAGATACGCCAAACTTCTGCTCTTCATCAATAATCAACAAACCTAAATCTTTGAATTGAACATCCTTACCCAATATACGATGTGTACCAATTACAACATTAATCTCACCATCTTTCAAGCCTTTAAGTACCGCTTTGGTTTGTGCTGCAGTACGAGCTCTACTTAAATAATCCACTCTACATGGCAAATCTTTCAATCGCTCTTTGAATGTTTGATAGTGTTGATAAGCCAATACCGTAGTAGGGACAAGAACGGCAACCTGTTTATTGTCGGCTACAGCTTTGAAGGCTGCACGTATCGCAACTTCAGTCTTACCAAAACCAACATCACCACATACCAATCTATCCATTGGACGTTCGCTCTCCATATCTGCTTTTACATCAGCAGTTGCTTTACTCTGATCGGGTGTATCCTCATAAATAAAAGAAGCCTCTAATTCACGTTGCATAAAACTGTCGGGAGAATAAGAGAAACCTTTCTCTTCGCGACGCTGAGAATAAAGCTTGATCAAATCGCGTGCAATATCTTTAATCTTGGTTTTAGTGCGTTCTTTCAATTTCTCCCAAGCTCCAGTACCTAACTTATTTAAACGGGGTGCTTCACCCTCTTTTCCTTTATACTTAGATACCTTGTGAAGCGAATGAATAGAAACAAAAACAACATCTTCGTTCTGATAAATCAACTTCATAACTTCTTGCGTAGTATCTCCATTAGGAATACGAACAAGGCCTGAGAACTTACCTACTCCATGATCTGTATGTACCACATAGTCGCCCGGTTTAAACTGATTAAGTTCTTTCAAAGAAAGAGCTACTTTACCCGAACGAGCCTTATCACTCTTTAAATTATATTTATGGAATCGATCGAATATCTGATGGTCTGTAAATATACATATCTTCAAATTATTATCGGCAAAACCACCATGTAGCGTATGTTCTACAGGAGTAAAAGAGATGTTATCTTTTCGATCAGCAAAAATATCACGTATACGATTGGTTTGTTTAACGCTATCACTACAAATATATAGTGTATACTTCTTTGCTATGAATTCTTTAAAAGACGAAGCAACTAAATCAAAGTTTTTATGGAAGATAGGTTGTGCGGTTATATCAAATTGCAATGTAGCATCGACTGTTCCGGTAGGTTTATTACCAAATTCAATACGCATAAAGTCTAATACCTTAGTTGTTAACTCTGCTCCATTTATCAATTTGCCTTCTAGCTTAGCGCCTCCATTTTCTTCTTCTTGTTGGGCAATCAAAGCTTGTGGAGACAATGCTTCATCATAAACTACTTGTACACGCTCACGCAACCACAAGAAATCTTTCATGGCAATCAGCGTGTTCTTATCAATAAAATCCAAAAAGGAACTTATCATTAAACCCGTTGTTGCCAAGTCGGGAACTATTACAATATTATCTTTTTTTTCGCGAGAGAGTTGCGACTCTACTTCGAAAGTTCTGATACTATCTACCTCGCTACCAAAGAAGTCGATACGATAAGGCAACTCTGAAGAGTAAGAAAAGATATCAATGATACTACCACGAACAGCAAATTGTCCGGGTTCGTATACATAATCTACATATTCGAATCCATAGCTACGCAAAACCTCAACTATAAAAGTAGAGTCTACCTGTTCGCCTACATGAAGTTTTAAAGTCTTCTCGTTCAATTCCTTTTGCGAAACAACTTTCTCGGCCAATGCATCGGGATAAGTAACAATCGTTAAATTCTCTTCTCCCTTTTGTAAACGACTCAACACTTCTGTTCTAAGTATCTCGTTAGCCGCATCTTTTTGTCCAAACTTTATCGCTCTACGAAAAGATGAAGGAAAGAAAAGCACTTTATCATTACCTAATATTTGTATCAAATCATGATAAAAATATCCCGCTTCTTCTAAATCATTTAGAATAAACAAAAATGGTTGCTTGACCGATGAGGTACAAACCGAAAAGTATAATGATGCTGAAGACGCATTTAACCCATTACAAAAAAGATGTTTAATAGATTTATCTTTTAGTATAGATTGAAAAGCATTCACATTAGGATGTGATGCATATATTTTTTGCAATTCAAAAAGAGTCATATCTCTATATTCAGAAATTTCGAGCAAAATTACAATTTTATAAACAGTTTTAATACAGCTTTGTTTCTTAATTAACAGATTTAGTTTACTTTTGTAAATAAACCCAAAATAGGATTATGCAGACCTCTGATAGTATTGTTATCATCCCTACCTACAACGAACGAGAAAACATCGAAAAGATAATTCGTGCTGTTTTCAATTTGAGAAAGGTTTTCCATATCTTAATCATAGAAGATGGATCACCTGATGGCACTTCAGATATCGTAGAAAATCTACAACAAGAATTTCCGAATAGACTTTTTATGGTTCAGCGCAAAGGTAAACTTGGTCTGGGCACTGCATATATTGCTGGTTTTAAATGGGCATTAGAACATCACTATAATTTTATATTTGAGATGGATGCTGATTTTAGCCATAATCCAAAAGATCTACCTAAACTTTATAAAGCGTGTACCGATAAAGGTGGCGATGTAGCTATCGGCTCTAGATATGTAAGCGGTGTTAATGTTGTAAACTGGCCAATGGGACGTGTACTCATGTCTTATTTTGCATCGAAGTATGTAAGATTCATAACAGGCCTGCCTATACATGATACAACTGCCGGCTTTAAATGCTACCGTAGAGAAGTTCTAGAAACACTTGACTTAGATAAAATCAGGTTTAAAGGATATGCTTTTCAAATAGAAATGAAGTTTACGGCATATAAATCCGGGTTTAAAATAATTGAGGTTCCGGTTATATTTATCAATCGCGAACTAGGAACTTCTAAAATGAACAGTAGCATATTTGGTGAAGCAATATTTGGTGTCATCAAATTAAAACTGGGAAGTTTATTTCACTCTTATCCTAAAAAAAATGAAACGTACACTTATTCAAAATGCCATAATCGTAAATGAAGGCAAGAAATTCTTAGGTTCAGTAGTAATCGCAGGCGATAAAATTGAAGAAATACTAAGAGGTGATGTACAATCAAATAATCAATGTGACGAAATAATCGATGCATCTGGATGCTATTTAATGCCAGGTGTAATTGATGACCACGTACATTTCAGAGATCCTGGTTTAGAGCATAAAGCTGATATTCTATCAGAGAGCCGCGCCGCTATTGCTGGTGGGGTGACTTCTGTAATGGATATGCCTAATACATCTCCACAGACTACTTCCATCGAATCAGTTAATGATAAACTGAAGCTTTATAAAGAAAAATGCCTCATTAATTATTCATGTTATTTTGGAGCTACTAATAGCAATACTGACGAATTTAAACAACTTGATATTCATTCGGTATGTGGTATAAAGTTGTTTATGGGTTCGAGTACTGGCAATATGCTTGTAGATAGAATGGAAGTGTTGCGAAAAATATTTGCGGAAGCAAATATTACAGTTGCTGCACATTGTGAAGATCAGAACATAATTAGCCAAAACACAAAACAATTTTTGGAAGAAGCTGGCAGCGATGACTTACCTTTAGAGTGTCATCCGCAAATACGTTCTACTGAGGCATGTGTTTGTTCTTCGAAACTTGCTGTAGATTTAGCTAAAGAATACAATACTCGCTTGCATCTTTTGCATATTTCGACTGCTGATGAACTTGAACTATTGAGTAACGTTAGCTTAGACAACAATAAGCGTATCACTGCAGAGGCATGTGTTTCACATCTACTTTTCTCTGATCAAGACTACAAACATCTTGGAACTAGGATTAAATGCAATCCTGCCATCAAATCTGCTGATGATAGAAAAGCTCTACGCAATGCTGTTAATTCGGGCAAGATTGATGTTATTGCTACCGACCATGCACCTCACACTATTGGAGAAAAGGATGGAGGAGCAATAAAAGCAGTTTCGGGTATGCCAATGATTCAGTTTTCACTAGTAAGCATGCTTGAACTGACTGACGAAAATGTATTCACAATAGAAAAGGTTGTGGAGAAAATGTGTCATGCACCAGCAACTATTTTCGAAATTAATCAACGTGGCTATATTCGTGAAGGATATCAAGCTGACATTATACTTGTTCGTCCATTCCATCCTTGGGTAGTAACAAAAGATGTAATATTTAGCAAATGCGATTGGAGTCCTCTTGAAGGACATCTATTCAATTGGAAAGTTGAACAAACATTTGTAAATGGTACACTGGTTTATAACAAAGGTGAAGTGAAAGATATACATGCAGGACAACAGTTGCGTTTTAGATAATGTCATCAATTATATCATATAAAATCCATGAAATAACTCCTTATATCAATTGGGTATATTTTTTTCATGCATGGGGATTTCAACCTCGTTTTACTACCATCGCCAATATTAAATGTTGTAATGCCTGTAAAGCAAGTTGGATAGCTACATTCAAGGAGGAAGATCAACCAAAGGCATCAGAAGCATTGAAGTTATTCAATGAGGCTAATGAGCTATTAAAGCGATTGGACAATAATTATGTGGTAAACACTATCTTTAGACTTTGTGCTGCTAACTCTGATGGAGATGATCTAATTCTTGATGATATACGTATTCCATTATTAAGACAACAAACTCAGAAAAAACCATCTGATCCATTCCTTTGCTTGAGTGATTTTATCAGACCTTTATCTAAAGGAAAATCAACAAACATGAAAGATGTCGCAGATACAGTTGGCGTATTTGCCGCTACTGTAGACGCACAACTTGAGGAGTTACATAAGAATGACCCATACAAAAGCCTTTTAGTACAAACATTATCTGATAGACTTGCAGAAGCTGCCACCGAAAAACTGCATGAGTATGTACGTAAAACAGCTTGGGGTTATGCTAAAGAAGAGAAATTAACTATTGAGGAGTTATTGATTGAAAACTTTCAAGGAATAAGACCGGCCGTTGGATACCCTTCCCTACCCGATCAATCTATCATTTTTCAACTTGATGAATTACTCAATATGAATCAGATAGGAATTGTCCTAACAGAAAATGGGGCTATGAAACCTCATGCTTCAGTATGCGGTTTAATGTTTGCACATCCTGCTGCACAATATTTCTCAATCGGAAAGATTGGAGAAGATCAGCTCGTTGAGTATGCCAATCGCAAAGGTCAAAGTATAGAGGTGATGCGTAAATTTCTTAACGCGAACCTTTCTTTATAATTTATTTACTACTTATGTGATTTTTCTTTCATTCTTTCTACTTATAAGATATAGCAGTTATTTTATAATTAATGGATACATCTAAAGCACAGATTGACAAAAGCCTTGAGAAGGAATTTCTTTCCGTCATACGCAGTTATGAACGGGTTATCTATAAAGTGTGCTATCTATACACCACACCCAATGCTACTTTGAATGATTTATATCAAGAAGTAGTGTTAAACATCTGGAAGGCATTCCCTAAATTTCGTGCGGAATGCAAAATCTCAACTTGGATTTATCGCATTGCACTTAATACGTGCATCAGCTTTATCAGGAAAGAAAAAAGAACTCCAGAATATGTGACTCTCAATCCTGAGGTCAACACTATTATGGATGAGAATGATCCTATACACGACATGTTAAAGCAACTTTATAACATGATAAATCGATTAGGACAGTTGGACAAATCAATCATCTTACTGTATCTAGAAGAACATAGTTATGAAGAAATTGCAGAAATTACAGGACTTACGGTGACTAACGTTGCCACAAAGATTAGTCGCATTAAAGACAAACTAAAAAAAATGAAAAAGGAGGAATAATATATGGACCTAGACGAATTAAAAAAATCATGGAACACCATTGATGAGCATTTAAAAAAGCAACAAATCATTGATAATGAAAATATTGAAGAACTCATAAAAGATTCTTCTGTGAAAATTGGTGCTATGAGTCGCTATAATTATAATTTAAGAATTGCTTCAATAATTATACTTTCGATTGGTCTCATTTTAATCGGGTTCAATTTTATAGTACTAGATATATTCTATCTGACTCTTTTTGCTGCTGCCATACCAGCTTTAATATGGGACACATATGGGTCGAGATATTTTGCTAATACAAAAATTGACGAGCAACCTATTGCTGTTGTTATTTCTAGATTTAACACAATGCATCGCTGGATGATAAGAGAACGTATTATAGGTATTGTTTTTGTATTATTATTGGCAGTAATTTTCTTTATTGTGCGTAAAGTATGGGAACAAAACATTGCAATGATTAGTACATTTGTAGCTATTTGGGTTATATGTATTATCATCTTAATATGGACACACAGTAAGAATCTTAATAAGTTGAGTGAAATCAGGAAAAACCTCAACGAGATCAATGAACTGAAAGAATAAAATTAGAAATTGACTATAGAAAAAAGTTTGCTTCATCTTGAATAATATTCTCGATGAAGCAATTCTTTTTTGGTACATGATTAATCAATATATTTTATTACTTTACTATCTCTTTGTCATATCAAAGTTTTCTTTATATTTGTGTAGCAAATTAACATTTATGAAAATACTATACTACATTTATCAAATCTGCATTGCGCTACCCATTTTATTAATTCTAACAATTCTAACAGCAATTGTAACCATTATTGGTTGCTTGATAGGAAAAGCACACTTTTGGGGGTATTATCCAGGTAAAGTGTGGTCAATATTAGTCTGCTTTTTTCTACTGATAAGAGTCAAAGTAAAAGGAAGAAAAAAGATAAAGAAGCATACATCATATATCTTTGTGCCAAACCATCAAGGTTCGTTTGATATTTTTCTGATATATGGGTTTCTTGGAAGAAACTTTAAATGGATGATGAAAATGAGTCTTCGTAAAATACCATTTGTTGGTAAGGCCTGTGAAAGTGCGGGACACATTTATGTGGATAGATCGGGACCTAAAAGAGTACTTGAAACAATTATAAAAGCTAAGAATTCTCTTAAAGATGGAGTTTCGTTAGTTGTCTTTCCAGAAGGTGCTCGTACTTATACGGGACACATGGGTAAATTTAAAAAAGGAGCTTTCCAGCTAGCAGATGATTTACAACTCCCAATAGTTCCTGTTACAATAGATGGTTCATTCGAAGTGTTATCTAGAACAGGAAAATGGATTAGCCCACATAGAATGATACTTACTATTCATGACCCCATTCCACCAAAAGGGAAAGGTTCAGAAAACATAAAAGAACTAATGAAAGAATCATATGAGATAATTGAAAGTTCACTACCAGAGAAGTATAAGGGACAAATAAAAAATGAAGACCAATAGTCTTCATTTTTTATTTTATAATATCTTATCTATTATCAACTGCATTACTTAAAACCATTTGTTGATATTCATCAATCAACTTCATATTTTGTTCTGCTGTAGATAGATAATTTTCTACTAATGGATTTGCCTTAAAAGCACTTGGAGCTTCATTGATGATTTCATCAAGATGTGGAGTCATAATTGGATAAGGTAGAGAACTACAAAGCATCATAAAGACATTTGGACCAAGAACATTATCATAATTATCTTTGATAAATCTCTTGATGTATTGATTCATTTCAAATACCAATTCTTCACTTTGTTTATTCAACTTAGATTGGATATTATCGAAATCCTCTCCATCCATAATCATGCGAGCTTCTTTACGATCAATCTCTTCTAATCTTTGTTCGAAAGAATCTCGGTTATCGATAAAAGCATATAATGAGTTGTTTAAAGGAGTTCCATCAACATGAAGATGATTATCAGTAATTATAACATTTATCTTACCATTTTCAAGAACGACTGGCATTACCGCTTCATTTCCCATATAAAGAGTAGCCATTATAACAGAATCGACTTTACCAGACATCTCAAATGAGCCATGCACAATTTCTGACGAATCAATCTTTGTCCATTCCCCATCTTGCAGAATTTTCATATATAATCTCTGCCCATTAAGGCTCTTTATAGAGGATGAACCATTAATTTCATATTTCTGATTACAAGAAGGCATCAGTATCAGAATACTTAATAAAATAAAAATGGACTTTAGAAAATGCATTCTTTTCATGTTTTGATTCAACACAAAAATAAAATAGTTTCTTGTTTTAACGAAACTTTTTATCAATATTTAAAACTTGTAATGTTTTTTTCTTTAATAATACTTATAAAGAATGTTCTATAACAAATAGTATCACTTAGTTTTCATAAATTTGCGTTTTGATGGTTAAGTGCTTAGCCATGATGTTTACTATAAATTTGAAGCTAATAAAATACTAAAATAGAATGTCAACATTTGCTCCTTTTTCCAAACCCCTTTACGTAATGCTTAAACCTGTTGGTGCTATATGTAATTTGGCTTGCGATTATTGTTATTATCTTGAAAAAACTAAATTGTATCAAGATAATCCAAAACATATCCTTTCAGACGAACTACTTGAAAAATTTATAGAACAATATATCAATTCACAAACAATGCCAGAAATATTATTTACTTGGCATGGTGGAGAAACTTTAATGCGCCCTATCTCTTTTTACAAGAAAGCGATGGAACTGCAACAAAAATATGCTAAAGGCCGCACAATAGATAACTGTATTCAGACTAATGGAACTCTTCTTACTGATGAATGGTGTCAGTTTTTCAAAGAAAATAATTGGTTAGTAGGTGTATCAATCGATGGACCTCAGGAGTTTCATGATGAATACCGCAAGAACAAACAAGGGATGCCCTCTTTCATAAAAGTAATGAATGGCATTAATCTGCTAAACAAACATGGCGTAGAATGGAATGCCATGGCTGTAATAAATGATTTTAACGCAGATTACCCGCTTGACTTTTATGACTTCTTTAAAGAGATCAATTGCCACTACATTCAATTTACACCAATCGTTGAGAGAATTACAAATCATAAAGATGGAAGAAACTTAGCATCATTGCAAGATAATGATATTGTAGAAGTAGCAGATTTTTCTATTACTGCTGATCAATGGGGTGATTTCTTATGCACTATATTTGACCGTTGGGTTAGAGAGGATGTAGGCTCCTATTATATCCAGTTATTTGATTCTATACTTGCCAACTGGGTTGGTCAACAACCAGGTGTATGTACAATGGCTAAATCTTGTGGACATGCAGGTGTTATGGAGTTTAATGGTGATGTATATTCTTGTGACCACTTTGTTTTCCCTGAATACAAGTTAGGCAATATACACAATAAAACACTTGTTGAGATGATGTATAGCAAACAACAAAATGATTTTGGTGCAATGAAACAAAACTCATTACCAACACAATGTAAAGAGTGCGAATTCTTATTTGCATGTAATGGTGAATGTCCTAAGAATCGCTTTATCAAGACAAAAGATGGAGAACCTGGTTTAAACTATCTATGCAAAGGATATTATAAGTTTTTCAAACACATAGCGCCATACATGGATTACATGAAAAACGAATTAATGAATCAACGTCCACCAGCAAACATTATGAAAGCCATTAAAAATGGTGAATTCGATAATTTATAAACATTAATATAATACATTATTAACCCGATTAAAATGAATAGACTAAAACTTTTGTTATTGGCCATAGTTGTTATGGTTGTAAGTTCTGCGAAAGCAGATGAGGGTATGTGGTTGCTACAACTTATGCAACAACAAAACTCTATTGATATGATGAAAAAACAAGGATTAAAACTAGACGCAACTGATCTTTATAATCCTAACGGCGTTTCTCTTAAAGATGCTGTTGGTATATTTGGTGGAGGTTGTACTGGCGAAATCATTTCACCAGAAGGATTAATCTTAACGAATCACCATTGTGGTTATTCATTCATTCAACAACACAGTTCTGTAGAAAATGATTATTTAACAGATGGCTTTTGGGCTACAAATAGAGAGAAAGAACTTCCTACTCCAGGATTGAAGTTTACTTTTGTTGAGCGTATTGATGATATTACTGATCTGATAAACGAAAAGATCGCTAACAATGAAATTACTGAAACTGAATCTTTTTCAAGTGCTTTCCTTAATAAATTGGCCAAAGAGCAATTAGCGCAAAGCGATTTAAAGGATGTTCCAGGAATTGTGCCACAAGCTCTTCCTTTTTATGCAGGAAATAAATTCTATTTAATCTATAAAAAAGTTTACTCTGATGTTCGTATGGTTGCAGCACCTCCTTCATCAGTTGGTAAGTTTGGTGGTGAAACTGATAACTGGATGTGGCCTCGCCATACAGGTGACTTCTCTATGTTCCGTATTTATGCTGATGAGAATGGTAATCCTGCCGATTATAATGAGAAAAATACACCTTTACAAACTCCTAAACATCTATCGATTTCTTTAAAAGGACAAGAAGAAGGTGATTATGCAATGGTAATGGGGTTCCCTGGTAGCACAAGTCGCTATTTGACTGTATCTGAAGTAGAAGAAAGAATGAAATCTACTAATGAGCCACGTATCAAAGTTCGTACAGCACGTTTAAATGTTCTAAAAGAAGCTATGAATGCAAGCGATAAGACTCGTATTCAATATGCCAACAAATATGCAGGTTCTTCTAACTACTGGAAAAACTCTATTGGTATGAACAAGGCAATCATTGACAACAATGTTTTGGGCACTAAAACTGAGCAAGAGAAACGTTTTGCTGAATTTGCTAAAGAGCAAAACAACAAATCATATATGACAGTAGTTAATGATATTGATAATGCTGTTGCTATTACTGCTCCACTAAAATATCAAATGACTGCTTTGACAGAAACATTCTTTTCTGCAATTGAATTTGGTACATCTTTCCAAATTATGGATGAATTGAAAGCTGCAATTGAAGCTAAAGACAATGATGCGATACAAGCAAAAATTGCTATACTTAAAGAATTATATGATAGAATACATAACAAAGATTATGATCATGAAGTAGATCGCAAAGTTGCAAAAACTGTATTCCCACTGTATACAGAGATGGTTCCAGCTGATCAACGTCCTGCTTTTTACTCTATTATTGAGAATGTATATAAAGGAGATTACAACAAATTTATTGATGAAATGTATGACAATTCAATCTTAGCTAACAGAGCTAATTTTGATAGATTCATTAAAAAGCCTTCAGTAAAAGCAATCGATAAAGATCTTTCTACACAATATACACGTGCTAAATTTGAAAAGCTACAATCTTTGGGTGAAAGCTTGAAAGATGCTAACGAACAACTTTTAGTTCTACACAAAACTTATATTCGTGGTTTGGGTGAAATGAAACTTCCTACTCCATCTTATCCTGATGCTAACTTCACTCTACGTGCTACTTATGGTACAGTTAAGCCTTATAGCCCAAGAGATGGTGTATTCTATGATTATTATACAACAACTGATGGTATCTTAGAAAAAGAAAATCCAGAAGATCGCGAATTTAATGTTCCTGCAAAATTGAAAGAACTTATTCTCAATAAAGATTTCGGTCGTTATGCTATGCCAAACGGAGATATGCCAGTTTGTTTCTTATCAACTAATGACATTACTGGTGGTAATTCTGGTAGTCCTGTATTGAATGCAAATGGCGAACTTATTGGTTGCGCTTTTGACGGTAACTGGGAGTCATTGAGTGGTGATATTAACTTTGACAACAATTTGCAACGTTGTATCAACCTAGATATTCGTTATATTCTTTTCATTATTGAGAAGCTAGGTAACTGCGGACATTTAATTGACGAAATGACTATTGTAGAATGAGAATAAAAGCTTTATATTTATTATTGTCTCTTATGCCACTTACTGCTTTTGCAGATGAAGGCATGTGGATGCTTACTGATTTGAAAGAACAGAATAGCGTTGCGATGAGAGAGCTTGGACTTGAAATACCCATCGAAGAGATTTATAGTCCAGATGGAATATCAATAAAAGATGCAGTCGTTCACTTTGGTGGCGGCTGCACCGGAGAAATAATATCTTCTGAAGGGTTATTATTAACAAACCATCATTGCGGTTATGGCGCTATTCAGAAATTAAGTAGCGTTAAGAATGATTATCTTACAGATGGTTTCTGGGCTATGAGCCGTAACGAAGAACTTCCTTGTGACGGTTTAACAGTAACTTTCATTGATAAGATACTTGATGTAACTCCATATGTATTAGAGCAGCTTGCGATAGATGAAGACCCACAAGGTGTAAACTATTTATCGCCTTCTTATTTAGAGAAAGTAGCAACTCGCTTTACTGAAGCTAACAACATTGAGAAGAACGAATCAACTCGTTTTGAGTTAAAACCTTTTTATGGTGGTAACCGCTACTATTTGTTTATCAAAAAGGTCTATAATGATATACGAATGGTTGGTGCTCCTCCTTCATCAATCGGTAAGTTTGGAGCAGATACTGATAATTGGATGTGGCCTCGCCAAACAGGCGACTTCTCTTTGTTTCGTATCTATGCAGACAAAGATGGTAATCCGGCATCTTATTCTGAGAACAATGTTCCATTAAAAGTAAAGAAGCATCTTAAGATTAACACTAATGGCATCCAAGTTAACGACTTTGCATTTGTAATGGGATTCCCTGGTCGTAACTGGAGATACATGATATCTGATGAAGTTGAAGAACGTATGCAAACAACCAATTTTATGCGCCACCATGTTAGAGGCGATAGACAAGAGGTGTTAATGGAGCAAATGTTGGCAAATCCTGCTGTACGTATTCATTATGCAAGCAAGTATGCATCATCTGCTAACTATTGGAAGAATGCTATTGGTATGAATGAAGGATTAGTTCGTTTGAATGTACTTGATACAAAACGCAATCAACAAGAACAGCTCTTAGCGAAAGGCAAAGCAGATAATAACAATGCTTACCAACAAGCCTTTGATCAAATTCGTTCAATTGTTGCGAAACGTTTTCAACCGATGTATCATCAACAAGCTATTAGCGAAGCATTAGTGACAGCTCTTGATTTTATGAAAATACCATCGACTAAAGAGCTAGAGCAAGCACTTGCCTCTAAAGATAAAGAAAGAATAAACGCCGCCAAGTTGAAACTACAACAAGAAGGTGAGAAATACTTTAAAAGTGTACCATATCCTGAAGTAGAAAAACTTGTTGGCAAACGTATGCTTGAAACCTATATGAAATACATCCCTGAAGATCAACGTATCACCATATTTGATGTAATCAATACTCGTTTCAAAGGAAATAGTGATGCCTTTATAGATGCTTGTTTCAAATATTCAATCTTTGGAAATAAAGAAAATTTCGATAAATTTATCAAGAGACCATCTTTAAATTCATTAGAGAAAGATTGGATGGTTTTATTCAAATATTCAATTGTTGATGGTCTTACACAGACTGCGTTAGCAATGAAAGAAGCAAACCAAAATTATAATGCTGCGCACAAAGTATGGGTGAAAGGAATGATTGACATGAAGCAAGAAGCCGGACAACCTATTTATCCTGATGCAAACTCTACCTTGCGCTTAACCTATGGCCAAGTATTGCCATATAAAGCAGCAGATGGCGTTGAATATAGTCATTATACAACTCTAAAAGGGGTAATGGAGAAAGAAGACCCTAATAATTGGGAGTTTGTGGTTCCTGCTAAATTAAAAGAACTTTATAATAATAAAGACTTCGGCAGATATGCAATGGAGAATGGAGAAATGCCAGTTTGCTTTATCATCAACACAGACAATACCGGTGGAAATTCGGGTAGTCCTGTATTTAATAAAAGAGGCGAACTTATTGGTACAGGCTTTGACCGCAACTATGAAGGTTTAACTGGAGATATTGCCTTTAGACCATCATCACAACGTGCAGCTTGTGTCGATATCAGATATACCTTATTTATTATCGATAAGTTTGCAGGTGCATCTCACATTATAGATGAACTTGATCTTGTTGATTAATTAACATCACAACAAAAAAACGTCGTCAATATCTAAACTTGACGACGTTTTTTATTTCTATTATCACACCATACATTCAGAATAATCTGGTACATCAGAATAAATATTGTGGTTTATAGTCTTTTCTATTTCGCTTAATATTTGTCTCTCACTACTTCTTGCCCAATAGATAAATTCTCTATTCAGTTTATATGATTCGGCATAATGAAGTATTTTATTCACATCGAAATCTTTATTTATAATACCAGCTCCCAACTTTTGAGCATTATGTGCATAGCATATCTGATCAATTAAATAAGGATGCATCATTAGAGGCTTCCCTAAATACATTGCTTCACATATGGATTCAAAACCTGCATTACTATAAAGCACCTTGCATTTACCAATATAATTAAGAAACTTACTATCAGTAATCAAATGAAAGCTCAATGTATTATCAATTATAGTCTCCTCATCAGCATCGCTATTATTCCAAAATAAACGTAGCGATACATCCGGATATGCCGCATGAAAACGATTTATATCTTCAAGAAGCTCTTCATTTGACATGATTCCATTAACATACTCTCCATTATATGGAGAAATAGAAACAATCTCCTTTCTAATTAGTGGCGGCACAGCAACCAACCTTTCTTGCTTATTGTCAGACATCTTCTTAAATGACAGTCCGATTCTTTTAGATGAACGAAAACTTGTCATTCTAGTATAAAAGCGCAATAATAATAGTTTAGTATAATTAATAGTTGGGAAATCATAATCAGGATGTAAAAACATATATTGATGACCAATGCAGATGTATGGAACAGAGGGACGAAAGAGTGCATAGGTGAGACCTGTAAGTAATTCGTAGAAGTTTATCACGACTTCCGCCCCTGTTTTATGAATCCTATCATTTATATAACACATACTTCTATAATACTCAGGAACATTAATCAAAGAATACACCAACTTCTTTCGTAAACGTTTCTGACTACCTCCCTCAGATAATGTAGAAGTGCTAGGGCTCAAAAAGCGTTTGACTGGTGCATTAATATTACGATTAAAGAAACCAGGTAATGTACAATGACTCTCGTTCCCAACAAGCACCTCTATAACTTCATGCCCGTTCTTAATAAGCATTTCTTCAAGCGACAATGCCTGAGAAAGATGGCCTGTACCTTCTCCTTGTATTATAAATAAAAATTTCATGAGTTATCCTATTTAATTAATACAACAATCGATTTTCGACATTTGTTTTTAACAGACATAAAAATCAAATTATATTATGACAAAGTGATGTCCTTTATAGTACATTTCAATGAACAATTTCAATATTTTTTTCGTTGACTTTTAAATTATAGTTATTTTAGTAGCCGAAAGGCTCATCATTCACTAATTTTAGAAAGGAAAGCAATATGGAAAAATTTGAAGATTTACTTAAATCACCTATTCCTGTTCTTGTTGACTTCTTTGCAGAGTGGTGTGGTCCATGTAAAGCCATGAAACCAATTCTTGAAGAGGTAAAAAGCAAAGTTGGAGAAAAAGCACGCATTGTTAAGATTGACATTGATAAACATGAACAATTAGCAATGCAGTATAGAATTCAATCTGTTCCGACTTTTATTCTTTTTAGTAAAGGAGAACCTGTATGGAGACATTCGGGTATGCTTCCTACCGATCAATTAGTTGGTACAATTGAACAATATTCAGAAAAATAATAATATGAGAAAAATTTTAGCAATCACGTTTGTTATTCTATCAAGCTTTGCTGTTGCATTTGCTTCTGATGGCACTAACCAAAAAACCACAAGTGGTGAAGTTATTCCTATGGACAAAGCTATGTTTATTAAAGAGGTGTTTGATTATACCACTAATAGCGAAGTTTGGAAATATGAAGGAAAAAAGCCTGCAATCATTGACTTTTATGCTGATTGGTGTGGTCCTTGTAGACAAACTGCTCCTATCATGAAAGAGCTTGCTAAAGAATATAAAGATCAAATCGTTGTTTATAAAGTAAACGTAGACAATAACCGTGAGTTAGCGGCTTTGTTCAATGCAACTAGTATTCCACTTTTTGTATTCATCCCTATGAACGGTGAGCCCGAAATATTTAGAGGTGCTGCCGATAAAGCTACCTACGAGAAAATCGTGAAAGAGTTTTTACTTAAATAACAATTTAGATAGATAACAAAAAAGATGGTGATTAGAAAATAATCTAATCACCATCTTTTATTTATGATTTATCTTCATTTAAAATAACCAACTGGATGATTCATCATTAAGATCTGACTATCTTTAAGTTTCAAGGCTTTAGCAAGGTTCTCTGAATCCATTGAAGCACGTGCTACCGTAGCTAAATCTGCGGAAGAACAAAATAGTGAGATATTTTGAGATACTATACCTACATCCATTGCTCCCATTAACTTAGTTTGCTCTCCTTGTCTATCACCAAATTTAGCTTGATCACTAACAAGCACAATACTTACTGGAGCAGCATTAACGAACTCTTGTCTTCCAGCTACCAACGGTCTATTATCACTCTCGGATACTAGTTCTAATTGATGATTAAGGTGATTATAGAAATAGGAACCTTCAGGTAAGACAACATAGACATCAACATCTTGTCTATTCATTGCTGATGGAGCAGTACGCTTACCCAATTCGGGACGATTAACACCATTTGCAGCCCAAAGCAAATCAGATAAATCACTTAGAACTAATGCACGGGATGCATATTCACGTGTTGACTGACGCTTAGCAAAAGCGTCCATTATCTTGCCCCCACGATCAAAATTTGGTTTAGGCAATTTAATTATTTCCTCTGCAGCAATTGAAGCAACGGCCAACATCAGGCCAAATAAAAATAAACTCATTCTTTTCATTCCGTATATTTTAAAGGTTGTATAATCTACAAGTCATTCTATTTAATTGACTATAGTTTCAAGTTAAAACTATCTTTAATCTTATGCACGTTTAGTTTTGCTTTTTGAATTATATCAAGCGGATAATCGTAATACTCTAATAAAGATATGGCATTTCTTTTATATTCCAACCCAGGCTTTAGTTTATAATCAAAGATTAATTTATTATGATCAATGCTTTCATCAAAGTGATAAATATCCACTATTCCATCAAAAGAATAAGCTAGCTCAATATCATGAGTAGATACAACCACAATCGTATTATGTAATTCAATAAAATAATTTATCACTGCATTTGCTATAGATATCCGTTCTGCAGTATTAGTTCCTTTAAAAATCTCATCAATTAAAACAATGTTTGAGCAGTTTAGTGGTTCGCTTGAACATTTATCAATCGCAAACTTCATTCTCTCTACTTCTGATGAATAATAGCTTTTAGAAGCAATAAGATTATCTGCAACAGATAATATGGTATATAGTTTAAATTCTGATAGCCGCATGCTTGATGCATAACATGTATTCAAAGCATAACTAGAGATAATATTTAAACCAAGTGTTCTAAGAAAGGTTGATTTTCCAGACATATTCGAGCCTGTTATCATAATAGTATAATCTATATCTACATCATTAGGAACACAATCAATTATTAGTGGATTATATAAATCAGTTGCTTTAAAACAACAAGCTTCTGAATTCGAATAGACAGGTGTTGAATAAACACATTTGTTATAATTGAGCCAAGTACGAAAAGAAGCGATTGAAAAAGAAACATCCCATTCTCCTATATAATCGATTAATCTTTTAGAATGTAACTTATACTCTACATTCTTATTTGCAATAACATTTGTCATTATCGGTTCGATTAAGAGAACAGTCTTTACAAATTCTATTATAAAGGTAAATAATAGAGCAAAATCTGATTCAACATATTTATTCAACCCAAATACAAAATAGCTTTTTTCTAATTTACCAATAACATCTATTGACTCTTTAATATCTTTAGTAGCATAAAATTCATCTACCTCGCATAAATCAGATGCTGTTGCTTTAAGCTTTAATAAATAAATTAAAGGCCGAATATGTAGATCTATATATATCTTGTTCCAATAATGAATAATCGAATTCAAGACCAGCATCAAAACAATAGCCAATATTAAATTTACAGTTTGCCCAAATAGTAGAAAAGGTAGAAGCATCAAACCATACACAATTGGTATATATTTAAGATATTGGTGCCATTTACTTAAATTAGTTGGAACATCCAAAACATCAGAAATAGAATAATTAATATTCTTCGTGAATTTCGTTAAGATAAGTTCGAGCCGTTTTCTAAAATCAGTAGAGTCAGATATCCGATTTATTACTCTTTCAGATAAATCTAAATTGCTATTCTTAGAGAGATGTCTTAACCTATAATATAGCAACATCTCACCCACTGGAGAAATACATCTATTAGAATAGTGAAATAATTCTTCAATATTCAAATCACTATAAACATCATCTGTAACAAGAGTATCTTGAGATTTAAAAAGATTATAGTATTTATCTAGATGCCCTATAATTGTTATTCTATTTTGCAATCTACCGAATATTGACATATATTTTTTCTTAGCATACATATTAAAGGTTGATAATCTGAAAAAGCAAACACTTACTAATCAACTATATTACAAAGGTATAATAATTTTCAACATAACATATATTATAAAAAATAGCCGATTACTAAAAGCAATCGGCTATCATATACTGATAAATCAGTTATTATTTATCACCAAAGTAACGGTTGAATAAACCTTCGAAACCTTTACCGTGACGAGCTTCATCTTTACACATTTCGTGAACAGTATCGTGAATAGCATCAAGGTTAAGAGCTTTAGCACGTGTTGCGATACGTTTTTTGTCTTCGCATGCACCAGCTTCAGCGTTCATTCTCTTTTCAAGATTTGTTTTAGTATCCCAAACACAGTCACCAAGTAGTTCTGCAAATTTTGAAGCGTGTTCTGCTTCTTCCCAAGCATAACGTTTGAAAGCTTCTGCTACTTCAGGGTAACCTTCACGATCAGCTTGACGGCTCATTGCAAGATACATACCAACTTCTGTACATTCACCCAAGAAGTGGTTGTTTAAGTCTTTGATCATTTCTTCATCACAACCTTTAGCAACGCCAATTACGTGTTCGTCGCAAAAAGAAAGTGCGCCACCTGGTTCTTCAGTAACTTCAACAAATTTTGTTGCTGGTGCATTACACAATTGACATTTCTCAGGAGCTGAATTACCTTCGTGGATATGACCACATACAGTACATCTAAATTTTTTCATTTTGTCTTCAGAATTTAATTTGTTATTATTTTATTTTAATTAGTCTTTTCTATTTCTAGGCAATCTTTGCAAATACCTTTATAATAAGTATGTGCTTCTTCTACTTGATGACCTTCCATACGCAATTCTTTCATCTTGTTTAAACCGATTTGAGTATGAAAATCATAAATCTTATTACACTTTTTACAAAGAAAATGTGCATGTTGTGATGTATCCGCATCAAAATTCACATTACGATCATCAATCGTTAGCATCAAAGCCGCACCATGATCTGCAAAAAGTCTTAATGTATTATAAACAGTTGTCTTCGAGAGTGTAGGCATCGTTTCAGACAAAGCTAAGTAAACTTCTTCAGCTGAAGGATGAGTTCGGTGTTCCAACAAATACTCCATTATAGCTATTCGCTGTAAAGAAGGTTTTACCTGATGAGATAATAAAATATCGTAAGCTTTCATTCTCTTTATTTATTTCAACTTTGTAATCATTACAATTGTAAACACATTGCAAATATAGACCTATTATTTTAATATGCAATATTTAAGAGTATATTTTTATAAAATAAATTTTATATATACATGAAACAAAACACATATATCATTGATTAGCTAATACTTACACCAGAAAAGTAAGAATAAAAAAATACCTACCAGAATATTTAATTCTGATAGGTATTTTTTATAATTATATTATAAGATACTATCGCAAACGATTCAACGATTGAACTTTAGCTTCGTCAGCACCAATAGCACGAATAGCTAAATAGTTTAATATGACTGCTACAAAAGGTAAGCAAAGAGCCCAATTTATACGAAACATATGCATGTCACCTTTCAATATAAAATAAAATGCGATGAAGGCTAAGTAAAAACCAACTAACAAACAAGACGAGAAAATACACATTCTAATTTGCAGCATGCGGTTTTTGAATAAAAAGATTGTTGCAAAATCGACAATTGTGGCCAACAATAAAATGCAAAATAACCCCCATGTTGATTGGTATTCATTGCCTAATGTCAAACCAAGCGGCTTAAACAAATGAGCCGAGCCATCTAACTCGACAGCTGTACCCAGTGGTAAAAAAAGTGCAGCAATCAGTACGCCGGTTATTAATAATAGATAGATAGTTTGAATTCTTTGTATCATAGCTGTATAAGTTCTTAGTTAATAAATATAATGTGTCAAAAGAAAAATAGTCAAGCAATAAGAGTTAGCTACCTACTACTTGACTATTATAATATTCTTATATGATTATCCTAAAAAGAAGGTATTATTGCAATCTCTCTTTTTCTTTAGCAGGATTTCTATAATATACTTTTCCTTCAATGTACTCTTGTGTAGCAATCAAAGTTGGTTTAGGCAACTTTTCATAATAACGAGAGATTTCAATTTGTTCTCTATTTTCGAAAACTTCTTCTAAGTTATCATTATAAGAAGCAAATTCTGCCAATTTCTTAGAAAGATCGTTTTTTATTTCAACACTAATTTGATTAGAGCGTTTAGAGATGATTGATACAGTTTCGTAAATATTACCGCTATCGGCACATAGTTCCATCATATCACGAGTTACCGTATTAGAAGGAGCATTCGTTTTTTTGTAATCCATACTTATATTATTTAATCTTTAATTTCTTTAGTTGATGCATTAAAAATGTTAGTTGCTTCCTTTAAGTATTTGCTATCAGGAAACTCATTTTTAAATGCATAATATTCGTCTATAGTGTCACGAAAACGCTCTTGCTTCTTTTCCTCAATACTATTTTGAGCCATTCCATATTTAGCACGAATAATCAAAATTGATAAATCTTCGCGTAAATGAGTATAAGGATATTCTTTCAAAGCATTTTGTGCAGTAATAACAGATGATTCATAGTTATTACCCATATAGTTACCCAAATTATAATATAATTTAGCAGATAGGTAATCTTTATATACTAATTTATCTTGAAGATCGAATATCATTTGTTGTGCTTCAAGTTTCTTATCACTACCAGGATGATATTCCATAAACTTTTGCAATTGTTGTATTGCTGCATAGGTACCCGATTGATCTAAACGAGCTTCTGGTGTATCAAGAAACAAAGCTTTACCAGCATGAAAACTAGCCAATTCAGCAAACACACCACGTGGATATGTATTGCAATAAGTTACAAACGTTTGTGCAGCAGTAGAATAATCTTTCTGATTATAATAGCTCATAGCTAGCATGTAGAGAGACTCTTCTGCTTTATCAGTACCCTTTAGGATGGTGATTAACTCGTTTAAGAGAGTAGCCGAACGTCCGTATTTGCCTTTAGCAAAGTAGTTTTTCGCAGCTTCGTATTTGTATTCGTAATCTGTACTTTTAAGCAGTTTATTATATTCTCCACACGAGGAGAGTGTAGCTGCCAAAAGTAGCGTAATGATGATATTCTTCTTCATGCTATTTAAAATAATGTGCAAAGTTAAATATTCAGTTGAAAAAAACCAATTAATAATGTTTTTTTAATATAAAAAGAAACTTTATCTATCGGGGCTTTCATCAGATTATTCAGATTGCATTTCACATTAAGACACGAAATTCATAAATCGCATCATTTTAACTATAAAACAGATGCAATTTATAAAGTTCGTGTCAATAATATATACGGTTAATAAAAGTAGTCTTAGAGTTTATATAAATCGCTTGCAGCAAGCAGTTCTACTTGTTTTTCTTTCAACACACGAATACAATTATCCATATCATTTGGACGGATAATAACATTTGCAGTATCGCCATTGGCAAACGAATACATATATTCAATAAATACACCTTCATTAGAAAGATAACGTAAAACTTTGGCTAATGCACCTGGTACATTAGGGCAGTTTATACCTACTACATCAGTGATGTTAACAGCAAAATGATTTGCTTTTAATGCTTGATAAGCCTTATCTGGTTCAGATACAATGCCACGAAGAATTCCGAAATCGGCATTTTCAGCTATGCACAAAGCTGATAAGTTCACACCCTCTTGTGCCAGCACCTCAGTTACTTCAGTTAGACGGCCCGACTTATTTTCAAGAAAAATTGAAAGTTGTTTTGCTACCATAATCTGTTATCTATTTTATAGTTTTCTATTATCAATTACACGTTTTGCTTTTCCTGTACTTCTTTCTATCGTACGGGGTTCTACCAACTTAACATCAACTCCAAGCCCGAGTACACTTTGCAAACGAGAAGCTAGCTTCTTTTTCAATGCAATCATCTTATTGATTTCGTCAGAATAGAAATCTTCTCGCACTTCTACTTGCAATTCCATGGTGTCAGTATTGTTTTTGCGATCTACAATCAACAAGTAATGTGGTTCAAATTCGGGTAACTCAAGAATTACCGATTCTATTTGAGTTGGGAATACATTAACGCCACGAATGATAAGCATATCATCGCAACGACCTAAGATACGTTCCATTCGAACAAGAGTACGTCCGCATTTGCATGTTTCGTAATGCAAAGTAGTAAGGTCTTTCGTACGATAACGAAGCAATGGCATTCCCTCTTTAGTAAGATGCGTAAATACAAGTTCACCCATTTCACCAGGTTCGACAGGTTGCCCTGTTTCAGGATTGATAATTTCAGGAAAATAATGGTCTTCATTTAAGTGAGTTCCACATTGACACTCACACTCATACCCTACTCCAGGACCAGCAATTTCGCTCAATCCATAAATATCGTATGCTTTAATCCCCATTTTTTCTTCAATTTCCTTTCGCATATTCTCAGTCCACGGCTCAGCACCAAACGCACCGGCTTTCAATTTAAAGTCTTCGCGTGGCAAACCAGAATCTTTAATCGCGTCGGCTAGATATAAAGCATATGAAGGAGTACAACACAACACCGTAGAGCCGAAGTCATGCATCAGTGTAATTTGCTTTTCAGTATTACCACTCGACATAGGAATTACAGAAGCACCAATATTCTCTGCTCCTTGATGCGCACCCAAACCACCAGTAAATAGCCCATAGCCATAAGATATTTGAAACATATCTTTACTATCGGCACCATAAGCAGTAAATGCTCTCGAAACACATTCTGTCCAAGATGAAAGATCTTTGCGAGTATACCCTACTACAGTTGGTTTACCGGTAGTACCAGATGATGCATGTATACGCACAATTTGGCTCATTGGGACTGCACACAATCCAAAAGGATAGTTATCGCGCAAATCATATTTATTTGTGAATGGCAATTTCACGATATCATCAATTGACTCAATATCATCAGGTGTGATACCAAGTTCTTGCATTTTTTTTCTATAAAAAGGGGTATTGTGGTAGACGTGTTCTACAATTTTCTTTAGACGTATGCTTTGGAGTTTGCGAAGCGTTTCGCGGTCCATGCATTCTATAGGTTCATTCCAAATCATGTTTCTCGTTGCATTAAAATTTGTTTCTTGTATTTTGTGTATATCCTGTCGGATAACAGATGTGCAAAGTAAATAATTTATTTAAGAAAATAGTATTTCTATAATAAAAAGTTAATGTGGCAGGTCGATTTAGTTCAGATTGAAATTTAAATCAGCTAAATAGTAAAAGCATAAAAGAAAACAAGAGTCATCCATAAACCCACAAGCTAACTTTAGCATAAACAATCCGACAGCCACTTCGCGCCAATAAAAATAAAGGTCGACGAGGCGTTCTCTATACATAAACAATATTAAATGTATGACTGCACGGCTCTTATCTGCAACAATTAGTCGCTTCACTAATTATTTAAAAAATATTTGTGCATACAACATTTTTTTCCGAATATTGTCTTTCTATATATAATAAGGATAGTAACATATGAATTTTGAATTAACGTCTGCCTACAAACCAACCGGAGACCAGCCTGAAGCAATCGCACAGCTGACTGAAGGTATCAAAGATGGAGTTGCTGCGCAAACTCTTTTGGGTGTAACCGGATCGGGCAAGACATTTACAATAGCCAATACCATAGCCAATATCAATAAACCAACTTTGATATTAAGCCACAATAAAACATTAGCCGCACAGCTATACAGCGAATTTAAAGGTTTCTTCCCTAACAATGCGGTAGAGTATTATGTATCGTACTATGATTATTATCAGCCCGAAGCTTATCTGCCAAGTTCAGACACTTACATCGAAAAAGACTTAGCTATCAACGATGAGATAGATAAATTGAGATTAGCGGCTACTTCTGCTCTACTTTCTGGACGAAAAGATGTTATTGTGGTCTCTTCTGTGTCATGTATATATGGTATGGGAAATCCAGCCGACTTCTATGAGAATGTGATAGAGGTGCAACGTGGCAGAATGCTCGACCGTAATGTATTTCTTCGTAGATTGGTAGACAGTCTCTATTCTCGAAATGACCTTGATTTGAATCGTGGTAATTTCAGAGTGAAAGGCGATACAGTGGATATATATTTAGCTTATTCGGATAAGATTCTTCGTGTAACATTCTGGGGAGATGAGATTGATGGCATCGAAGAAGTTGATCCAATTGCCGGTAATACGCTTGCTACCTATCAGGACTTTAAAATATATCCGGCCAATCTATTTATGACTACCAAAGAGGCTACCAAACGAGCGATTCACCAGATAGAGGATGACCTTACAAAGCAAGTTGCCTATTTTGAATCAATAGGAAAAGAATATGAGGCGAAACGACTTTATGAGCGTGTAACATATGATATGGAGATGATTCGTGAATTAGGACACTGTTCGGGTATAGAGAACTATTCTCGTTATTTTGATGGTCGCGCTCCAGGTACTCGTCCTTATTGCTTGTTAGACTTCTTTCCGGATGACTTCTTGATTGTTATTGATGAAAGTCACGTAAGTGTTCCTCAAATACGCGCTATGTATGGAGGTGACCGTGCTCGCAAAACCAATCTTGTTGAATATGGATTCAGACTTCCCGCTGCCATGGACAATCGCCCTTTAAAGTTCGAAGAGTTTGAGTCTATGGCAAAAGAGGTTATATACGTTAGCGCAACTCCTGCCGATTATGAGTTGGTACAATCTGAAGGTATCGTTGTCGAACAAGTTATCCGCCCTACTGGATTGCTTGACCCGATTATTGAAGTTCGCCCAAGCCTCAACCAAATTGACGATTTGATGGAAGAGATTCAACAACGCATCGAACTTGATGAACGCACATTGGTTACCACACTCACAAAGCGAATGGCTGAAGAACTAGCGGAATATCTTCTTAATAATAATGTACGATGTAATTATATCCATAGCGATGTAGACACATTAGAGCGTATAAAGATTATGGACGATCTACGCCAAGGTGTATACGATGTCTTAATTGGCGTAAACTTACTTCGTGAAGGTCTTGACTTACCCGAAGTATCTTTAGTGGCGATACTAGATGCCGACAAAGAAGGCTTCCTTCGTTCGCACAGATCACTTACACAAACAGCGGGTCGCGCTGCACGTAATGTAAATGGCAAGGTTATCATGTATGCCGATAAGATAACAGAAAGTATGCGTCTTACTATCGATGAAACAAATCGACGTCGAGAGAAACAGCTCGCCTATAATGAAGCAAATGGAATCACTCCGCAACAAATCAAAAAAGCAAGAAACTTAGCTGTATTTGGTACAGGCAACAGTCAAGATTTAGACATTGTTAAAAACAAACATGCCTATATTGAACCTGCACAGACCAATGTTGCTGCCGATCCTATCATGCAATATATGACAAAAGATCAGATGAAGAAGAGTATTGACCGTACACGCAAACAGATGCAAGAGGCAGCCAAGAAACTTGAGTTCATTGAAGCTGCACAGTATCGAGATGAGCTACTTAAGATGGAAGATCTGATGAAAGAGAAATGGGGATAAACTTGATATTTTAACAAGTTCAACAACAAGTTGTATTAAATCATGTTATACAACATCTTTTTATAAGCTAAACATTTGCACTTTACCTGAAAGTCAGTATCTTTGCAATGTGTTTTTCATAGTATTAGATTTAAGGTTAACAAAGGTTGGAGTCAGGCGTGACTCCTTTTTTTT
>CAMTPH010000018.1 GCA_947074345.1 uncultured Bacteroides sp. | reverse complement strand
ATAATTTATTTCCAATTGGTGGAGTGATAACTTCTTGATAATCGTATCTATTTTGGATGCGACGCAAAAAGTCTTGCAAACGCAAGCGAAGTGCTGTACCCTTTGGCAACCACATAGGCAAACCTTTACCTACTGTTTCAGAGAACATAAACAATTGCATTTCTTTACCAATCTTACGGTGGTCGCGTTTTTTCGCTTCTTCCATCATGGCAAGATACTCATCAAGCATTTTCTTTTTAGGGAAAGAGATACCATAGATACGAGTCAACATCTTACGATCTTCTTGTCCTCTCCAGTATGCACCAGCAACTGTAGTCAACTTAATAGCTTTGATAGAAGCAGTTGTTGTTAAGTGAGGACCACGGCACAAGTCAGTAAATGCACCTTGAGTATAAGTTGTGATATGACCATCTTCTAGTTCAGAGATCAATTCACATTTATATGTTTCACCACGATTTCCAAAAGCAGCCAAAGCTTCTTCCTTAGAAATATCTTGGCGAACTACCGCTTCTTTTTTAGCAACAAGTTCTGCCATTTTAGCTTCAATCGCAGGCAAATCAGATTCTTTGATTACAGCTTCACCTGGATCAACATCATAGTAGAAACCGTTTTCGATAGCAGGACCGATACCAAATTGGATACCAGGATATAACTCTTGTAGAGCTTCTGCTAAAAGGTGAGCACTAGTATGCCAGAAAGCGTGTTTACCTTGTTCGTCATCCCATTTATAAAGAACGATTGAAGAATCTTCATTAATAGGGCGTCCAAGATCGTATATTTCTCCATTTACTCCACAAGCCAAAACGTCTTGTGCTAAACGAGAGCTAATGCTTTCAGCGATTTGTAAACCAGTAACTCCTTTGTCGTATTCGCGTACGGAGCCATCAGGAAATGTTATCTTTATCATATTGTGTATTTTATATTCTTTCAAAAATAGAATGCAAAAATAAATAAATCTTTTCGACTATATAGAATATTCATTCAAAAAAGTTATTCTTGCACCTCTGTAAAACGTTTTATAATATTGTATGCCGATACGATACCTAGTTCGCCGGCTTTACTTAAGTCAGAAATACCTTTACGATTATTGCCCAAAAAGATATTTGTCAAGCCACGATTAAAGTAGGCATCAGCAAAGTTAGGATCTAATTCTATCGCTTTGTCATAATCGATAAGAGCTGCTCTATAGTCTTTCAACATCGAAAGCAGATTGGCGCGATTATAATAAGCATATACAAAATCGGGAGCAAGTGTTATCACCTTATTTAAGTCAGCTATTACACCATCATAGTCTAACGTTGTTAGCTCCCCTCCTGCTTTGTTTGATTTAGTAGATGTTTCTTCGGCACGTTGATATTCCAACTGTTTGCCACGCACCAATGCTCTCATAAAATAAGCCGGAAAGAAATTATCATTCAACAATATCGCCTTCGTTAAATCTTCCATAGAGCTAGCAAAGTCTTGCACCAAATAAAAGTCGAGCGCACGTGCAAAACGTTTCGACGCATTTTTATCATCAGTAATGATTGCCGATGTATGAGAATCAATCAACGCAAAGTGAAAGCGAACTTGCTCTTCGGTAAGTGGAGCCTCACGATTAGTAATTTGTATACGTTTTGGATAAACTTTAGATTGATTTAGTTCATCTATAAATATATGGTAGTTAACACCATTGCGCACAGCGTTTTCCTTTTCATAATAGTTAATAGCAAACATTGGTTCGAGTTTGATATTAACATTGCGATCTTGAACACGTCCACGATAATCACTCTTATACTGTCTGACCTGCTCACTATCATCAGCAACAACTATTTTACGATAGTTATTCATATTCTTATCCGATTTCTTACGAGTAGATTCTCCATTATCAGCCACATCTTTATCAGATGAGTTATTTGCATTAGGCTGAGAATTTGTTGAGCCAAATTGTTTATCAAGTTGTGCTTTTAACAGCTTCTGATCATCTTCATCAGCTCCTTTACGATCGCCAATCTTCTTTCTAGCTTCTCCACGATGATAATAACCGGCCAAGAAATTAGGGTGCACATCGATTACTGTAGTATAATCTTGTATCGCACCTCTATAGTCTCCAATTTGAGCCTTTAGCATACCTCTATTAAAGGTAGCCATCATATTATCGGGTTCTATATCTAATACAAAATCAAAATCTTCAATCGCTCTATTATCATCACCCACCTGTGCACGAAGCAAACCACGGTTATAGTGACCAATAAAGTTGTTAGGATCTATATCGAGAGCTAAGTCATAATCGCTCATAGCACCTCTTAAATTGTTTTGGTGAAAACGAGCCAAGGCACGATTAATATAATTGCCAGCATTGCGAACACTCAAACGGATAGCTTGATTCAAATCAGACTCAGCATCTGCATATTCAGTTTGTTGCAACTTAACCATTGCACGAGCCGACCATGCATCAGGATCATATTTATCTAACTCAATAGCTACATTAAAATCTTTTAGAGCACTGATTGTATCTTGTTGACGCATATGTACCTCACCTCTCATTAAGTAAGCTCTAGTATATCTTGGAGCTATTCGCAATAGATTTTCAAGGTCTTCTTGAGCAGCCTCATAATCTTTCTTCTGAAGATGACAAAGAGTCAAGTTATTCCATAATGTTATATTTTCGGGAGCATACTTCAAAGCCATCTTATAGTCTTCGATTGCACCCTCGTATTTGTTCTGACGAATACGAGCCAATCCTCTAATCTGATATACACCTACAACAAAAGGATTTCGCTCGAGAGCTTTATCGCAATCATCTTCGGAACCTTGAAAATCGTCGAGGTTAATCTTAGCTAATCCCCTATAAAAATAAGGTTCGTATAAATAAGGTTTTGCATTAATGACTTGATTGAAATATTGGATAGAGAGTACGTAATCTTCAAAATACAAAGCATTACGGGCTATCGTCATAACTCGATCAGTATTGATCTGCGCGAATATAAATGAAGGAAATAGTAGTAGAGCGAATAATATTCTTTTTGCCATTTATCTGTATCTTAAATTTAAGAGTAACAAAAATAATGCTTTTTGGATATAAACTGTTTTTTATGTATATCTTTTTGTATTTTTTGAATCTTTTGTCATTTAAAAAGTATTCCTACCAAGCAGCAATCAAAAAGACAACAGATATTGTATGTATATACACAACAATAACTGTTAACTATTATCACGCTACATATATACATCTAACGTCATAACAGTTAACAGTTATCATTTCAGTTATTCTTATCTAAAAACAAAAATGGGATATATCATCTATTAGATACATCCCATTACAGTATACTATTTAAGTTGCTTCATCTTATATGAGCTTCTAGCCTTACCTTTCAACATGGTATTAAGCTTTCCCTTAATCATCTGTTTACGCATAATTGATATATGATCAATAAATAACTTACCATCTAAGTGATCAAATTCATGCTGCATTACGCGAGCTAAGAAACCTTCTACCACCTCTTCGTGCTCAACAAAATTCTCGTCCATGTACTTAACACGAATACAAGAACCACGCTTTACAGTTTCGTGAACGCCTGGAAGACTCAAACATCCTTCATCCATAGAAACTTCTTCGCCGGTTACTTCTAAAATATGAGGATTGATATATACTCTATTGAAGTCTTTAAATTCAGGTTGCTCATCTGCAAGAGGATCTAAAGTGATTGTTACGACACGAATAGGTAAACCGATTTGTGGAGCTGCAAGCCCTACTCCTTCAGCACGAACCATTGTTTCGAACATATTGTTTAACAACTCTTTCAATCCAGGATAATCAGGTGTAATATCTTCAGCCTCTTTGCGTAATACAGGCTGACCATATGTATAAATCGGTAAAATCATATTTATTTTTGTAACAGTATTATATTAAAACATTCGTTTACTCTCAAGATAAGATTGTAGAATAATGACAGCACTTATTTCATCAACCAAAGCTTTATTTTGACGGTCTTTTTTCTTTAACCCCGCTTCGAGCATAGTTCGGTGAGCCAATACAGATGTAAATCTCTCATCAACATACTCTACAGGCATATCAGGAAGTTGCTTCTTTAGACTGCGCACAAAAGGTTCAATAAATCTCATATTCTCAGAGTCTTCATTGTTCATCTGCTTAGGCTTGCCTATAACAATTCGTTCTACCTGTTCTTTTGAGATATAGTCTTGAATAAACTTAAGAAGCTCATGTGTAGCAACTGTAGTTAATCCATTAGCTATCAACTGCATAGTGTCAGTTACAGCGATACCTGTTCGCTTGCGCCCATAATCTATTGCTAATATTCTACTCATAATCAGGCGCAAAAATACTATATTATTTTCAAACAGTTCTCAAAAGATATTTAAAATATACCCCTGATAGATATAATTAAAACAAACACAGCATATTGACTTACGCAAATACAAAGTCAAAAGATTTAGCTAATTTAAACATAGCAAAAGAGAATATTAATAATAATAAAATTAATTTTGCTAAAAAATTAGTAACACTATAAATAAATGCAAAACAAAATAGTCTTTATATCTGGCGCAAGCAGCGGAATAGGCGAAGCTTGTGCACACAAATTTGCATCACAAGGTGCTAATATAATTATCAATGGTAGAAACGAAGAAAAGCTAGCAAAGATAAAAGTAGAGATTGAAACCAAATACAAAACAAATGTTTTAATATTGGCTTTCGATGTTCGCAATAGAGAACTAGCAGAAGAGTCGATCGATACGTTGGCACCCGAATGGCAGAATATTGATATCTTAATCAATAATGCCGGATTGGTGATTGGTATGGACAAAGAATATAATGGTAACCCCGACGAATGGGACACCATGATTGACACAAATATAAAGGGGTTATTAAACATGACTCGCTTTATTGTGCCGGGAATGGTTGAAAGAAACAGGGGCCACATTATCAACATTGGTTCAATAGCCGGCGATGCAGCATATCCAGGTGGAAGCATTTATTGCGCAACCAAAGCAGCTGTTAAAGCGTTGAGCGATGGACTAAGAATTGACCTTGTAGACACTCCTCTAAAAGTAACTAATATCAAACCAGGAATGGTTGAGACCAACTTCTCTGTGATTAGATTTAGAGGCAATAAAGATAGTGCCGACAATGTATACAAAGGTATAACTCCACTAACTGGCGATGATATAGCCGAAACTGTATGGTATGTAGCAAACACGCCTGCTCATGTACAAATAGCAGAAGTTCTACTTATGCCTACCAATCAAGCAACGGGCACTATTGCCTACAAAACCACATCTAAATAATGAAAAGTAAATATATATCATTTGCATTATTTCTGCTTGTTCTGCTTTCTCTTTGGTCGTGCGACAACTCAGACACGAAGAAGATAGTTGGCAAATGGCAGCTAAGAGAATACACCTTTGGCAATGATATTACCATTAAGTCAGATAGTGTTTTTTACAATTTCCAAAAAGGAAGTTTTTCAGCAATATGCATATTAGAAGATAGTGAATACGCTACTTTTTTTGGAAATTATTTTTTGCAGGATGATAAAATTTCTATTATTTTGCTTTCCGATTATCATGGGCCAGTATATGACAAGTATATAGGTTGGGAGGATTGTCAAAGAATATTCAACATAGACAAACTGACCTCAAACTCAATGATATTAAATTACAACGACACATTGTCAGTATTCAGAAAGTACTAAAAGTATTTTGAATCAAAGAGAAACAATATTTATTAATTATAAAAGTAAGATTATGAAAAAACTAGTAATCTGGGGACTTGGAGCTTGCATCGTATTTTCGTTTGCATCTTGTAAGTCAAGTGAAAGCGCATACAAGAAAGCGTATGAAAAAGCGAAACAACAAGAGTTAGCAGAACCACAAACTGTAGAAACCGTACAAGTTGAAGTTGTAACTCCAGTAGTAACTGCTCCTGTACAAACACAAAAAGCGACTGATGCTGCACAAGGTGTACGCCAAGAAAAAGTAACTGTTGTATCTGGCAGCAATGACAGCTTGAAAGATTATAGCGTAATCTGCGGAAGCTTCGGTCTTAAAGCTAATGCTGAAGGATTGAAAGATTTCTTAGCAGGCGAAGGTTATTCTCCTGTAATCGTATTCAACCCTGATGCAGCAATGTATCGTGTGGCTGTTTCTTCATTCGCAAATAGAGCTGACGCGGCTCAAGCTAGAGATTCATTCAAAGCTAAATATTCAAACAGAAAAGATTTCCAAGGTTCTTGGTTGCTTTATAGAATCTACTAATATTCTTAAACATCATAAATATGCCCTGCTCTCAAGAGATTAAATCTTGATTGTAGGGCATTTTTGTATTTGCAACACAGGCTATCGTTATATTTGTCGGCTTATGGTACAAATGAATTTTGTTATTTTCACTGCACTGAATAATGATACAGATCTAGAACTTAACATTAATTGCCATAAGCGTTTTTGATATAGTTCAGTATTTTAAACGCCACAATAAAACATATACTCAAGAACAAATAAAAAACCCGCTTGATGTTTTATTCTAAGAAGAGATTGTTTCACTTTAATTAATCAAATAAAGCATATTCTACTACACTACTATCACCCAACTACTTTGGCTGACATTTTGTATAATTTTAAGTTTTTAATAAACAAAGAGCATCATCAACATCTTTAATACCCAACAATTTGGCCTACAGATTATTATTATCTTTTATTTGCTATAAATTATACAAGTAAAACATAAGCAGGCACAACTCTTAATATATGTTATAATACACTGAATAAAAACTTTCTCATGACATAAAGTTTTTAAATTTGCAACTTTGCATTATATCATGATGCGACTGGCCACATGGCTAGACTAAAGAATAAAAACAATGAAATATACAAATCTTTTAGTGGCGATTAAAGCTGCTCTAAATGGAGGAACAGAGATTCTCAAGATATACAATGATCCTAACATGGATTTTCAGGTTGAAAGAAAAGCTGACAATTCTCCATTAACCATTGCAGACAAGCGTGCCAATGATAAAATTGTTGATTTATTAGCTAACACTCCTTACCCTATTCTAAGCGAAGAAGGAAAATCAATAGACTACTCAACACGTAAAACATGGGATACACTCTGGATTGTTGATCCTCTTGACGGAACAAAAGAGTTTATCAAACGCAATGGTGAGTTTACAGTTAACATCGCATTGGTTCAAAACAACAAACCTGTTTTAGGGGTTATCTATCTACCAGTTACACAGGATCTTTATTTCGGCGAAGAAGGATTAGGCTCTTATAAAATTGCTAATTTGAGTAATGACATCGACCTAAGCGATATTTCAAATCTGATTGAAGCAGCAACAAAACTTCCTATTGATAATTCTGACAACGATGTCTATAGAATTGTTGCATCGCGCTCACACTTATCGCAAGAAACTGAATCATTTATTGAAGAGTTAAAACAACAACATACAAACATAGAACTTGTATCAAAAGGTAGTTCTATAAAGATTTGTTTAGTAGCCGAAGGATCAGCTAATATCTATCCTCGCTTTGCACCTACCATGGAATGGGATACGGCTGCAGGCGATGCAATAGCTAGAGCTGCCGGTATGAAAGTTTGCCATACTGATAGAAAAACACCTTTAACTTACAACAAAGAAGATTTACTAAACCCTTGGTTTATAGTAGAAAAGTCAAATTAGTCACAAAACAAAAATAAATATGACTTTTGAAATTGCATTTGTTCTCATTGCTATAACCGGTATGATCATTGCATTAGTTTCTGATGTAATGCGTCCTGGGATGATTCTATTTTCGGTAGTAGTCCTGTTCTTGTGTGCAGGTATATTATCACCGAAAGAGATGTTAGAGGGTTTTAGCAATCGTGGAATGATTACAGTTGCTCTTCTATTTCTAGTAAGTGAAGGAGTAAGACAGTCTGGTGCGTTGGGCGACTTAGTTAAACGATTATTGCCTGAGAAAAAAACGACTGTTTGCAAGGCTCAGATACGTATGCTACCTCCCATAGCATTTATTTCGGCTTTCTTAAACAATACACCCGTTGTAGTAATCTTTGCTCCAATCATTAAAAGATGGGCAGAAAAAAATAAAATCTCAGCTACAAAGTTTCTTATTCCATTGTCGTATGTAACAATCTTAGGAGGTATTTGTACATTGATTGGTACTTCTACAAACCTAGTGGTTCATGGTATGATACTCGAAGCTGGATACAATGGTTTATCTATGTTTGAGTTAGGACAAGTGGGTATTTTTATAGCTATAACAGGTATTATTTATATCTTGTTATTTTCTAAAAGACTTCTACCTAACGACAGACCCGACAATGAAATTCCTGAAGAAGAAGTTGAGAAGGGCGATATACTTCATCGTGTCGAAGCGGTATTGGGCTCACGCTTTCCAGGTATCAACAAAACACTTGCTGACTTTAATTTTCAAAGACACTATGGTGCCGAAGTTAAAGAAGTGCGAACAAGAAATGGACAACGATTTATCAAAGATCTCAATGAGGTAGTATTGCGCGAAGGAGATACTTTGATAGTTATGGCCGATGATAGTTTTATCCCTACTTGGGGCGAATCTTCTGTATTCGTTTTATTGGCAAACGGTAAAGATAATGAACCACAGCCTAAAAAATGGAAAAGATGGTTTGCATTGTCATTGCTGCTGTTAATGATTGTGGGTGCTACCATTGGAGAACTACCTATATTTAAGGAGTCATTTCCAAATATCAAACTGGATATGTTCTTTTTTGTTTGTGTTACAACTGTAGCTATGGCATGGGTCAAATTGTTTCCGGCAAGAAAATATACCAAATATATTTCTTGGGATATTCTAATCACAATCTCTTGTGCTTTTGCTATTAGTAAAGGAATGGAAAACTCGGGATTAGCAGATGTAATTGCTAAATACATTATCGGTCTAAGCAGTAGCTATGGTCCACATATCTTGTTAGCGATATTATTTATTATCACGAACTTCTTTACCGAGATTATCACCAACAATGCTGCGGCAGCTCTTGCATTTCCACTAGCACTTGCAGTATCTAAACAATTGGGAGTAGACCCTACCCCATTCTTTGTAGTTATCTGTATGGCTGCATCGGCAAGTTTCTCGTCACCTATTGGCTATCAAACAAACCTTATCGTTCAAGGTATTGGGAACTATAAGTTCATGGACTTCGTACGATTTGGCTTACCACTAAATATCATCACATTTTTAATATCCATATTCATGATTCCGTTAATATGGCCATTTTGATTTTTTTAAAAGAGCATGGAAAATAAAAACAATATATATCCAATTTTCGATAGAATGTTGGCTAAGGAAGACAAAGAAGAGCTATTAAAGCAAAAGAGCGCAATGATTTGGTTTACCGGTCTTAGTGGTTCGGGAAAGAGTACTATTGCCATTGCTTTAGAACGCGAATTACACAAACGTGGCTTGCTTTGTAGAATTCTTGATGGAGATAACATCCGTAGCGGAATTAATAACAATCTAGGTTTTTCAGAAACTGATAGAATTGAAAATATTCGTAGAATTGCTGAAATTGCTAAACTTTTTACCGATACAGGCATTATTACGATTGCTGCATTTATTAGTCCTAACGAAGATATTAGAGAAATGGCTGCCGACATCATTGGACGCGATCAGTTCTATGAAGTTTATGTTAGCACTCCTTTGGCCGAATGTGAAAAACGAGATGTAAAAGGATTGTATGCAAAAGCAAGAAAAGGTGAGATAAAGGATTTTACAGGTGTATCTGCTCCTTTTGAAGCACCAATAAATCCGAGTTTAGTGCTTGATACATCTGTATTGAGTTTGCAAGAATCGGTAAACAAACTATTAGAATTGATTTTACCAAAAGTGGTAAAGTAGTTCTTTATTAATTAAGTAATAAACAAAGCTTTATATATGAAAGAAGAATATAATTTAAGTCACCTTAAAGAACTAGAGGCTGAATCAATACATATTATCAGAGAGGTAGCTGCTGAATTTGAAAATCCGGTAATGCTTTACAGTATTGGTAAAGACTCTTCTGTAATGGTTCGCTTGGCCGAAAAAGCATTTTACCCTGGTAAAGTTCCATTTCCATTGATGCACATTGATTCTAAATGGAAATTTCAAGAGATGATTGAATTTAGAGATGATTATGCAAAAAAGCATGGTTGGAACCTAATTGTGGAAAGCAATACTGAAGCTTTCGAAGCTGGTGTAGGCCCTTTCTCGCACGGCAGCAAAGTTCACACTGACTTAATGAAGACTCAAGCATTGTTGGCAGCTTTAGATAAATATAAATTTGATGCGGCTTTTGGTGGTGCTCGTAGAGATGAAGAAAAATCTCGCGCTAAAGAACGTATTTTCTCATTTAGAGATAAATTTCACCAATGGGATCCAAAAAACCAACGCCCTGAACTTTGGGATATATATAATGCACGTGTTCACAAAGGTGAAAGTATTCGTGTTTTCCCATTGAGTAACTGGACTGAATTGGATATCTGGCAATACATCAGATTGGAAAACATTCCTATCGTACCATTGTATTACGCAAAAGAGCGCCCAGTTGTTGAAATGGATGGCAACCTTATCATGGCAGATGATGAAAGACTTCCAGAAAAATATCGCGATGAAGTAAAAATGCGCACTGTACGTTTCAGAACTTTGGGTTGCTGGCCACTTACAGGTGCTGTTGATAGCAAAGCCGATACAATTGAGGAGATTGTTGAAGAAATGATGACAACTACTAAAAGTGAACGTACTACACGTGTTATCGATTTCGACCAAGAAGGAAGTATGGAACAGAAAAAACGTGAGGGCTATTTTTAAATTATTACTATTATGACAGAAAATACAATTGATATAAAAGCATTCTTAGATAAAGATGAGCAAAAGGATTTATTACGTCTTCTTACAGCTGGTTCTGTAGATGATGGTAAATCTACTCTAATTGGTCGACTACTTTTTGATAGTAAAAAGCTATATGAAGACCAATTGGATGCGTTGGAACGTGATAGTAAAAGATTAGGTAATGCAGGTGAAAATATCGACTATGCTTTACTATTGGATGGCTTGAAAGCAGAACGCGAACAAGGTATCACGATTGATGTAGCTTACAGATACTTCTCGACTAACAACCGTAAATTTATTATTGCTGACACTCCGGGACATGAGCAATATACTCGTAACATGATTACTGGTGGTTCTACAGCAAACCTTGCTATCATTCTTGTTGATGCTAGAACGGGAGTTATCACTCAAACTCGTCGTCATACATTCTTGGTTTCACTTCTTGGTATCAAGCACGTAGTACTAGCAGTGAATAAAATGGACTTGGTTGATTTCTCTGAAGATCGTTTCAATGAAATTATCAATGAATATAAGGCATTTGTTGAACCTCTAAATATACCTGATGTAACCTTCATCCCTCTTTCTGCACTTGATGGTGATAATGTTGTTGAGAAATCAGACCGTACACCTTGGTATAGTGGTTTGTCTTTGCTTGACTTCTTAGAAACTGTAAAAATAGACAGCGATAACAACTTTACCGATTTTAGATTCCCTGTACAATATGTATTGAGACCTAATCTTGACTTTAGAGGTTTTTGTGGTAAAGTAGCTTCAGGTGTTGTGCGCAAAGGTGACACAGTAATGGCTTTGCCTTCAGGCAAAACATCTCGCGTTAAAAGCATTGTTACTTACGATGGCGAGTTAGATTATGCTTTTCCTCCACAGTCAATAACATTGACACTTGAAGATGAAATTGACGTATCGAGAGGTGAAATGTTAGTTCATCCTGACAATATGCCTATTGAAGACAGAAACTTTGAAGCGATGTTAGTTTGGATGGATGAAGAGGCAATGGATATCAATAAATCTTATTTCATCAAACAAACTACCAATAGCTGCCGTTCACGTATCGACAATATTAAATATAAAGTCGACGTAAACACAATGGAGCATTCTAATGTGGAGCGTTTGTCTCTTAACGAAATTGCAAAAGTTGTTATCACGACTGCTAAACCTATATTCTTTGATCCATACACAAAAAATAAAAACTGTGGCGCATTTATTTTAATCGATCCAATCACTAATAATACAAGTGCTGTTGGTATGATTATTGATAAAGTTGCTAAAGAAGATATTCTTTCAAACGAAGCAATACCAACAATCAACTTAAAGGAATTGGGTATTGAATCAAATCATTACGATGCTATAAACAAAGTAGTGGTTGAATTAGAGAAATTAGGAATTAACATTCATATTATTAAATAAATAGATCAATTCTATAGGAACTTGATTAATTTTAAATAATAACAAAAAACATTCATAATGGGATTACTAGAATTTAATAAATTACCCATAAACACGTTGGTTGGTGCTGACTGGAAAACATTTAAAGCGATTACAAACGGACGCCAAATTGACCCTGCTTACAAAAGCAAATATCATCTTACTAAAGCCGTGTGTAGATTGTTATCTACACTTGCGCCTATTCAGGAAAAAAGATATAATAAACTTTTGGCTAACCAAGAGATGGAACATGATCCTGTGTTCATTTTAGGACACTGGAGAAGCGGTACAACGTTTGTGCACAATGTTTTTTCGTGCGATAAACATTTTGGCTATAATACAACTTATCAAACGGTATTTCCTCATCTTATGATGTGGGGACAACCTTTTTTCAAGAAGAACATGAGTTGGTTAATGCCAGATAAACGTCCAACTGATAACATGGAGCTAGCTGTTGACTTGCCTCAAGAAGAGGAATTTGCTCTAGCAAACATGATGCCTTATACTTATTACAACTTCTGGTTCCTGCCTAAATATCAACAAGAGTATGCAGACAGGTATCTTTTGTTTAACGAGATATCTCAAGAAGAACTTGATGTATTTGAAGATGTATTTAAAAAATTAATTAAGATTTCTTTGTGGAATACAAAGGGAACACAATTTTTGAGTAAAAACCCTCCACATACAGGTAGAGTAAAAGAGCTTGTAAAAATGTTCCCGAACGCAAAATTCGTTTACTTAATGCGCAATCCGTATACAGTATTCGAGTCTACTAGAAGCTTTTTCACTAATACGATTCAACCTTTAAAACTTCAAGATATAAGTAATGAAGAGTTGGAAAAAAATATCTTGTCGATTTATAGTAAACTCTATCATAAATATGAAGCCGACAAAGCATTTATTCCTGAAGGCAATCTAGTTGAAATAAAATTCGAAGATTTTGAAGCTGATGCATTAGGTATGACAGAAAGCATCTATAAAAAATTGTCTATTCCTGGATTCGAAGAAGCCAAAGTTGATATTGAAAAATATGTTGGTGGCAAAAAAGGATACAAGAAGAACAAATATAAATACGATGATAGAACTATCCAATTAGTACAAGAAAATTGGGATTTTGCACTAAAACAATGGGATTATAAATTATAGGATTTTTTAGCTTTAAAAATAAATAAGATGTTCATTAATAAAGCAATTAGAATAAGTTTCATGCTTCTTATTTTAACTTGTATTCCTAATTTCAGTTGGGGACAAGAGAATATTGAGCTTGTACCTTTTGGGAATATGGACCAATGGGTAACACGTGAAATTAAAGAATCGAGCATTATCGGTGGTAACACTAAATATGTTTATGAAATTGGTCCTACTCAGACTATAAAAGGTGCAATACCTTATGTAAACTTGGGTAGTTCGCCTTGGGGTACTTCTAATGTAATGGCTAAAGTTGCAGGTATCACAAAAACCAACACTTCGGCTTTTCCTGAAAGACGCGACAATGGATATAGCGCTCGTATGGATACTAGAATGGAAAGTGTCAAGGTTATGGGTATTGTTGATATTACAGTTCTAGCAGCTGGTTCTATTTTCTTGGGCACAGTGTCTGAACCAATCAAAAGCACTAAAAACCCCAATAAGATATTGCAAATGGGTATACCTTTTACACGTAAACCTATAGCTATTCAATATGACTATAAAGTTAAAATGGCTGATAGCAAGAATCGCATTAAAGCAACAGGCTTTGGTAAAATTGGAGAAGTTGAAGGACAAGATAAAGCTGCAGCAATCTTAACGCTACAAAAACGTTGGGAAGACAAAAACGGAAATATCTCTGCTAAAAGAATTGGAACAATGGTCGTTCACTATGATAAATCTATTCCTAATTGGCAAAATAATGCTACTTATGAGATTTTATATGGTGATATCACAGGACATCCTTCTTACAATTCTAATACAATGCGTTTAAATGCTGATGAACGTTTTTCGCTTAACAGCAAGGGCGATAATGTAATTGTTAACGAAGTTGGATGGGGAGACGAGAATGAAGATCCTACACACTTGATGCTTCAATTTACATCTAGCCATGGCGGTGCATATATTGGTTCACCTGGCAATTCACTATGGATTGACAATGTGAAGTTAGTTTATTAAAACCATTGTAATACGTTAAATATCATATAGTATTTCTAAATATTTATTTGTTTTAGAAAACAGTTATTCCTTTTATAATGTTATATTTGTGAAATTAAAACTTTAAAAATATATCATTATGAAAGGAATTAATGTTTTAGCAGCATTCTTAGGTGGGGCTGCGGTAGGTGCTGCGATAGGTATATTATTTGCTCCAGAAAAAGGAGAAGAAACTCGCCACAAAATAGCTGAAATTCTTCGCAAGAAAGGAATTCGCCTGAATCAGGTAGACATGGAAAGTCTTGTTGATGAAATTACGTCGGAATTAAAAGAGGTAACTGAGTAATATATACTTTAAACTTATAAATTATGTTTTCAGACGATAGTAGCATAGAGAACTTTAAAGAACTATTTCTTGATATAAGAAAGTATATAGAGCTGCAAAAAGATTATACGAAACTTGAGATTACAGAAAAGCTTACCAAGATTTTCTCTACTCTGATTATGGTTGTTATACTTATTGCCTTAGGCACTTTGGCTTTATTCTACTCATTGTTTGCATTAGCATATTTATTGGCACCGGCAGTAGGTGGATTAGCTGCTAGCTTTGGAATAATTGTTTTAATATTATTGGTTATTTGCATCATTATTACAATTTTCCGTAAAGAACTAATCATTCATCCGGTGGTTAATTACTTAGCCAATATATTTTTAAACTCATCAAATAATAAGAAATGATCAATACAAAGGCCAATAAGATATCATTAAAAGATATTGAACTTTTGAGAGAGGAAAAGTTAATAGAGATTAGAAAGCAAAAGCAACTAATCGAGGAGCGAACTTTACTCATATTTGAGCCTATTGAACCGCCTGCTAATAAAGTCGAATCTATATTCCGTACAATTAATACTGGTATGGCTATATTTGATGGGTTAATGTTGGGTGTAAAAACTATTGATCGATTAAAAAAATCGTTTAGACGAAAATAAAGTATAGTGTAAAACTAACAAAAAAGGGTTTATCATGATATCATGATAAACCCTTTTCTATTTGATGTAAGTTCTACTTAAACGTATGTTTCAATTATCTTTACTCCTGATTCTTTAGGCAATATGCTAACAGATAGAACTGATGCTGGAAGCAATATGGTTTCGCCAGCTGTCATGCTGATTTCATTTCCTTCATTGTCTACAACAGTACATTCACCTTCAACACATATAAATATAACAAAAGAATCTAACTCAGAATAATCACAGCTAATGTCTTCTGTCATATCATAAATAGAAGTAGTAAAATAAGGACAAGCTACTAATTCTACTGGCTCATTTTTCTCTAGTTCGTATTTTGTACGATAATCATCTAGAACCTCATAGTTTATCGCTTCTTTTGCTAACTCCGTATGCAATTCTCTTTTGTTGCCTTGATCGTCAGTACGGTTGAAGTCATATATTCGATATGTCACATCAGAAGTTTGTTGAATTTCTGCAATAAACGCACCGGCTCCAATACTATGAATACGCCCGGCAGGTAAGAAGAATACATCTCCTCCTTTTATATCATATTCTTGAAGAACATCAGTAATTGTATTACTGTGAATTCTATCCTTATATTCTTTTGGGGTTATTGATTCTGAGAAACCAGAACGTAACTTAGCGTCTTTATCAGCATCAATAACATACCACATTTCTGTTTTTCCTTTAGAATTATGACGTTTCTTAGCCATAATATCATCAGGGTGGACTTGAATTGACAAATCTTGTCGAGCGTCGATGAATTTAATTAGTAAAGGAAAAGAATCGCCAAAACGTGCATAATTGGATTCGCCTACAAGCTCATCGCGATATTTTCTAACAAGTTGATTTAACGTATATCCCTTATCAGGGCCATTAGCTACAACAGATTCATTATCAGCTACTCCTGATATTTCCCAACTTTCACCGATTCCTTTTAGGTCAGATTCTAAATGTTTGAAAGGTACAATTTTATCACCACCCCAGATGGTTTGTTTTAATATTGGTTCAAATTTTAAAGGGTACATTGTTTAAAAGTTTTTACTAAAGTTGTAATTAATATATTATAGGTTATTATGTTGCAACAAAAATATAAAAAAACTATAAATGCCAATTTATTTTAATTGAAATAATAATTCTAAAATGCGCAATATTATACGATGCCAATAAAATTTATAAATAAAAGGAATTATAAAACAAATACTTATTGAAAGGCATAAATAGTTTTCCAAAATTTAATTTGTAAGTCAAAAAGAAAATACCTTTATTTGCATAAATATTAATAGAAACACCATGATTAACACTGAAACCTCAAACAAAAATATATCTGGGTTAAATCCAGATGATTTTAAGAAAACTATAAAAAACAAAGAAACTGATTTATTCATTCTGAAAAATGAAAAAGGAATGGAAGTTGCTGTAACCAATTATGGTTGTGCAATTCTATCTATTATGGTTCCTGATAAAAATGGCAAATACGCAAATGTTGTTCTTGGCCATGATTCAATAGACAACGTAATTAATAGTCCAGAACCTTTCTTAAACACTGTTATTGGCAGATATGGCAATAGAATTGCGAAAGGTAAATTTACACTTTTCGGCGAAGAACATCAATTAACTATTAACAACGGGCCAAATTCTCTTCATGGAGGGCCAACAGGATTTCATGCCCGCGTATGGGACGCAAATCAAGTTGACAACAGTACTGTTATTTTTACCTATGCATCAGCAGATGGAGAAGAAGGTTTCCCTGGAAATCTTGAAGTTGAAATGACTTATAGCCTTGAAGATGATACAAACGCTTTAGTAATTGAATATAGAGCAACAACCGATAAAGCAACAGTTGTAAACCTTACCAATCATAGCTTCTTCAACTTAAACGGCATTGCTACTCCTACTCTTTCAATCGAAGATCATATTGTTACAATCAATGCTGATCATTACGTTCCTATTGATGATGTTTCTATTCCTACTGGTGAAATCTTAAAGGTTTCTGATACGCCAATGGATTTTACAACTCCTCACGCTATAGGAGAAAGAATAAATTCAGATTTCACACAACTGAAATATGGAGCAGGTTATGATCATTGTTATGTATTAAACAAGGTAGAATCTGGTGCACTTGACATAGCTGCAACATGTGTTAGTCCAATAAGTGGAAGAACAATGGAAGTGTATACTTCAGAACCAGGAGTTCAACTATATACAGGTAATTGGTTAAATGGATTTGAAGGAGCACACGGGGCTACTTTCCCTGCCCGTAGTGGTCTTTGCTTTGAAGCACAATGTTTCCCTGACACTCCCAACAAAGCACATTTCCCGACTGCAATATTGCTTCCAGGTGATGAATACCAACAAATAACAATATATAAATTCGGTGTAGAATAAACTACATATACAACCTTTACAACAATAACTAACTTTTATTTATAAACTAACATTTTTTTATTAAATCATGACTCAACAAAAAAAGAGCTATCTATTGCCTATCGCAATGATGTTCGCCCTATTTGCAATGATTTCGTTTGTAACGGGATTAACTAATCCACTCGGACTTATTGTAAAAGAACAATTTAATGCACCTAACTGGATGACACAACTTGGAAATGCTGCAAACTTTATTGCTTATGCATTTATGGGATTACCAGCAGGTATAATGCTAAAGAAAATTGGATATAAGAAAACAGCTTTAATAGCCGTAGCAGTTGGTTTTATCGGTGTCGGTATTCAGTTCATTTCTGGACAACTATCTTTCCAACCAGGCGAATTCGGTCCATTTTGGGTATATCTTTGCGGAGCCTTTGTTTCTGGTTTTTCTATGTGTATGCTTAATGCCGTTGTAAATCCTATGTTAAACACACTAGGTGGTGGTGGAAAAACAGGTAACCAATTAATTCAATTCGGTGGTTCATTAAATTCTATCTCTGCTACAATTGTTCCAGTATTAGGTGGTTATTTAATTGGTACAATTAGCCAAAACACAAGAATCAGCGACGCAAACCCTGCATTATTCATTGCTTTGGGCATTTTTGCTGTTGTATTTATTGTATTAGCTTCAATGAGCATTCCTGAACCACACATGGATCATGCAGAAAAAAAGGAAACAAAAGATCAATATGGCCCTATGTCTTTCCGTCACTTCTTACTTGGTACAGTAGCAATCTTTGTATATGTAGGGGTTGAAGTTGGTATTCCTAATTTCGTAAACTTATTCCTTACTACATCTTCTACTGGTGAAGGAGCTTTAGGTTTAGGTATGGATACAGCAATTGCAGGATCAATAGTAGGTACATACTGGTTCCTAATGATGATTGGTCGTTTATTTGGTGGTGCCTTAGGTGCTAAATTTTCAAGTAAAATTCAATTAACAACTGTTTGTTGCTTTGCTCTTGCATTCTTGCTAATTGGTATGTTCGCTCCAGTTGCTTCAACAGTAAACATGCCAGTTTTCAAATCAGATATTAGCTTCGGCATGGCTGAAGTTCCTGTAGGTATCATGTTCTTTATTCTATGTGGTTTATGTACTTCTATCATGTGGGGAGGTATTTTTAATCTTGCTGTAGAAGGACTAGGAAAATACACAGCTATGGCATCAGGTATCTTTATGATCATGGTGTGTGGTGGTGGTATTCTACCATTAATCCAAGGTGGTGTTGCTGATGTTACAGGTAGCTACACTGCAAGCTTCTGGGTAATTTTTGTTGGAGTAGCTTATATGTTATTCTATGCATTAGTTGGCTGTAAAAACGTAAACAAAAACATTCCTACTGAATAATATTTAACTTAGAACCAATTAAACTAATTTATCATGGATATAGAACACGTAAGAAGTCGCTTCGTTAAACATTTTGATGGAGCAACAGGAAATGTATATGCTTCACCAGGTCGTATCAACCTTATTGGTGAACACACTGATTATAATGGAGGTTTTGTTTTTCCTGGAGCAATCGACAAAGGTATGGTTGCCGAAATCAAACCTAATGACACTAATATTGTTCGCGCTTACTCAATCGACTTGAAAGATTATGTTGAGTTCGGATTGAACGAAAAAGATGCGCCAAAAGCTAGCTGGGCTAGATACATCTTTGGAGTTTGTAGAGAGATGATTAAAAGAGGCGTAGAAGTTAAGGGCTTTGATACAGCTTTTGCTGGTGATGTTCCTCTTGGCGCTGGTATGTCTTCATCTGCTGCTCTTGAGAGCACTTATGCTTTTGCATTGAATGAATTATTTGGCGAAGGCAAGGTTGACAAATTCGAGTTGGCTAAAGTTGGTCAATCAACAGAACATAACTATTGTGGTGTAAACTGTGGTATTATGGACCAATTTGCATCTGTTTTTGGTAAAGCAGGAAGTTTGATTCGCTTAGATTGTCGTTCTCTTGAATATCAATATTTTCCATTCAAACCAGAAGGTTACCGTTTAGTTTTGCTTGATTCTGTTGTTAAACATGAACTTGCATCATCTGCTTACAACAAACGCCGCCAAAGTTGCGAAACTGTTGTAGCTGCTATCCAAAAGAATCATCCTCATGTTGAATTCTTGCGTGATTGCAACATGCTAATGTTAGAAGATGTAAAAACAGAAGTAAACGAAGAAGACTACATGCGTGCAGAATACGTAATAGAAGAAATTCAACGCGTACTTGATGTATGTGATGCACTAGAACAAGGAGATTACGAAACTGTTGGCAAAAAAATGTATGAAACTCATCATGGCATGAGCAAATTGTACGAAGTTAGTTGCGAAGAGTTAGACTTCTTGAATGATGTTGCTAAAGAATGTGGAGTAACTGGTTCGCGCGTTATGGGTGGCGGATTTGGAGGATGTACTATCAACTTAGTGAAAAATGAACTATATGATGGATTCATTTCTAAAGCTCAAGAAAGCTTTACAGCTAAATTTGGTAGAGCACCAAAGGTGTATGATGTTGTAATTAGCGACGGCTCTCGTAAGATTTCTTAAAAACAATATCTTACTAATATATAAATCGGTATCATTGAACATGATACCGATTTATTTGTTTTCAACACTACAATAAGCATAGGGTAGTTATTGTTAATGGATGTCTTAATAAGCAATTAACAAGATAAAATAAAGAGTAAAAACATGCTATACATTGTGCTTAATTTTGTGTTAAACCCGTATATTTGCAAATAAATCAGAAAAATAATTGATAACAGAGATGAATAAGAATGAACTGATGTATCGTGCAGCAGACAATATTCGCATACTTGCTGCGTCTATGGTTGAAAAAGCTAACTCTGGACACCCAGGAGGCGCAATGGGAGGTGCAGATTTTGTAAATGTACTTTTCTCCGAATTTTTAGTATATGATCCAGAGAATCCATTTTGGGAAGGAAGAGATCGTTTCTTCTTAGACCCAGGACACATGTCGCCAATGCTTTATTCTATTTTAGCAATGGCTGGTAAATTTTCGATTGACGATCTTAAACAATTCCGTCAATGGGGAAGCCCAACTCCAGGTCATCCAGAAGTAGACATTAAACGTGGTATCGAGAACACCTCAGGTCCTCTTGGTCAAGGACATACTTATGCTGTTGGAGCTGCAATTGCTGCTAAGTTTCTTCAAGCACGTTTCGGAAATGTAATGGATCAAACTATTTATGCCTATATTTCTGACGGTGGTATCCAAGAAGAAATCTCTCAAGGAGCAGGACGAATGGCTGGTACATTAGGTCTTAATAATTTGATCATGTTTTATGACTCAAATGATATTCAATTATCTACTGAGACTATTGCTGTTACTACCGAAGATGTATCAATGAAATATAAGGCATGGGATTGGAAAGTAATTGAAATCAATGGTAATAACGTTGATGAAATCCGTGCAGCCTTAATTGAAGCAAAAGCAGAAAAAGAACGTCCTACCCTAATCATTGGTAAAACTATCATGGGTAAAGGTGCTCGCAAAGCAGATAACTCTTGTTATGAAGGCAATTGCGAAACTCATGGTGCTCCATTGGGTGGTGATGCTTACAAGAATACAATTATCAACCTTGGCGGTGATGTTGAAAATCCATTTGTGATTTTCCCTGAAGTAGAAGAGATTTATGCAAAACGTGCAATTGAACTTAAGTCTATTGTAGGCGAGAAATATCAAGCAAAAGCTGCATGGGAAAAGGAAAATCCTGTATTAGCTGCTAAATTAAAAGAATTCTTCTCAAACAAAGCTCCTAAAGTTGATTGGAACTCTATCGAACAAAAAGCTAACTCAGCTACTCGTAACGCATCTGCTACCGTACTAGGAGCATTAGCTACTCAAGTTGAAAACATGGTAGTATCATCTGCTGACTTGTCGAACTCTGATAAGACAGATGGTTTCTTAAAGAAAACTCACGCATTCCAACGCAACGATTTTAGCGGAGCATTCTTGCAAGCAGGTGTTTCTGAACTTACTATGGCTTGTGTATGTATCGGTATGGCATTGCATGGTGGTGTAATTCCAGCTTGTGCTACATTCTTTGTTTTCTCTGACTATATGAAACCTGCTATACGTATGGCAGCATTAATGGAACTACCTGTTAAATTCATCTGGTCTCACGATGCATTCCGTGTAGGAGAAGATGGTCCTACTCACGAACCTGTAGAGCAAGAAGCTCAAATTCGTTTGATGGAGAAATTAAAGAACCACAAAGGCCACAATTCAATGTTAGTGTTACGTCCAGCTGATGCTGAAGAGACAACAATTGCATGGAAATTGGCAATGGAAAATACACATACTCCAACAGCTTTAATTTTCTCACGCCAAAACATTGTTAGCTTACCTCAAGGAAACGATTATACACAAGTTGCAAAAGGCGCATATATCGTTGCTGGTTCTGACAACAATCCTGATGTAATTTTGGTAGCTTCAGGTTCTGAAGTATCGACATTAATCGCAGGTGCCGAATTGCTTCGTAAAGATGGCATTAAACTTCGTATTGTTTCTGCTCCATCTGAAGGATTATTCCGCTCTCAAGATAAAGAATATCAAGAATCAATCATACCTGCTAACGCAAAAGTCTTTGGTTTAACAGCTGGTTTACCAGTTAACCTACAAGGATTAGTTGGTGCAAATGGTAAGGTATATGGTCTAGAGTCTTTCGGATTCTCTGCTCCTTATACTGTATTGGATGAAAAACTAGGCTTTACAGCTCAGAATGTATACAACCAAGTAAAATCAATGTTATAATGAAAACTATCGGTATTTGCTCAGACCATGCAGGTTTTGAACTTAAAGAGTTCGTTCGTGGATGGTTAGAAACTAAAGGTTGGGAATACAAAGATTTCGGAACTTACTCAGAAGAAAGTTGTGATTATCCAGACTTTGCTCACCCTCTAGCATTAGCTGTTGAGGCAGGAGAATGTTATCCTGGTATTGCTATCTGTGGTAGTGGTAATGGCATTAACATGACTCTTAACAAACACCAAGGGATAAGAGCCGCTCTTTGCTGGAATACAGAATTAGCGCATCTAGCCCGTTTGCATAATAACGCAAACGTTTTGGTTATGCCAGGTAGATTTATTAGCACTGAAGAAGCTGCTATGATTCTTACAGAATTTTTCGAAACTCCATTTGAAGGAGGAAGACATCAAACAAGAGTTGATAAGATACCAGTACAACAATAGTATACTGCATCTTATTTCTTCAACAAATAAAGCGATACTTTATATTAAATATAAAGTATCGCTTTTTGCGTTCATATAGTCTGTATAAAAAAGCCAGTAACAAATTATCATCTAAAATACATAATTTGCGATTATCATTTTAACACAGTCATCTACTATATATTCAAGCATACTATCATTTTAAATCAATATTCCGTACCATAGAAAGACATACACCTATCATTTTATCACATCAAATACAAATTATATAATATCTTTTTACGCATTTTCATGAAAATTAATTTTAAATTGAACTGTATTTGCAAATAAAAACTATCTTTGTAGCCGCATAAAATAAGGAAATTCAGAATCATGGAACAACTGGATACCATCAAAACACTTATCAATGAAGGAGATATAGCTAGAGCAATCAGTTTGCTTGACGCTATGTTACACAATGATAATTCTCAAATAAATCATGATGTAATCTATTATTTGCAAGGCAATGCCTATCGCAAAATGGGTGATTGGCAACAATCCCTTAATAACTATCAAAAAGCAATCGATTTAAATCCTGATAGTCCGGCTGTTCATGCCAGAAAAGCGGTTATAGAGATTCTAGAGTTTTATCATAAAGACATGTTTAATCAATAAACTTTATAAAAAATAAGTTATGGCTAAAATTAAAGGAGCAATCGTAGTCGATACAGAACGTTGTAAAGGTTGCGACCTGTGTGTGGTAGCTTGTCCTCTAAATATTATATCTCTAAGTAAAGAGGTTAATGTAAAAGGATATAACTTCGCTAAATCTATTTCAGAAGACACATGTACAGGTTGTGGTTCATGTGCAATAGTATGTCCAGATGGATGTATTTCAGTTTATAAAATTAAAGTTGAATAAAAAGTAAAAATCATATGTCAGAAGAAGTTGTACTAATGAAGGGTAATGAAGCTATTGCCCATGCTGCAATTCGATGTGGAGCCGATGGCTATTTCGGATATCCAATTACTCCGCAATCAGAAATTCTAGAAACTTTAGCAGACCTAAGACCATGGGAAACTACTGGAATGGTGGTGCTACAAGCAGAAAGTGAAGTTGCTGCAATTAATATGGTATATGGCGGAGCTGGATGCGGCAAGATGGTTTTAACATCTTCCTCAAGTCCTGGAGTCAGCTTAAAACAAGAAGGCATTTCGTATATAGCAGGTGCTGAACTTCCATGTTTAATTGTAAATGTAATGCGTGGTGGTCCTGGATTAGGAACCATTCAACCTAGTCAAGCCGACTATTTTCAGACAGTTAAAGGTGGTGGACATGGCGATTATAAATTGATAGCTCTAGCTCCAGCTTCAGTACAGGAGATGGCTGATTTCGTTGGTTTAGCTTTCGATTTAGCTTTCAAATATCGTAATCCAGCTATTATTCTTGCCGATGGTGTTATTGGACAAATGATGGAAAAGGTTGTACTTCCTCCAATGAAACCAAGACGAACTAATGAAGAGCTTATTGAACAATGTCCTTGGGCTTCTACAGGAAGAACAAACGGACGTAAACCTAACATTATAACTTCTCTTGAGTTACAACCTGAAGAGATGGAGAAGAACAATATCCGCTTTCAAGCTAAATATCGTTTAATCGAGGAGAACGAAGTTCGTTATGAAGAAATTGACTGTGAGGATGCAGAATATTTAATTGTAGCATTCGGTTCAATGGCTCGTATCGGTCAAAAAGCAATGGAATTGGCTCGTGAAGAAGGAATCAAAGTAGGTATGCTTCGTCCGATTACACTTTGGCCTTTCCCAGATAAAATCATCGCTCAATATGCTACTAAAGTAAAAGGTATGTTAGTGACCGAACTTAATGCTGGCCAAATGATTGAAGATGTACGTCTTGCTGTTAATGGTAAAGTAAAAGTTGAGCACTTCGGTCGTTTAGGTGGTATTGTACCCGATCCAGATGAGATCGTATCTGCATTAAAAGAAAAATTGATGTAAATCATTCTATAATCATCAAAAATTACAAAATCATGGATCCAAATAAAATAAGAAGTATATTGAATATTTTATTTTTGATATTTGCTTTAGCTTCTATCATTGTATATTTCACAGTGAGTGATTTTAAAATATTTATGTATGTATGCGGTGCGGCTATTTTCACCAAGCTGATGGAATTTTTTATACGATTCACCAACAGATAAAGAAAAGAAGTTATGACAAAAGAAGAAATAATCAAACCTGAGAACTTGGTATATAAAAAACCAACTCTCATGAACGATAAACCAATGCACTATTGTCCTGGCTGCAGTCATGGTGTGGTACATAAACTCGTTGCCGAAGTTATTGAAGAAATGGGAATGGAAGATAAAGCTATCGGTGTATCGCCTGTTGGTTGTGCCGTATTTATCTATAACTATATTGATATTGATTGGCAAGAAGCTGCACATGGTAGAGCTCCTGCTGTAGCAACTGCAATCAAAAGACTTTTAAACGACAGACTCGTATTCACATATCAAGGTGATGGTGATTTAGCATGTATCGGTACAGCAGAGACTATTCATGCGCTTAACCGTGGCGAAAACATAACTATCATTTTCATCAACAATGCTATATATGGTATGACAGGAGGACAAATGGCTCCTACTACTTTAATGGGAATGAAAACAGCAACTTGTCCTTACGGTAGAGATGTTGAATTGCATGGTTACCCATTGAAGGTAACTGAGATCGCTGCACAATTAGAAGGCACTGCATATGTTACACGTCAGTCTGTTCACTCGGTTCCTGCTGTTAGAAAAGCGAAGAAAGCTATCCGCAAAGCATTCGAAAACTCAATGCAAGGCAAAGGATCGAACCTAGTAGAGATAGTATCTACATGTAGTTCGGGATGGAAAATGACTCCTGAAAAATCAAATGAATGGATGGTTGAGCATATGTTCCCATATTATCCTTTAGGCGATTTAAAAGACAAAGAATAATAGATAATGCGATAAGAAAATAGAGTATTATGAAAGAAGAAATTATAATTGCAGGTTTCGGTGGCCAGGGAGTATTATCTATGGGTAAAATATTAGCTTACTCTGGGTTAATGGAAGGCAAAGAGGTATCTTGGATGCCTGCCTATGGTCCTGAACAACGTGGTGGTACTGCAAATGTTACTGTTATTATTAGCGATAATAAAATATCATCGCCTATTTTAAGTAAGTACGATGCTGCCATTATATTAAACCAACCATCACTCGAGAAATTCGAGAATCGTGTTAAACCTGGTGGTATTCTTATATACGATGGATATGGTATTATCAATCCTCCAACACGCACAGATATTCAAGTATATCGCATTGATGCTATGGATGCAGCCAATGAAATGAACAATGCCAAAGCATTCAATATGATTGTACTAGGAGGGTTATTAAAACTTAGTCCCATGGTGAATATCGAAAGTGTTATCAAAGGATTAAAGAAAACATTACCTGAACGTCATCATCATTTGATACCAATGAATGAAGAAGCAATTAAGAAAGGAATGGAACTTATCAAACCTATGTAAGTATCTGTTTTTACTTAACTATATAATAATTCGTAAACTGAGAATCGTTTTCAGTTTACGAATTATTTTTTTATTGTATATTTGCGATAATTATGAGAAGATTTTTATTAGCACATATACTTCTTTTTATAGCAGGTATATTGACGCTCCAAGCGCAAGTAACACCCAACAACCCATTCGGCGACAAGACTGATGAGTTTGGTAATCTTGTTGATCAATTCGGCAATCCTGTTGACCCATCAATGAGACCTCCAATAGACAGCACAAATGTTGATATTGAGAGCCTCCCTCCTCGCCTATACATGTGGCAAGTTAATCAGAATTTAGGAAACATAGATATTGTACCAGCTGACACTGCTCGTCATAACTTTCAGAATAGTTCATTGACAGAAGGTAAAAATGGTAGCTACAATCATCTTGGTAACCTAGGTACTCCTCGTATGTCACGTATCTTTTTTGATAGAAAAGATGCCGAATCGTCAATCTTCTTAGAACCATATTCATACTTTTTCGTTAATCCGGGCCAATTTCTTTTCACAAACAGTAATGTGCCGTTTACGAATCTTACCTACCTAAAAGGAGGAAGTAAAGTTAATGGCGAAGAGTTGTTTAAGGCTTATTTCTCTGTAAATGTAAATAAACAATTAGCATTTGGTTTTAATTTCGACTACTTGTATGGTCGAGGTTATTACAATCATTCAGGAACTTCATTTTTTAATGCGGCGCCTTTCATCAGCTACATTGGAGATAGATATGAAGGAGTTCTATTGTATAGCTATAATTATCTGAAAGCTAACCAAAATGGTGGTTTAACAGATGATAGATACATCACAAACCCCGAAGATGTTGCATCGGGCAAAGTTACGGAGCCACAAAATATGCCAACCCGTATGAGCAACGCAACCAATCGTATCAAGAATAACTACGTGTTCTTATCTCAAAGATACAAATTAGGTTTCCACCGCGATTTGCCTAAAGCAGAGAATGATACGCTGCCTGCTAAAAAAGAGTTTGTTCCGGTAACAAGCTTCATACATACCATGAGAGTGGATTGGTCTAAGTATAAATTCACTTCATCGGATATACTACAAGACTATTATGCAAATACTTATATTGACCCTGAGAATTCAAATATCAATGACTCTACTTCGTTTGTAAGTGTACGAAACACACTCGGTATCTCGCTTCTCGAAGGGTTTAATAGATATGCAAAAATGGGTTTAACAGCCTTTGCATCTTACAAGTTCAGTAAATATGAACTAATGAACCCCGACATGCTCAGAAGAGATTACATGACTGAGAATGAAATTTATGTAGGAGGTGAATTGTCAAAACGCAGTGGTAACTTCTTTCATTATAATGCCTTTGGTGAAGTCGGTTTAGTAGGCAAAGCAATCGGCCAATTTAGTGTTGATGGTTCGGCTGATGTTAACTTTAAGCTAGGCAAAGACACTGTGACTGTTATTGCACGTGGATTAGTTAGCAACAAGTTGGCTCCATTTTATATGCGACACTACCACTCTAAACACTTTTATTGGGATAATGATTTAGATAAAATATTTCGTACTCGTTTCGAAGGTGAGTTAAACAGCCAACGTTGGGGAACGGTACTAAAAGCAGGTGTTGAGAATATTAAGAAGTATGCTTACTTCAATCAACAAGCTGTACCCGATCAGTATGATGGTAATATCCAAGTATTATCAGCTACTTTAAAACAAAACTTTAAAGTCGGTATTTTACACTTAGACGCCGATGTTACTTGGCAGAAATCAAGTAATGAACACATTCTGCCATTACCAGACCTAACCGTTTATGGTAACTTGTACATAGATGCTAAGTTAGCAAAAAACGTATTGAGTTTACAATTGGGTGCTGATGTAAGATATTTCACTAAATATTATGCTCCTGGATTTATGGCAGCTACTGGCCAATTCTTCCTACAGCCAGATAATGATTTGGTAGAAATCGGTAACTACCCTATTGTCAATGTGTACGCCAATATCCATCTTAAAAGAACGCGTATATATGCCATGATGTATCATGTTAATCAAGGTATGGGTAAATCGAATTATTTTTATGCGCCTCACTACCCTATCAACCCAAGATTATTTAAGATTGGTGTTTCATGGAACTTCTATGACTAATAAATAATAGCTAATCATAACTCATCTATTTATATGGTAAAACTTAAATATATCAAGTATATAGCAATAGCAATTGTATGTTTTATTGTATTTATATTTATAACTCGTAAAGAACAAGAAACACCTGTTCAGATACGAGATTATAATGAAATATCAAAAGATGGTGTTCTTCATGTTACTACCGAATATAACTCAATCGGCTTTTTCTCTGATAGCGACTCAGTATCAGGGTTTCAATACGATTTAATAAACGAATTTGCAAAAGAACATAATCTTAAGGTTGAGATTACTCCTGTGATGAGTTATGAAGAAAGATTGTTGGGATTAAAAAGTGGCAAGTTTGATGTAATAGCTAGCAGTGTACCTGTAACAAATACGCTCGATTCAGCATTTCAATATACCGATCCACTTATTAGGAGCAAGCTGGTTTTAATTCAACGCAAGCCTTCTCTAGAGAATGATTCTATGTTTATTAAAACGCATCTCGATTTGGCCAATTGCACACTCTACGTTGTAAAAGAGTCTCCTGCTATAGTTCGTATCAACAACCTTTCTTCCGAAATTGGTGACACCATTTACATCCAAGAAATAGAGAAGTATGGTCAAGAGCAACTATTATCTTTAGTAGCTCATGGCGATATTGACTATGCCGTATGCAATGAAGATGTAGCCAAAGCACTAATCAACGATTTCCCGCAGTTAGATATAGATACCGATATTAGTTTTACTCAATTCTATTCTTGGATTGTAAATAGTCAGTCGACAGAATTACTAGATAGCATAAACGATTGGCTTGACACAACAAAAAAGAGTAAGAGTTATCAAAACCTTTACAACAAGTACTTTCCTAGATAAGATTATAACTTATTTCTTAACCTAAAGAACATTATAATACCATTTCGTTTTATTATAATTTTTAGCTGATTATTGCTTCAAAGAAGTTTTAATTGTAACTTTGTGATAAGTAAAAAGGTAAAAAAGATAATAGGTATGAGTGAAAAGGTTATTAAGTGGGGATTTATAGGTTGTGGCGAAGTTACAAAAACCAAGAGTGGACCTGCTTTTCAGAAAGTAGAACATTCGGAAGTAATTGCTGTAATGAGCCGCGATATCAATAAAGCAGAGGCTTACGCAAAAGAAAGAGGCATAAAGAAATGGTATGATGATGCTCAAGAGCTTATCAATGACCCTGAAATAAATGCTGTATACATTGCTACTCCACCCTCTTCTCATGCTACTTATGCTATTATGGCTATGAAAGCAGGCAAAGTTGCCTACATCGAGAAACCAATGGCCCAAACATACGAAGAGTGTTGTCGTATCAATCGAATATCTAAAGAGACAGGTGTACCCTGCTTTGTAGCTTATTATAGACGATACCTGCCCTATTTCTTGAAAGTGAAAGAACTTGTAGACAATGGTTCTATCGGAAACGTTATTAACGTACAAATTCGTTTCGCTCAAGCTCCGCGCGATTTAGATTATAACAAAGAGAATTTACCTTGGCGCGTACAAGCTGACATCTCTGGCGGTGGATATTTCTATGACTTGGCACCGCATCAAATCGATTTATTACAAGACATGTTCGGATGCATACTCGAAGCCAATGGATATAAAAGCAATCGTGGTGGATTATACCCTGCCGAGGACACACTTAGTGCCTGTTTCCAATTTGACAATGGTTTGGTAGGAAGCGGTTCATGGTGTTTTGTTGCACACGATTCAGCCAAAGAAGATAGAATAGAAATTATTGGTGACAAAGGCCAAATTTGCTTTTCAGTATTTACTTATGATCCCATTGCCCTTCATACTGAAAAAGGACGAGAAGAAATAGCAATCGAAAACCCTGAACATGTACAACAACCACTTATCCAAGCTGTAGTAGACCATCTATTGGGTAAAACAAAATGTACTTGCGATGGCGAAACCGCTACCCTTACCAACTGGGTAATGGATAAAATATTAGGAAAGATGTAATTAAATTATCAGTCTACATACAATTCCCACTATGATTTTTAGTCTTGGTGGGAATTTTTTTATAAAAAACACACATATCATGTCACGTTTATTAATCTTCATCGTCTAAAGAGTATAATGGAATTAAAGGAGTTCAAAATAAAAATACTTCCCTTGCGAGGCAAACTACACAACTACGCAAGAAAGCTATGCAATGACCCGCTAGATGCGGAAGATGCAGTGCAAGAGGTATTCATAAAACTCTGGAAGTTGCGAGATAAACTGGATGAATATCGAAGTACCGAAGCGTTGGCTATGAGTATCACACATAATCTTTGCATGGATATGTGGCGAACGCAAAAACCAACCAATACGAATATCGAACAAGTTCAGTTAGCTGATCTTACACAATATTCTCCAGATAAGAGGCTCGAAGAGAAAGATTCATACAACTTAATGAAAAGTATTATTGAATCTCTGCCTTCACTCCAACGAACCATCATCTATATGAAAGATGTTGAGGGTTATGAAACTGAAGAGATTGGCGAAATAACAGGTTGTGCTCCCGAAGCTATTAGAAGTAACTTATCAAGAGCACGAAAAAAGGCACGCGAGTTATACTTGCAAGCCATCAAAGAAAGGAGTAAAAAGGTATGCTGATAGACGATCTAATCAATAAGTATTTTGAAGGCGAAAGCACATGCGACGAAGAAAGACAACTGCGTCTATTCTTCAGACAAGACGAGATACCAGCTCACTTGGAAGAATACAGAGCATTCTTCGCATTCTTTGATGAAAAGATAGAAAATGAGTCTACCTTAGAAACAAAGATTATACCGATCAAAATTAAAAAATCAAAAAATAGAATTCTTCGCTATGCGATTGTAGGAATAGCAGCTAGCTTGATTCTTACTTTTGGATTGTTAGGCATACATTATTATTTTGATTTACCCAAAAACTATGTAATGATCGATGGAGTATGCTATACACAGAAAGATATCGTTTTTCAAGAAGCACTAAACTCGCTGCAAGCTGTATCTATGAGTGAAGACGATATATTAAACTCTTTTTTACATGACTAATATAAATCAATATATGAAAAGAATAATAGGAATATTAATAACCGTGTGCTTGCTCAATACATCAGAAATATTTGCGCAAACGGATTTATGCATATCGTCGATTTTTAGAGATTTCGGTTCGCAGAAGGGAGTAACAATGGTGGAACTTTCAAAAGATATGCTCAAAAGCTATAATATTGAATTTTATAAAAGCATTACTTTCAAAGACGTTACTCCTTATTTGCCCATTATAATGCAATGCTTAGATGAGGATAGACTTAACAATAAAGCACGAAAGATTCAGGAGATTGTAGATGATGGTACAGTTATTAGTGCTTACTATCAATTGCCTGCAATCAACAATAAAGACAGAAAACCTCTAAAGCGGTATATCTTATACAAGTTGGGTGCAAAAAATAAAGCCACACTCGTCTACATTGAGGGTTATCTTGATTCTGACGAGATGATAAGAATGCTCTTTAAACAATAAATTGATAACTAATAAATTTAAATATAATGATGAAACGAATTTTAATAATCTCAGTACTATTAATGTGTGTTATCTATTTGAGAGCACAAGAGGTACGTGAAACAGTTGTAGAATCCAAAGGAGATACCATTCTTATAGTGAAAGGGGCTAACGATGTAAAAATCAAGATTTATGAAGAAATAAATGGAATAGAGGGCAGTAGAGACGAGAAGCTTTACGAAGGAGTATATCTGACTCGTGTAAGCCAAGACCGCAATACGATACTTGACGCATTGCCATTTGCACCACGCAAGAAACATGGCAAGAACTACTTTAAAAGACACGTTACCGGTATTTATGGTGGATTTGCTACTCTTTCTAATAATTTCATGTCATTTAAAGAGACAAATAAGGCAAATATGAATCTCTCGAAAAGCTGGGAAATAGGAGTAAATCTTCTTTCAGGACAAGCTCGTTTAACTCCAAACAATCAGTGGGGATTGACATTTGGTCTTGGATGGGGATATCGCTCTTACCGACTTGATGGAAATGACGCATTCATTAAAGAGGATGGGAAAACCTCTATCATGCCCGGTACTGACGAAATAATTTATAGCAAAAGCCGCCTCAGACATTTTTATTTTAGAGTTCCTATTTGCATCGAATTTCAAACAAGAATCAATGGAAGCAGCAGACTTTTTGCAGCAGTTGGTCCTGAAGTGGAGTTCAGACATGGTATAAAATCAATGGCGCATATCAATGGTGACGGAGAAACTTTAGGCAATGCTATGCATGTGAGACCATTCACTGTTAACTTTCTAGCACAAGTAGGATATGATAATATAGGTTTATATATGCGTTGCGATACCCAAAAATTGTTTGCCAATGATAGAGGTCCTAAATTAATGCCGTGTTCTTTTGGAGTGATGTGGTATTGGTAATAACCTTTTTAAAGCTAAATAACATCAATAATAAATCGACTATATTAAAGGATGAAAACAAAATGAGATAGTATGTTATCTAACAAAACATACCATCTCATTTTTTGTTAGATATAAACATTTGCCAAAATATTGAAGCATTGATTATAAATAAATATATCTTTGCTATATAACTAATATCAAAAAACAAAGAAATGACTAAGGATGAATTAATGAGAAAGGCCATAGAGCTTTCTATTATGAACGTAAACAATGGTGGAGGACCATTTGGGGCAGTCATAGCAAAAGACGGAGAAATTATAGCCGAAGGAGTGAATCGAGTAACTGCACATAGCGACCCCACAGCCCATGCTGAGGTGAATGCAATTCGAGCAGCTTGTTCTAAGCTAGGAACATTCAACCTAAACGGTTACGAAATATATACTTCTTGCGAACCATGCCCAATGTGTTTGGGTGCCATATATTGGGCACGATTGGATAGAATGTATTATGGCAATACTAAAACGGATGCCAAAAATATAGGTTTTGATGATTCGTTTATATACGATGAGATTGAACTTAAACCGCAAGATCGCAAACTGCCATCTGAGATATTATTGCATCAAGAGGCGCTTAAAGGCTTTGAGGCATGGACTGCCAAAATGGATAAGATTGAATACTAAACTATGCGTTGTTAAATGCTTTATTTAAGATGATAACTATTAACAGTTATGGTGGTATTTATACTGATATAAAACGATAATTGTTAACACTTATCAAGTTAGACAAACTTAGCAACGATATAACATAAAAATCCCCGGAATTGAGCTTATGCTCTCCGGGGATTTTTCACACACATAAAGTTATAATACAACTAAAAAAACATTTCTTATTATTAGAATCTAACACCAAGCGTCATCACTACTCGATTGTTTTTGTGAGTAACATCGGTTTTTGTTAGATATTGATTATCGAAAGCATAAAAGTCTTCCTTATAGGTATTGAACTGATAAGCTAAATCGGCATAAAAGAAGTTACCTCTATAACCCAATCCAAATGTATAATTGTTGGTAGCTTTAAGATTTGAATATTCAGTATCTGTTCTTACACTATTTGATGGCAACCATTTGAAAGCATTATCTTTCATGGCAGCTGTTATATGATTATATCCTACACGTACAGCAAATGATGGAGCTACTTTGATTTCGGCACCAACTTTTATTGTGTGAACACCATTAAGCATATCTTTAGCATCTTGAGTCTCTTGCTCCATAGTCACACCATCATCATACTTAAGCTTAGTTGTTGAGTAATCGGCATATTCATACTCTGCACCAATAGCCATTACAGAACCTATTGTATAACCCAAACTTAAATTGTAGCGCCATGGAGTAACCACTTTGTATTGAGTTTCGCTTTGCCATTCATTACCATTTCTATCGTGTGTAAACACTGTTCCTTGCATTGCTTCATATATACCTTTGTCTTCATTATATATATCAACATCATAATTGATAGATGCTGCTCCGTACTCGTTGATTCGATAAAATGTAGGAGTATGTATGGCTGCACCAAAACGGAATGGAGATGTCTCGAAAGGACGGATAACAAAACCTAGTTTAAAGTCAAAACCCGAACCAGAAGTACGATAGTAATTATCTAAAGTATATCCACCAAAAGGAACACCTGTTACAGCATTATTACCATAATAGGTAAAATCTTCATCGTAGGTACTTCTACGAGTATAGTCTAAGTAATATGCGCCAAGTGTAGCACCCAGATAAACACGATCGTTTACATTGATAGCGATATTAAAATCAAATTCGTTTAATCCTCCTCGTTCGGTATTGCGATATACACCCGCTACTTCATCATGTCCATTTTCATTACTTTGAAAGAATGAATCATAACCGCCAAGTTCACCTTTACTATTATACCATGGATTTACTAAGTATGAATTATATCCCAAAATACCCAACCAAGGTATATATTGATTTGAATAGGCATAATTATCTTGAAGTTCATTTACAGATGCATTCGAACTATTTGTCATATCAGCCATTTGCTCAGTCTGAGATGCACTATAAGTTCCACTCGCCAACATATTGCGGTCAAAGTTCTTTGTACGCTTATAGTTGAAACCAAAATTTACAAATCGAATAGAAGTTTCATTGCCTACTTTGTAAGAGTAAACAAATCCCGCATTATCAAACGAGCCATAAAAATGATCAACTTGATTGTTCATGCCTTTGAAGTTGCTTTCTACATTGCTATTTCCAAAGCCAAATGAGACCATCGCATCACTACTGCGATATAAACCAATGCCGGCAGGGTTAGTGCCCATCGTTGTAATATCTGCACCCAATGATCCCATTGCTCCACCCATACCTACATAACGAGCTGTCCCATTCAAATCACTACCAATTAATTTTGTAGCATCATAAATCGTGCCTTGGGCAGAGATTGCACTGCTTCCTAATAATGCGAGAGCAGACAATAATATAGTTTTTAATTCTTTCATCTAAGTAATAATTTTATAGGTTTGTATCACTGTTTTATCGTCTTCCACCGCTGCTTCTTGATGAGCTACCTCCACTACTGCTGCGTGAACTGCTTCCGCTTGAATAGCTACTACCTGAAGAGCGTGAGCTACTTCCTGAAGAATAGCTGCTTGATGAGTTGCTACGTGTAGAAGATGAATTGCTCGAAGAACGATTGTAATCAGATGAAGATGAACTACGATTGCTTGATTGAGAGCTACCACGGTTGTATGTACTGCTACTTCTTTCTGATGAAGGACGACTTACTGTACCTGATTCCGAAGAATTGTTTCCACGAGTACTACTTGGTCGAGTATATACTGACGATGATCCAGATGATGGACGTTGAGTTGATGTACTCTCACCACGTGATGAAGATGATCCAGGACGAGTAATTGTACCATTTTGTCTATCTGTATTATTAGTACCTACAACACGTCGAGATGAACTTGTACCAGATGCTCTTGTGGATGTTGACGATGAGTTAGGTCTTGATAATGAGTTTCCTGAAACACGATTAGATGAAGTTCCTGACGAAGGGCGGTTCGACATATTTCCTGAACCATTCATAGATCGTCTATCATTGTAATAAGTGTTAGGCCCCCATGGTCTTCCGATATTTCCTCCCCAAGAAGGTCCACCCCATGATGGTCCACATCCCCAAGATGGTCCCCAACCCCAAGAAGGACCCCATCCCCATGATGGTCCCCAACCGTAAGATGGTCCCCAACCAAATCCATAAGAAGGCCAGCCCCAGCTTCCTCCCCAACCCCAACCAAATGAGTTAAATCGCCAGTTAGACCACATCGGATTAGTGAAAGTTGGAAATGCGTAGGCATATAGTCCATCATCATATACGTTCCAGTCCCACGAATTCAATCCATAAACTACATCGAAGTATAGCGGACTGCCTATGCTAATAGCATAACGAGGGTTTCTGAAGCGAATGATGCGTTCAGCATATTCATAGTCATCTTGAGAACCATTAAAATCACCGTTTACCCATTGACCTTGCAATGCAGGTTGTTGTCTTTCGGTAATATATAATGTATCATTATCGAATGAGAAGTCATTATCAACAGAAGTGTATCTTCTGTTATATTCATCTACGTCGCGCATGTTTCCATTGCGTTCTTGAATAACAACTGTACTACCCGGAGTTGTATAAACATTTGTATTATTGGTAGCAGGAGTTGTTTTTTGAGAAGTCACATTTGCTCCTTTTTTATTCTTTGAAGGAATAAAGTAAAGGTCGTCATTATTGCTCTGAGCCATTAATCCAATAGGAAGTGCTAAAGCTAATGCAATTATAAAAACAATCTTTTTCATATCCTTGTTATTAAAGTTTTACGAACTATTTATTTATGATACAAATATAATTAGGTTAATTACCCTATGATAGAGATTTTCCCCAAACAATCATAGGGATTTCCCTATTTTACCTATCTTTGTCGCCTAAACATTAACAATTATGAAGTATTTTGAGTTCATTTTTAAAACAGAACCTACATCCGAAGTTATCAATGATATATTATCGGCTATGTTGGGTGAAGTTGGGTTTGAAAGTTTTGTTACTACCGAAGACAGCTTGAAAGCCTATATACAGCAAAATTTATATAATGAGAATCTTTTGAAAGAAGCGATTGCAGATTTTCCTATTCCTGATACAAATATATCATTCACTTTTGCAGAGGCAGAAGATAAGAATTGGAATGAAGAGTGGGAAAAGAATTTCTTTCAACCTATCATTATTGGCGAACGCTGCGTAATACATAGTTCTTTTCACAATGATGTACCCAATGCAGAATATGATATTATCATCAATCCGCAAATGGCATTTGGTACTGGACATCATGAAACAACTAGTCTAATTGTTGAAGAATTGCTTGATACTGATGTAAAAGATAAATCTTTGCTAGACATGGGCTGTGGTACTTCAATCTTAGCTATCTTGGCTAATATGAAAGGCGCTAAACCATGTACTGCTATCGATATCGATGATTGGTGCGTACGCAATTCACTTGAAAATATTGAATTGAATAACATATCAAATATTGAAGTAAAACTTGGGGATGCTGCTCTATTAAAGGAAGAAAAACAGTTTGACATTGTTATTGCCAATATCAATAGAAACATCCTACTTAACGACATGAAAGCTTATGTAGCATGCATGCACAAAGGCTCTATCTTATTTATGAGTGGGTTTTATGTGGAAGATATTCCTGTGATTAAAGCTGAAGCTGAACGCAATGGATTGCACTTCGAACATAGCCGCGAAAAGAACAATTGGGCTGCGGTGAAATTTATTTTATCGTAAACGAACGAAGATCTTCTATTGTTCCTTTAAAAACATTCAAGTCAACATCGTGCTCAATTCCGGGTACGATGCCTACATCAGTGTGTTGCCAGAAATTCCATTTCCCTTCATATCGCACTGAATCTACATAATAATGGGCTATCCAATATGGATATTGATTGAAAGCCTCATCGCTTAAATGCTTTTCTTTAAATTTATAAGAAGTGTAGATAATAGGCTTCACTCCATAATGGCTTTCAACTCTATCTAGCCATTTCAACGCTTTAGCGCTCAACTCTTTTGATGTATTTTTTCCTAATAATTCTATATCTAACACTGGAGGTAAATCGCCTGATGTTAGTTCTACTGAATTGATAAAGAAATCGGCTTGCTTAATAGGATCTGTATTAGGAGAGAAGAAGTGATAAGCGCCTCTAATAAACCCATGGTTCTTGGCCGCCTCAAAGTTATCTGTAAAGTATCTATCTGAATGATCTCCTCCTTCGGTAGCTTTTATAAACATGAACTCTATTGGAAAAACCGATTGATTATTCTGAGCGACTAAACTTGCCCAGTTTATCCTACCTTGATGATGTGATATATCGATGCCATGTGTATCATAACAACAAGGCACACATACCCCATAGGCCTTTAATCCATAACATGGTTTCCAACGATAGGCATAAGGCTTTACAAAAAAGAAATAAAAAACAAACACTACAGTCAATAGTATAATTGCGGATATAGTAATGCGCAACCATACAGGCATAACTCTGGTTACAACTGGCAAATCATGTTTCTTCTTCGAGACTGATTTAGAAGTTTTACGTTTTTTTTTCTGATATGTAGTTGTCTTGCGAGGAGTCATAAATATGAAAATGCGGTAAACGAATCTTACTAATACATAAGATTTCGTTTACCGCATATATTCTTAAGAATTATTTACCTTGTTCTAATAACAAAGTTTTAGTTGGTTGGTCACATACTTCTGTTGGACCGAAATATTGGATTGGACCTGGATATACATAGTCTGTAATCTTAGCCCATTGTTCGCGTTTAGATGCAAATGTTTTGAATGGAGCACCATCAAGCTTAACCAATGCTTTTTGAATAACTGGTTTCATTTCACCATGACGACGTTCCATGTTCATCATCATTGTAATAGGTACACCACCTGCAATCCATTGTTCAGCAGGAGCAGTAGTATTACGTACAGATGACATATATCCAGTTTTGCCATCAGCGATCAACATAGATGCTGTATATCCTAATGAATAACAGTAATCTGCATCGTAGTTTGATGGAGCAGCACAACGACCTTCATATCCAAAGAAGTGGTGTTGAGCAGCAAATTTACCATTGTATTTGCCTTCAGCTTGCATAGCAGCCAATTTAGTGCCAATCATTTCAGACAATAACTTCTCAGTTTCAATCAAAGAAACTTGTACATTACCATGAGGGTCACGATCAAGAGTTAACTGACGAGCAACACTTTCTGGAAGACTAGCATATACTTCTGCATTAGCAGGAGATAGTTTGCTGATGATATATTCGCGTTGGTGAGATTTCTTAATGTGAGCGAATTCTTCTGCATTAGATGCTAAGAAGTCATTCAATTCAGAGATCAATCTTTTCATTGCAGGAATGAATTCAACCAATCCTTCAGGAATCAATACTGTACCGAAGTTATGTCCATCAGCAGCGCGATTAGCTACGACTTGAGCAATTTCAGTTACTACATCATCTAAAGACAAATCTCTTGCTTCAACTTCTTCAGAAATAATACAGTAGTTAGGTTGAACTTGCAAAGCACATTCAAGCGCAATATGAGAAGCAGAACGACCCATTAATTTAATAAAGTGCCAGTATTTACGAGCAGAATTACAGTCACGTTGAATGTTACCAATAACTTCTGAGTATACTTTACATGCTGTATCAAAACCAAAAGATGTTTCAATCATTTCGTTTTTCAAGTCACCATCAATTGTTTTAGGACAACCAATTA